>NZ_VOHR01000042.1 GCF_009192725.1 Segeticoccus rhizosphaerae | reverse complement strand
CGAAACCCGGCCCGGTGCCCACCCCTCGGGTGATGCCGAGCGCGCCAGCCGCGGCGGTGCCCGTTCCTGCGCCGCACGTGCACCAACCGGCCTCTGTCGCGGCGTCGTTCGGGCGGGTCGCCGAGGACGGCACGGTCTTCGTCCGCTCCCCCGACGGTGAGCGCGAAGTCGGGTCCTACCCGGACGCCACTCCGCAGGAGGCGCTCGCCTACTTTGCCCGCAAGTACGACGAGCTGGCCGCGTCCGCCGACCTGCTCCTGCAGCGGGTCACCCAGACCGACCTGTCGACCCATGACGCCGCGGAGGCGCTGAAGAAGCTTCGCGCCCAAGTGCGCTCGGCAAACGTGGTGGGCGACCTGGCCGCCCTCGATGCGACCGTGGAGCAGATCGCCGACGCCAACGCCGTCAAGCGCAAGCTCGAGGGAGCCGAGCGGGCCGCGGCACGGGAGCGCAGCCGTGCCCAACGCGAGGAGCTCGTGACGCAGGCCGAACAGATCGCCGCCCAGCCGGAGAGCAAGATCCAGTGGAAGGCGAGCGGTGCCCGGATGCGGGCACTGCTGGACGAGTGGAAGCAGCTGCAGCGCACCGGGGCCCGTCTGGACCGGGAGACCGAGACCGCTCTCTGGCAGCGGTTCAGCGCAGCCCGCAACGGCTTCGACAAGCTGCGCCGCGTGCACTTCGCCCGGCTCGAGGAGACCCACGCCGAGGCCAAGCGGGCCAAGGAGAAGCTGGTCAAGGAGGCCGAGGCACTGTCGGGGAGCAAGGACTGGGGCCCGACGGCCACGGCATACAAGCAGCTGATGGACCGCTGGCGCAAGGCCGGTCGCGCAGCCCGGGCCGACGACGACGCGCTCTGGGAACGCTTCCGCAGCGCGCAGGACGCGTTCTTCCAGGCCAAGGACCAGGTCGTCGCCGCGGAGAACGTCGAGTTCGAGGCGAACCTCGCCGTCAAGGAGAAGCTTCTCGCCGAGGCCGAGTCGATCCTGCCCGTTGCCGATCTCGACGCGGCCAAGCAGGCGCTGCGCGGCATCCAGGACCGGTGGGACGCCGCTGGCAAGGTCCCGCGCAAGGACATGGCCCGCATCGAGAAGTCACTGCGGCGTGTCGAGTCCCAGGTCCGTGAGGCGGACGAGAAGCGTTGGGCCAGCAGCAATCCGGAGGCTGCTGCGCGAGCCCAGTCACTGGTGGAGCAACTGGAGTCCGCCGTCACGGACCTTCGTGCCGACCTCACCAAGGCCGAGGCCTCGGGCAACGAGCGCACGGTGAAGGAGGCGCGGTCCGCGCTGGAGGCGCGGGAGCAGTGGCTGCAGCAGGCCCGCCGCGGCCTTCAGGAGTTCGGCGCCTGACTCGCACCACTGGCTCCGCCTCGCCCGTTGGGGCTGTGCCAAGGTGGGGCTCGGGCCAGTGAGGGGCAAACCTCGTCCCGCCGATGCACCGGTCGACCACCCACCAGGAGGAGTCCATCCATGGCGTTCAGCTTCGACACCGACACCGCGGTCGATGGGCTGTGCGCCTACGTCGACGCCTCGCCGTCCCCGTTCCACGCGTGCGCCGAGGCCGGTCGGCAGCTGGAGGAGCAGGGCTTTCGCCGGGTGACGGAGACCGAGCCGTGGCCGACCACCGCGGGCCGGCACTACCTGGTGCGGGGCGGGTCTCTGGTGGCCTGGACCACCGAGCACGCGGACGGCGCGGCGACCCCCTTCCGGGTCGTCGGCGCGCACACCGACAGCCCCAACCTGCGGATCAAGCCACAGCCGGACCTGGCCCGGGCGGGTTGGCAGCTGATCGGGGTCGAGGTCTACGGCGGACCCCTCCTCAACTCCTGGCTCGACCGCGACCTGGGCCTCTCCGGCCGCGTGGCGGTCCGGACCGCGGCCGGCGTCGAGGGCCGTCTGGTGCGGATCGACGACCCGGTGCTGCGCGTCCCGCAACTGGCCATCCACCTCGACCGCAGCCTCGACCAGGACGGCCTCAAGCTCAATCGCCAGCAGCACCTGTCGCCCATCTGGGGCATCGGTGACGGACCGGGTGACTTCACGGCATACGTCGCAGAGCAGGTGGACGTCGAGAAGCACGACGTCCTCGGCTGGGACCTGATGACCCACGACCTGACGCCTTCGCGCCGGGTGGGACGCGACCGCGAGCTGGTGGCCGCTCCGCGTCTGGACAACCAGGCCACGAGCTACGCCGGTGTGCAGGCGCTCCTCGCGGCCGCCGAACAGGCACCGGCCCGGCCCTGGACCCCGGTCCTCGTCCTCTTCGACCACGAGGAGGTCGGCAGCATGTCCGAGCGCGGTGCGTTCTCCCGGCTCCTGCCCACCGTGCTCGAGCGGATCGTGATCAGCCAAGGTGGTGACCGCGACGCCTACCTGCGGGCGCTCGCCGGCACGGTGATCGCCTCTGGCGACATGGCCCACGCCACGCACCCCAACTACGCCGACCGCCACGAGCCGCAGCACCAGATCGCGATGAACGGCGGACCCGTGCTCAAGGTCAACCAGCAGCTGCGCTACGCCACCGACTCCCTCGGAGCGGCCGCGTTCTTGGAGGCGTGCGCCCAGGCGGACGTGCCCGTGCAGAAGTTCGTGACCCGATCCGACCTGCCCTGCGGCTCGACCGTGGGCCCGATGACCGCGGCCCTCACGGGCGCGACGACCGTGGACTTCGGGGCCCCGACACTGGCGATGCACTCAACCCGGGAGCTGGCCGGCGCCCAGGACCAGGCGATGTATGCCGCGGCGCTGGCGGCCTTCCTCTCCCCCGCCTGAACCGGCCCGGAGAGGTCGACGGTCCCGTTTCGCCTCACGCGGACCCGGTCAGCTCGCCGACCGGGACTGCTCCTCGGCCCCGCGCTGGTGCCTGCCACCGGTGATGCGGTAGACGTCGAAGACCCCGTCGATCCGGCGGACGGCCTTGATGACGTGGTCGAGGTGGCTCGGGTCGCCCATCTCGAAGGTGAACTTGGAGATGGCGACGCGGTCGCGTGAGGTCTGCACGCTCGCCGACAGGATGTTGACGTGTTGCTCCGACAGCACCCGGGTGATGTCGGACAGGAGCCGGTTGCGGTCGAGCGCCTCGACCTGCAGCGCGACGAGGAAGACGCTGGCCGCCGAGGGCGACCACGCCACGTCGATCAGTCGGTCCGGCTGCGCCTTCAGCGATTCGGCGTTGGTGCAGTCGGCCCGGTGCACCGAGACACCGCTGCCCGTGGTGACGAAGCCGATGATCGGGTCGCCGGGCACCGGCGTGCAGCAGCGGGCCAGCTTGACCCAGACGTCGGCGGTGCCGACCACGACCACGCCGGGGTCCTGGCCGCGCTTGCGCACCGACCTGGGGTTGGTCGCCTCCGCCAGGTCCTCGGTGGCGCCGTCCTCACCGCCTGCCGTGGCCACCAGGGTGGTGACGACGTGCTGCGCGGAGACGTGGCCCTGCCCCACTGCGGCATACAGCCCGTCGATGTCCGCATAGCGCAGCTCGCCGGCGAGCGCGGTCAGGCTCTCGTGCGACATCAGGCGCTGCAGGGGCAGCCCCTGCTTGCGCAGCACCTTGGCGATCTGCTCCTTGCCGTTCTCGATCGCCTCTTCACGACGTTCCTTGGAGAACCACTGGCGGATCTTGTTGCGCGCGCGAGGACTCTTGACGAAGGTCAGCCAGTCGCGGCTGGGGCCGGCGCCGTCCGCCTTGGAGGTGAGGATCTCGACGACGTCGCCGTTCTCGAGCGGGCTCTCCAGGGGCACGAGCCGCCCGTTGACCCGGCCGCCGATGCAGTGGTGGCCCACCTCGGTGTGGACCGCGTAGGCGAAGTCCACCGGGGTCGACCCTGCCGGCAGGCCCATGACCTCCCCCTGAGGGGTGAAGACATAGACCTCGCGCGCGTTGATCTCGAAGCGCAGCGAGTCGAGGAACTCCCCCGGGTCGGACGTCTCCCGCTGCCACTCGAGCAGCTGGCGCAGCCAGGTCATGTCGTTGATGGCGCCGGAGTCGCCGTCCTTGCCGACGGAGGTGGTGGCGGTGCCGTCCTCCTTGTACTTCCAGTGCGCGGCCACGCCGTACTCCGCCCGCCGGTGCATCTGGTGGGTGCGGATCTGGATCTCGACCGGGTTGCCGCCGGGCCCGATGACCGTCGTGTGCAGCGACTGGTACATGTTGAACTTGGGCATCGCGATGTAGTCCTTGAACCGGCCCGGCACCGGGTTCCAGCGCGCGTGCAGCGCACCGAGGACGGCATAGCAGTCGCGGACGCTGTCGACCAGGACGCGCACCGCGACGAGGTCGTAGATCTCCTCGAAGTCGCGACCGCGGACGATCATCTTCTGGTAGACGGAGTAGTAGTGCTTGGGCCGCCCGGTCACGGTCGCCTTGATCTTCGCGGCGCGCAGGTCGTTCTTGATGTGCTCGCGGACGCCGGCGAGGTACTCCTCGCGGGCCGGCGCGCGTTCGGCGACGAGGCGGACGATCTCGTCGTAGACCTTCGGATAGAGGGTGGCGAAGGACAGGTCCTCGAGTTCCCACTTGATGGTGTTCATGCCCAGCCGGTGGGCCAGCGGCGCGTAGATCTCGAGGGTCTCGTTGGCCTTGCGCTGGGCCGACTCCACCGAGACGTAGCGCCAGGTGCGCGCGTTGTGCAGGCGGTCGGCGAGCTTGATCACCAGGACCCGGATGTCCCGGGCCATCGCGACCACCATCTTGCGCACCGTCTCGGCCTGGGCCGCGTCGCCGTACTTGACCTTCTCCAGCTTGGTCACCCCGTCGACCAGGCCTGCGATGTCCTGGCCGAACTCGCGGGTCAGCTGCTCGAGGCCGTAGTCGGTGTCCTCCACCGTGTCGTGCAGCAGGGCCGCGGCGAGCGTGTCCGGCGTCATGCCGAGCTCCGCCAGGATGGTCGTCACCGCGAGCGGGTGGGTGATGTAGGGGTCACCGCTCTTGCGCAGCTGCCCGCGGTGCGCGCGCTCCGCCACGGCATACGCACGTTCGATCACCGACAGGTCGGCCTTGGGGTGGGTCCGACGCACGGTGCGCAGCATCGGCTCGAGGACGGCATGGTTGCCCGGCCTCGGCCCACCCAGGCGCGCGAGGCGGGCGCGGACCCGCGAGGAGGCAGGCGAGGACGGCAGCGCCGCCGACCGTTCCTCGTTCATGAACACAGTCTAGGCAGGGCCCGGGGGCCTCCCGCGCACGACCGGGGACTGCGCCCGCGTGAGCACGAGGCGATTTTCACCTCGCCGAGTTCGCAGGTCGGCGCTAAGGTGCCGGGGGAATGGTGCCGGGCCGACAGCGCCGGGTGCCGACGCGAGGAGGTTGCATGTCGCTCCCAGCACCCGAACCGCGATCCGAGGACGCCCGATTGGCACCGTTGCTGCCGGCCGGGGAACCGGTCGAGACGCTCCTGCGCAAGGCCCAGTTCTTCCTCCCGGGCGAGCCGACGAAGGACCATCGGGAGCTGCACCGGTCGGGCGGGAGAGACGCCGAGGCGTTCTACCACGAGCGCTGGCGGCACGACAAGGTCGTCCGTTCCACCCACGGCGTCAACTGCACGGGCTCCTGTTCCTGGAAGGTCTACGTCAAGGACGGGATCATCTCCTGGGAGACCCAGCAGACCGACTACCCGTCCGTCGGGCCCGACTCGCCGGAGTACGAACCGCGTGGCTGCCCCCGCGGCGCGTCCTTCTCCTGGTACACCTACTCCCCGTCCCGGGTGCGCTACCCCTACGTCCGCAGCCCCCTGCTCGAGCTCTGGCGCGAGGCCCGTCGCGAGTTCGCCGACCCCGTGGACGCCTGGGCCAGCATCGTCTCCGACCCGGACAAGGCCGCGCGCTACAAGTTCATGCGTGGGCGGGGCGGGATGGTGCGAGCCACCACCGACGAGGTCACCGACATCATCGCGGCGGCTCACGTGCACACGATCAAGACCTTCGGCCCCGACCGGGTCGTGGGGTTCTCGCCGATCCCGGCGATGTCGCAGGTCTCCTACTCCGCGGGCACCCGGTTCCTGTCCATGATCGGCGGCACGATCCTGTCCTTCTACGACTGGTACGCCGACATGCCGATCGCCTCACCCCAGGTCTTCGGCGACCAGACCGACGTGCCGGAGTCCGGGGACTGGTGGAACTCGTCATACCTGATCATCTGGGGCACCAACCTGCCGATCACCCGGACACCGGACGCGCACTTCATGACCGAGGCGCGCTACCGCGGGCAGAAGGTCGTGGTCGTGAGCCCCGACTACTCCGACCACACCAAGTTCGCCGACGACTGGCTGCCCTGCGCCCCCGGCACCGACGCGGCCCTGGCGATGGCGATGGGGCACGTGGTCCTGACGGAGTTCTTCCGCGACCGTTCGGTGCCCTACTTCGACACCTACGTCAAGGCCTACACCGACCTACCCTTCCTCGTGACCCTGCCCGAGCGAGGCGACTCCCACGTGATGGGGCGCTTCCTGACCGCCGAGGACCTGGGCGGCGCGGACGCCGAGCGCGAGAACGCCGCACTGCAGACCGTCATGCTCGACGCGGCGACCGGCGAGGCGTTCCTGCCGGACGGCACCGTCGCCCAGCGCTACGGCGAGGCGGGCATGGGGCACTGGAACCTCGACCTGCGCGGGATCGACCCGCTGCTGACCCTCTACGGCCGGCACGACGAGGCGGTCACCGTCGACCTGCCTCGCTTCGACGAGGGCGAGACCGAGGGCGGCACCGCGATCCGGCGAGGGGTGCCCGCCCGCCGGATCAACGGACACCTGGTCACCACGGTCTTCGACCTGCTGATGGCGCAGTATGCCGTGCCGCGGGACGGGCTGCCCGGCGAGTGGCCCACGGGCTACGACGATCCCGTCCCCTACACGCCCGCGTGGCAGGAGACGATCACGTCGGTCCCGGCCGTCGCGGCGACCCGGGTGGCACGCGAGTTCGCGCGCAACGCCGAGCTGTCCAAGGGCCGCTCGATGATCACGATGGGGGCAGGCACCAACCACTGGTACCACTCCGACCAGATCTACCGCACCTTCTTCACGCTCACCATGCTGTGCGGGTGCCAAGGGGTCAACGGTGGCGGCTGGGCCCACTACGTCGGGCAGGAGAAGGTCCGGCCGCTCACCGGTTTCCAGACCCTGGCGTTCGCGCTGGACTGGCAGCGCCCCACCCGCCACATGACGGGCACGTCGTTCTTCTACCTGCACACCGACCAGTGGCGCTACGAAAGCTTCGGAGCCGAGGAGCTGGCCAGCCCGCTGGGCCCGGGACGGCTGCGCGGCCGGGCCTTCGCCGACTGCCTGGTCCAGGCGTCCCGGCTCGGGTGGACCCCGTCGCACCCCGCGTTCGACCGCAACCCGCTGGACGTGGCCGACGAGGCCGCCGCGGCGGGTCGACCGGTGGCGGAGCACGTGGTGGACGAGCTCAAGGCGGGCCGGCTGCACTTCGCCGACACCGACCCGGACAACCCGGCCAACTTCCCCCGCGTGATGACGGTCTGGCGGGCCAACCTGCTCGGGTCGTCGGGCAAGGGGATGGAGTACTTCATGCGCCACCTGCTCGGCGTCGAGGACGCCGTCCGAGCAGAGGAGTCGCCGAAGCGCCTGCGCCCCCTCGAGGTGAAGTGGCACGACGAGGCGCCCCGGGCCAAGCTCGACCTGGTCACCACCCTCGACTTCCGGATGACCAGCACCTGCACCTATTCCGACATCGTGCTGCCGGCTGCCACGTGGTACGAGAAGCACGACATCTCCACCACCGACATGCACCCGTTCGTGCACTCGTTCAACCCGGCCATCTCACCGCCCTGGGACTCCCGCACCGACTTCGAGTGGTTCCGCCTGGTCGGCGAGAGGTTCTCCGGCCTTGCGGCGACCCACCTGGGGACCCGCACCGACCTCATGGCCACGCCCCTCATGCACGACTCCCCCGACGAGCTCGCCCAGCCGGGCGGCCGGGTCCGTGACTGGACGCTCGGCGAGTGCGAGCCGGTGCCCGGGGTGACGATGCCGAGGCTGGTCACCGTCGAGCGCGACTACGGCGCCGTGGCGCAGAAGATGGCAGCACTCGGGCCCCTGGTGGAGACGTTGGGGACCGGAGTGAAGGGGATCAGCTGGAAGCCGACGGCCGCGGTCGACTTCCTGGGCAGGACCAACGGCCGGGTGCGAGGAGGCGTCGCGGACGGCCGGCCGAAGCTGACCCGGGACATCCACCTGGCCGAGGGCATCCTGGCGCTGTCCGGCACCACCAACGGCGAGGTCGCCGTGCAGGGCTGGCACGAGTACGAGAAGCGCACCGGGATGCCGCTGGCCGACCTCGCCGAGGAACGCTCCGGCGACCGGATCACCTTCGCCGACACCCAGAACCAGCCGCGCGCCGTCATCACCTCCCCGGAGTGGTCCGGCAGCGAGACCGGCGGACGGCGCTACTCCGCCTTCGTCGTCAACGTGGAGCGGAAGAAGCCGTGGCACACCCTGACCGGGCGCATGCACTTCTTCCTCGACCACGACTGGATCGCCGAGTACGGGGAGGGCCTGCCCACCTACCGGCCGCCCCTCGACTATGTGCGCCACTACGGGGAGCAGGGACTGCGGGAGCGCGGCCGGCCCGAGATCACCGTCCGATACCTCACCCCTCACTCGAAGTGGTCGATCCACTCGGAGTACCAGGACAACCTGCACATGCTGCGACTCTTCCGCGGTGGTCCGGTCATCTGGATGAGCCCCAGGGATGCCGGGAAGATCGGGGTCGAGGACAACGACTGGATCGAGGCCTACAACCGCAACGGTGTCGTGGCCTGCCGCGCCGTCGTGACCCACCGCATGCCCGAGGGCACCGTGTTCATGTACCACGCGAAGGACCGCCACCTGATGGTGCCCAAGTCGGAGGTGTCCGGCTGGCACGGCGGTGGCGACAACTCCCTGACCCGGCTGGTCGTCAAGCCCACCCACATGATCGGCGGGTACGGCCAGTTCTCCTGGGGATTCAACTACTACGGCCCCACGGGCAACCAGCGCGACGAGATCACCGTGATCCGCCGGCGTGCCCAGGAGGTCGAGTACTGACACCCCAACAGGCGCACCCCACGAAGTCCTGACTCGTTCTTCGCTCGGCGATTCGCGGAACCCGGTCCGACGGAAGGCAGGTAGAACACATGAGGCCCATGGCGCAGGTCGCGATGGTGATGAACCTCGACAAGTGCATCGGTTGCCACACCTGCTCGGTCACCTGCAAGCAGACGTGGACCAACCGGCCAGGCATGGAATACGTCTACTTCAACAACGTCGAGACCAAGCCCGGGGTCGGCTACCCCCGCCGCTACGAGGACCAGGAGCAGTGGCACGGCGGCTGGACCCTGGACAAGCGGGGTCGGTTGCAGCTCAAGGCCGGTGGCCGGGTGCGCAAGCTGCTGCAGATATTCTGGAACCCCAACCTGCCCTCGATCGACGACTACGGCGACCCGTGGACCTACGACTACCAGACCGTCATCGACGCGCCTCTCGGTGCCCACAACCCCACGGCCCACTCGATCTCGGCGCTGACCGGCAAGGACGTCAACCTCCACTGGGGCCCGAACTGGGAGGACGACCTGGCCGGCGCGCCCGCGCGGGCGATGGCCGATCCCAACCTCGCCGGGCTCGAGGACCGGGTGCGGATGGAGTTCGAGGACGTCTTCATGTTCTACCTGCCGCGCATCTGCGAGCACTGCCTCAACCCGTCCTGTGTGGCGTCCTGCCCGTCCGGCGCGATGTACAAGCGGGACGAGGACGGCATCGTGCTCGTCGACCAGGACCGGTGTCGCGGCTGGCGATTCTGCGTCTCGGGGTGCCCGTACAAGAAGGTCTACTTCAACCACCGCACCGGCAAGGCGGAGAAGTGCACCTTCTGCTTCCCCCGCATCGAGCAGGGCCAACCCACCATCTGCTCGGAGACGTGCGTCGGTCGACTGCGCTACCTGGGGTTGTTCCTGTATGACGCGGACAAGGTCCTCGAGGCGGCTGCCACCCCCGATCCGCAGGACCTCTACGAGGCGCAGCTGTCGGTCTTCCTCGACCCGGAGGACCCGCAGGTCCGCACCGAGGCGGAGCGCGCCGGCATCCCCACCGACTGGATCGAGGCCGCTCGCCGTTCGCCGGTCTACGCCCTCGCCTGCCGGCACAAGGTGGCCCTCCCCCTGCACCCGGAGTATCGGACGCTGCCCATGGTCTGGTACATCCCGCCGCTGTCGCCGGTCGCCGACGTGGCCCACGCCGAGGGGTATGACGAGAACGACCCGGATCGCGTCTTCGCCACGATCGAGTCGTTGCGCATCCCCATGGAGTACCTCGCCAACCTGTTCACCGCCGGGGACACCAGCCACATCCGCCGGGTCCTGCGCAAGCTCGCGGCGATTCGCGGCTACCAGCGCGCCGCCCAGCTCGGCATCGACCCCGCCGACGACCTGCCCGAGCAGGTGGGCGCGTCGCCGGACGACCTGGACGACCTCTACCGGCTGCTGGCCATCGCCAAGTACGACGAGCGCTACGTCATCCCCCCGGCGCACACCGAGGACGCCGGCCGGTTGATGGCCCAGCACGAACAGCTCTTCTGCAGCCTGGACACCCCGGGCGGGCCGGGGATGGGCGGCACCGGCCCCGAGGGCGTCGACGCGTTCCACGGTGGCGCCTCCCCGGGCGCGAGCCACCAGTTCCGCGACGATGCCGGGCGCCAACGGTTCAACCTCTTCGGTTGGGACGGCAGCGGGTCCGCGCCGGGCCTCTTTCCCGAGGAGAGCGCCCCGTGAGACGCCGCAACCCGGCACCCGCGTGGAAGCTGGCCTCGGTCCTGCTGCAATATCCGACCGCTTCGTTCTTCGAGGGCATGGCGGCCCTGGAGGAGGCCGCCGCGGCCACCTCACCGCAAAGCTCGCGCACCGCGTTCGCGACGTTCCTCGCGTGGCTGCGCGACACCCCACCGACCGAGGTGGCACGCCATTACGTCGAGACCTTCGACCTGCGCCGCCGCTGCGCGCTCTACCTGACCTACTACCGCTTCGGTGACACCAGGCGCCGGGGACTGGCGATGATCGCCTTCAAGACGGCATACCGGGTGGAGGGCTTCACCCCGACGGACGACGAGCTGCCCGACTACCTGCCCCTGGTGCTGGAATTCGCCTCCATGAACCGGCGCGGCGCGGAGCTGCTGACCTCCCACCGTGCCGACCTCGAGCTGCTCCGCAAGGCCCTGGACGACGCCCAGTCGCCCTATGCGCACCTCGTGGCGGCAGTCCAGGCGGGGCTGCCCTCGCTCGGGCGGCGGGAGGCTGCCCAGGTGGCGCGGGCCTGGTCGGAGGGCCCACCCGCGGAAGAGGTGGGGCTGGAGCCCTTCGCGCCACCGGAGTACCTCACCGGGACGGAGGCACGGCGATGAGCAGCACGTGGGCATACTTCTGGTGGGTGATCCTGCCCTACGTCGCGATGGCCGTCTTCATCGTCGGCCACATCTGGCGCTGGCGCTACGACCAGTACGGCTGGACCAGCTACTCCACGCAGCTGCAGGAGCGGCGCCGGCTGAAGTGGGGGGCGCCGCTGTTCCACTACGGCACCTTCGCCGCGATCGGCGGTCACGTCCTCGGCATCCTCGTCCCCAAGTCGTGGATCGACGCCATCGGAATCGACGAGCACGTCTACCACCTGTTCTCCGCCACCGCCGGCCTGATCGCGGCCGCGCTGGTGATCGTCGGGATGGGGATCCTCGCCACCCGTCGGCTGTTCGTGCCCCGGGTGAAGGCCACCACCAGCCCGGTGGACTGGGTCGCCATGGTACTGCTGGGGATCATGGTCATCCTCGGGATCGTCGTGACCGCCATCAACGCACCCCTCGGGCACGAGTACCGCGACACCATCTCGATCTGGTTCCGCAGCTTGTTCACCGGCAGTGCGGACGTGTCGGTCGCCCTGCAGGCCCCGCTCTACTTCCAGATCCATGCGGTCGCGGCCTGGCTGCTGTTCCTGCTGTGGCCGTTCACCCGGCTCGTCCACGCCTGGAGCTATCCGCTGTGGTACCTGTGGCGTCCGTATGTCGTCTACCGCAGCCGCAAGGCCACCCCTCCGCCCGAGCCGGGCACCGGCGGACGCAAGTGGCGCAAGATCGGGACGCCCTACTGAACCAACCTGACCAGCCCACCGACCACCTGACCGGCGACCAAGGATGGAGAGCCATGAGCACCAACAGCTACGGGACCGAAGGCAAGCTGGTCGTGGACGACCTGACCTACACGATCCACCGACTGGACCGGATCGAGGGGTCCGCGCGGCTGCCCTACAGCCTCAAGGTGCTGCTGGAGAACCTGTTGCGCTGCGAGGACGGGCACCTGGTGAACACCGAACAGATCGACGCGGTGGCCCAGTGGGACCCGAGCGCAGCGCACGGCCGCGAGATCCAGTTCACGCCGGCGCGGGTGCTGATGCAGGACTTCACCGGCGTGCCCTGCGTGGTCGACCTCGTGGCGATGCGCGATGCCATCACCGACCTCGGTGGCGACCCGACCAAGATCAACCCACTCATTCCGACCGAGCTGGTCATCGACCACTCCGTCATCGCCGACGTCTTCGGCCGGGCGGATGCGTTCAAGCTCAACGCGCAGCTGGAGTTCGAGCGCAACCAGGAGCGCTACCAGCTGCTGCGCTGGGCCCAGCAGGCGTTCCGCGACTTCGCGGTGGTGCCCCCGGACACCGGCATCTGCCACCAGGTGAACCTCGAGCACCTGGCTCGGACCGTCTTCACGCGGGAGGACGGCCAGGGCGGCACGCTCGCCTATCCCGACACCCTGGTCGGCACCGACTCGCACACCCCGATGGTCAACGGGCTCGGTGTGCTCGGCTGGGGCGTCGGCGGCATCGAGGCCGAGGCCGCCATGCTCGGTCAGCCGATGAGCATGCTCGTCCCGCAAGTGGTGGGCCTGAAGCTGATCGGTGAGCTGCCGGCCGGCACGACCGCCACCGACCTGGTCCTCACGATCGCCGAGCTCCTGCGTCAGACCGGCGTGGTCGGCAAGTTCGTGGAGTTCTACGGGCCGGGCGTGGCCAACGTGCCGCTGGCCAACCGCGCGACGATCGGCAACATGAGCCCGGAGTACGGCTCCACCTGCGCGATCTTCCCGATCGACCAGGTGACGCTGGACTACTTGCGGCTGACCGGTCGGGAGGAGAAGCAGATCGCCCTGGTGGAGGCCTACGCCAAGGAGCAGGGGATGTGGCACGACCCCGAGCACGAGCCGGAGTACTCGGTCCGCCTGGAGCTCGACCTGTCCACCGTCGAGCCCTCGATCGCCGGACCGAAGCGTCCCCAGGACCGGATCCCGCTCAAACTGGTGCCGCACGCCATCTCCCAGCTGCTCACCGGCAGCTCCGTCGAGGAGGCCCTCCAGGGTCTGGACGAGGCCTCGAGCGAGTCCTTCCCCGCCAGCGACCCGATCGCGATCGACCACGACAGCCCGGAGGACGAACCGCACACCCCCTGCTCCTGCGGGTCCGCGCACGAGTGGCCCTCCAAGACCACCCCGATCACCCTCGCCGACGGCAGGAGCGCCAGCGTCGACAACGGCCACGTCGTCATCGCCGCCATCACCTCCTGCACCAACACCTCCAACCCCTCGGTGATGGTGGGCGCCGGGCTGCTGGCCCAGAAGGCCGTCGAGCGCGGCCTCGTCAGCCAGCCGTGGGTCAAGACCTCTCTCGCGCCCGGTTCCCGGGTGGTCACCGACTACCTGGACCGGGCCGGCCTGACCCCGTCGCTCGAGAAGCTCGGCTTCAACCTGGTCGGCTACGGCTGCACCACGTGCATCGGCAACTCCGGCCCGCTCATCCCCGAAGTCAGCACGGCCGTGACCGGGAGCGACCTCACCGTGTGCTCGGTGCTCTCCGGCAACCGCAACTTCGAGGGCCGCATCCACCCGGAGACGCGGATGAACTTCCTGTGCTCCCCTCCCCTGGTGATCGCCTACGCCCTGGCCGGCACGATGCACGTCAACCTGCTCCGCGACGCGCTGGGCACGGACCCGGACGGCAAGCCGGTCTACCTGCGTGACATCTGGCCGACCGAGCAGGAGGTCGCCGAGCTGGTCGACGGCTCGCTGCGCGCCGACATGTTCACCACGGGGTATGCCGACCTGTTCGCCGGCGACGACAACTGGCGCAGTCTGCCCGTGCCGGAGGGCGAGATCTTCCAGTGGGACGAGAGCTCCACCTACGTGCGCCGACCGCCCTACTTCGACGGCATGGGCCGTGAGCCGGAGCCGTTGGCCGACATCACGGGTGCGCGGGTGCTGGCCAAGCTCGGCGACTCGGTGACCACCGACCACATCAGCCCCGCGGGAGCGTTCAAGACCGACTCCCCCGCCGGCGCCTACCTGACCGAGCACGGGCTGACCCGGAAGGAGTTCAACTCCTACGGCTCCCGGCGCGGCAACCACGAGGTGATGATCCGGGGCACCTTCGCGAACGTCCGGTTGCGCAACCAGCTCGCACCGGGCACCGAGGGCGGCTGGACTCGCGACCTGACCAAGCCGGACGGTCCGGTGACGACCATCTACGACGCGTCGGTCAGCTACGCCGAGGCGGGCGTGCCCCTGGTCCTGCTGGCCGGCGCCGAGTACGGCTCGGGCTCGTCGCGCGACTGGGCCGCCAAGGGCACCACGCTGCTCGGCGTGCGTGCGGTGCTGGCCACGTCATACGAGCGCATCCACCGGTCCAACCTGATCGGCATGGGCGTGCTGCCACTGCAGTTTCCCGAGGGTGAGAACGCCGACTCGATGGGACTGACCGGTGAGGAGACCTTCACCATCACCGGGCTGGCCGGCGGCGAGAACGTACCCGCCACCGTGCAGGTGCAGGCGGAACAGGACGGACGCAGCCGGTCGTTCGAGGCCACCGTGCGCATCGACACCCCCGCCGAGGCCGCCTACTACCGGCACGGCGGGATCCTGCAGTACGTGCTGCGCCAGCTGCTGGAGGCGCAGTGAGCCGTCCGGAGGGCGGCAGCCGGCCGCTCTGAGGACGACCTCAGATCTCCAGCATGGTGTGGACCCGGCGGTCGGTCAGCTGGTCGCGGCCGCGCAGGAAGCCGATCTCGATGACGGCTTCGAAGGCCACGACCTGGGCACCGGCGCGCTCGACCAGCTCGCAGGTCGCCGCCGCCGTGCCACCGGTGGCCAGCACGTCGTCGACCACCAGCGCGCGCGTTCCCGGCGTGAACGCGTCAGCGTGCACCTCGATCGAGGCGGTGCCGTACTCGAGGGCGTAGTCGGTCGACAAGGTGGCACCGGGCAGCTTGCCGGCCTTGCGGACCGGGACGAAGCCGATGCCGAGCTCGTAGGCCACGGCCGCGCCGAGGATGAAGCCGCGCGCCTCGATCCCGACGACCACGTCCACACTGCCGCGGTGGCGCGAGGCAACGTCACGCACCACCGCGCCCAGGGCCGGTCCGTCACTCAGCAGCGGGGTGAAGTCCTTGAAGACCACGCCCGGCTCCGGGAAGTCGGGGATGTCACGGACGTGACGGCCGACCAGCTCCTCCATCCGCACCGTGTCGGTCATCCTCGCACCTCAGCGCCGGGACTTGGACGACCGCTTGGGTTGGCCCCTCGGTCCGGTCCGGGCGTAGGGGTGCAGCTGCCGGCCGCCGTGCGGGACCTCGTCGGACGACTGCGCCGCCTCCTCGCCGTTGACACCCGAAGTCGCCTCGGCCGGCTGCGCGTCGGCCGGCGATGAAGCTGCCGCTGGGGGCGCCTGCCCCGCACCACCGCTGTCGGTGGACACGTTCCCGTCGTCGTCGAGGACGAGACCGGTGTCGGAGACACGGCGGCCGTGGGCGAGCTTCTCCTGGTACTTCCTCGCGCGCTTGGCGAGGTCCTTCATGCCCGGTTCGCGTTCACGCAGGTCGGCCAGCAGCGGTGTGGCGATGAAGACCGAGGAGTAGGTGCCGGCCGCGATGCCGACGAAGAGCGCGAGGCTCAGGTCGAGCAGGGTGCCGGGGCCGAGGTAGGTGAAACCGATCACGAGGATGGCGCCGACCGGCAGCAGCGCGACCACCGAGGTGTTGATCGAACGCACCAGCGTCTGGTTGACGGCCATGTTGGCCGCCTGGCTGTAGGTCTGCCGTCCGCTCGCCTGGGCCGCCCGGGTGTTCTCGCGGACCTTGTCGAAAACGACGACCGTGTCGTAGAGCGAGTAGCCGAGGATGGTCAGGAAGCCGATCATCGACGCGGGGGTGATCTCGAACTTGAACAGCGCATAGATCCCGACGGTGATGATCAGGTCGTGCAGGAGCGCGACCAGCGCCGACAGGGCCATCTTCCAGGTGCGGAAGTAGATCCCGAGCACGATCGACACGAGCACGAGGAACCAGATCAGCGCACTGATCGCCTTGTTCGTGACGTCCTTGCCCCAGGAGGCACCGATGAAGTTGGCGCTGACCTGGCTCTCGGGCACGCCGAAGTCCTTCGCCAGCGTCCGTTGCGCCGCGTTGGTCTGCGTCTCGTTGAGCTTCTCGGTCTGGATCCGGATCGTGTCCGACCCGATGGTGGTGACCACGAGGTTCTCGGCACCGCCGGTCGCCTCGGACATGGCTTCCTTGGCCTTCGCCTCGAAGTTCTGCGTGGTCGAGAGCCCGGAGACCCGCAGCTCGGAGCCTCCGCGGAACTCGAGGCCGAAGTTCAGCCCGGTGCCGAAGATTCCGATGGCGGCGAGGACCAAGATGACGCCCGAGACGGCATAGAAGAGTTTCTGCCGGCCGACGATGTTCATCGAGCGCTTGCCCGTGTAGAGGTCGTTGCCGAACTGCGCGAAGCTCATCATCAGGCGGTTCCCCCTTCAGCGGGCCGCTGACCCGCGATCGAGACCCGCCCCCGACCGGCATACGTGATCTTCTTGGCGCCCAGCCGGACGGGGTCGAAGCCGGACCACTTGTGCCCCTGCCCGAAGAACTCCGTGCTCGACAGGATGGTCAGCAGCGGGTGGGTGAACAGGACCACGACCACCACGTCCACGAGCGTGGTCAGCCCGAGGGTGAAGGCGAAGGCCTTGACGCTGCTCTCGGAGAGCACGTAGAGGATGGCCGCTGCCAGGAAGTTGATGCCGTCGGAGATCAGGATGGTGCGCCGGGCCCGACCCCAGCCGGTTTCCACCGCCGAACGGAGTCGTCGCCCGTCGCGGACCTCGTCGCGCACGCGTTCGAAGTAGACGATGAACGAGTCCGCGGTGATGCCGATGGACACGATCAACCCGGTCACCCCGGCCATGGTCAACCGGAAGTTGTGGGTGTAGCCCAGCAGGGTCACCAGCCCGTAACTGGAGAGGCCCGCGATCGCCAGCGAGCACACCGTCACGAAACCGAGGGCGCGGTACTGCAGGAGCGAGTAGATCACCACCAGGAAGAGCCCGATCATGCCGGCGATGATGCCCATCTTCAGCTGTTCGCTACCGAGTTGCGGGCTGATCTGCTCCGAGGTCTGCACCTGGAACGACATCGGGAGGGCGCCGAACTTCAGCTGGTCCGCGAGGAGCTTGGCGGAGTCCAGGGTGAAGTTGCCGGTGATGCTGGCCCTGCCGTCACGGATCACGGCCTGTGACTGGGGCGCCGAGATGACCTGGCCGTCCAGCACGATGGCGAACCGCTTCTGGGGGTCGCCTTCCGGATGCGGCGTCAACCGTGCGGTGACCTTCTCGAACTGCTGGGCACCGACCTTGTCGAAGCTGAGCGCGACCTCGACGACGCTGGTCTGCACGCCGTTCTGACCCGTCTGGTAGCCCGCGCTGGCGTCGGAGATGTGGGCGCCGGTGACCTCGGACGGTCCGAGGATGAACTTCTCCCGGCCGTCCGTCTGGCAGGCAACCATCGGCTTGTCCACCGGCGCCAGGGCCTGCTCACGACCCTTGGCGGTCTTGCAGTTGAGCTGCTGGTAGGCCTTGGTCAGGGCCGGGGTCACCCAGGCGACGTCACTGGCGTTCTTGGGCTTGGTCTTCGGCTGCTCCTGCCCCGGCGAGGCGGACGCCGTCGAGGCGCCCGAAGGGGTCGCCTTCGCGGTCTTGCTCGCGGTGGCTGTGCCACTGGGGCTCGGCGTGCTGTCGGCGCGCAGCGCCTGAGGGACGGCGGCGCCGGCCGAGGACGTCTTCTTCGGGCTCGGCGCGCTCTTCTGTGGCGCGCTGGTGGCCTTGCTCGACGCCGTCGGCGTCGACTTCGCGGACGGCGTACCGGTTGCCTCACCGGACGCGTTCGGCGTACTCGTGCCGGAGGGCGCCGGTTGCGCCGCCTGGGGTGACGGGCACCCAGCCGGCACGCCGGGACTGGAGGAGGCGCAGATGACGGCGCGGAAGCGCAGCTGGGATGACTGCTTCAGGGAGTCCAGCGTGGCCTGGTCGGGGTTGCCCGGGAGCGAGACGACGATGTTGCTCTGGCCGAGGGTGGTGACCTCGGCCTCGCTGACGCCGCTTCCGTCGACGCGCTGCCGGATGATGCTGACGGCCTGGGTCACCTGCTGGGAGTTGATCTGCTTGCCGCCCTCGATCACCGGAGCGAGGACGATCTGGCGCCCTCCCTCGAGGTCGAGGCCGAGCTTGGGCCGCCACGCGTCGACCGGGTTGCCGGCGCCCGAGGCGGCGACGATGCCGCCGAACAGGCCGAGGATCAGCAGCACCAGCAGCGCGAGGGTCTTCAGCGGTGTGCGGTTCTGGGGTTTGATCGCCACGAGTTGGGGAGTCCTAGTCGGTGGAAGGCTCCGAGTCGCCGTGGGCGACACTCGGGGCGGGCTTGCGCAGCACGGCGCGTCGGTCGAAGCGGACGTTCACTCCGGGGCTGATCTCCAGCGTCACGATGGCGTCATCCATCTCGACGATCCGACCGTGGAGCCCGGAGGTCGTGGAGACCTCGTCTCCCACGTCGAGGCTGGCCTGCATCGACTCCATGTCGCGCCGGCGTCGCCGCTGCGACATGAACATCCAGCCGATCAACAGGATCGGAATGGCCAGGATGAGCAGGCTACCGAGCCCGCCGCTGCTACCTGACGAGGATGCCTCGGGGACGAGGAACGGCATGTGTGAGTCCTTCTAGCTGGTGCGGGAACCGAACGTGGTCCGGGCGCGCAGTACCCCGGTGATGACCGGTGTGGACCGGTGCGCAGAGAACGAGTCTATGTGAGCCTCGGCCCAGCGCCAAAGGGCGCGTCGTCCGGCGCGCCGGGATCAGGCGCCGAACCGCCCGTCACCACCCAGCGGCAGGGTCGGCGTGTCGCTGCCGGGCGGCGGGGTGAGGCCGACGTGCTGCCAGGCGAGGGGGG
>NZ_VOHR01000419.1 GCF_009192725.1 Segeticoccus rhizosphaerae | reverse complement strand
GATTGGTGGAGGGGTCGTATTCGGTTGGAGCGAATGCCAAGCCCCCCATCGTGGGCTGGCGACGTTGGCGGTGGCGCCCCGAATGGTCAGCAGGGCGGAAGTGTCCGGCGGGTGGTCAGCGGGCGCGGTCGGCGATGTAGCCGGTCCAGTCGCGGGCGGAGAGTCTGGCCCAGTCGGCGGCGTTGTTCTGGGTGATTCCCAGGAGTTCGGCCAGGACGGGCGCCGGCATGGAAGCGGCGAGTTGGAACAGGGTGGCCTTGCGCCCCTCGTAGGGCTTCATGCCGATCTGCACGAGCTGGGCTCGGATGTTCTCGGTGGTCAGCGGCCTGCCGGGGTTGCCCCCGGGGAACAGCCAGCCGTTGGCGCGTGAGGCGTGCAGGCTCTTGCCGCGGTGGGACAGGTGCTCGCGGATCAGGTCGTCCAGGACGGGCGGCATCTGGATCGGGGTCTGCTTGAAGTTCACGTGGACGCGGCCCTCAATGTCGATCGTGACTTGCCGGGTGCGCATGGCCACGATGCGTGAGAGGGGTTGGGCGAACACCAGAGTGAACAGCCCACCGATGCGGGTGTAGCGGCGCAGGGACGCGTCGTGCAGGAGCCGCTCAACGGTGGCCCACCGTTGTTCGTCGGACACGGTCACTGCCGGCGGCGGCACGAAGACGTGCGCGACCCGCAAGGTGGTGTTGATACGGCTCTCCCGCAGCCACGCCAGGAAGGTTCGCTCGTATTTCAGGGTGCGACCGACGTGCTGGTGGTACCGCTCCAGGAGGTCTTGGTTCGCGGTGGCCGCGGTTCGCCCGTGGCGGTCCAGGAAGGCCAGGAACTCGATCGCGACCCGGATGCGTCGGCGCGCCCCGTTGGCCATGGTTTGGGTGAGCCGGTCCTGGTGGTCGGCAGTGCGCATCTCGCGCAGGACCTGCCAGTGGGCGAACTGGCGGATCAGGGCCTCATGCTCGCTGGTCAGGCCGCTGGTGACCTCGTCGATCCAAGGCGGCATCCGTTCGATGCGGATCTCGAACGGGGGCAGCACGTCCAGCGCAGCCAGCAGGGTGCGCAGGTAGTCGTGGGCCCGGTCGGAGGGCAGGTTCCGGAAGGTGTGGTGGCTGATGTCGACCTCGCCTCGGGCCATCTGTCGCAACAGACGAGGACCGACACCCGGCTTCTTGCGCAACCACCAGATGGTGGTCTGGGGCCGGTCGGATCCGGCCAGTTCGTCGAAGACGGGACGCAGCCGGGCATGGATCTGCCCCGTGCCTGGGTCGGTGAGCAGCTCGGTGAGGCGTTCGCGCAAGGTGCAGCGCGCGCAACGGGAGCCGTAGGGGTGATCCTCGCGGCCGCACTCACGGCAGGCGAACAGCGACCTCATCCCGGCGCAGGACGCGCAGACCACCCGGCCCTCCACGAGGTAGACGACCGGGCGGACCACGCCGCATCCCGGACAGCTCTGCGGATGGTAATGGCGCCGGCGGCGGCACCGCAGGCACAGGTATCCGTGCGGCAGCCGGGTCAGCCTGCTCACGCCGCCGCAATCGAAGCAGACGCGATCGTCCTCGTGCCCGCTCACTCGCCCGCAACGGGCCCGGGCCGCCGCACGGTGGCCCGGATCGGACGCAGGTCCCCGATACCGGGGCCGCTGTCGTTGACCGCACGCGGGCCCTCGGTCTGCTCGTGGCGCAGCTCCAACAGGTCGTTGGGCGTGCAGCCCAGCACGTCACACAGTGCCGCGAGCAGGTCCAGGTTGATCCGTTGGGGCGCCTTGGTGACCACCCGGTGAACCATCTGCCGGGAGATGTCCACGCCGCGCTGGCGCAACGGCTCGACCAGGTCAGTGGTGGCGAACATGCCGCTCTCTGCCATCAACTGGCGCAGGTTCCAACGGATCACGAGTTTGCTGGTCATGCTTCCTCCCGGACGGCGGGTGCCGCGTCGCCGTCGCTTGAGTAGACGCGCTCGAGCGCGGCCTGCAGGGTCTTGGTCTTGAAGTCGTTGGACACCGACGTGTAGATCGCGGTGGTCGAGGCATACGAGTGGCCCACCTGTTCCGTGACGAACCGTTCGGGGTAGCCGAACTCGATCAGGTGGGTCACATACGAGTGCCGCAAACAGTGCAGCGTCAACTCCTTCGGGAGCCCAGCCTGCCCGCGCAAGGCCGCGAAACGGTGGTCGATCGTCTTAACCGACACCCGCTGACTGCGCTCGGTCAGCCACAGTTCCTGGCGCGGCCCCGGCCCCAGCAACGGACGAGCCTGCTGCACCCATTGCCGCAACCCGTCGATGGCCCAGTCGAACTCCGGCACCGCCAGCACCGTGCGCCTGCGGGGTGCGCTGCCGCGGCTGGACTTGGCGTAACGCACGTGCAACGCGCCGAAACTGCCCCACCGCGGCATGCTCGGGTTCGGCCGCAGGTCAGCCACATCCAAGTAGCACAGCTCACGGCGGCGCAGCCCGAACGCGTAGGCCGTCTTGACCATCACCGCGTCCCGCAACGCCGCCAAAGCGCCCTTGCGGCCCGAGCCGGCGATCACCTCCACCCGCGAATCGAGGAAGTCGAACAACGTCTGCAACTCCTCGTAGGTGAACGGTCGACGCGCGGGCAGCCCCTCATACTCCACCAGGTGCGCCGCGGTGTTGTAGTCGTGGCAGACCTGCGACGGAAGCTGCCCGAACCGCTCCTCGCACTGCCCGACCCAGCCGTAGCGGCCATCGAGCAGATAGTCGCAGAACATCCGCAACGTCAGGTGGTAGCCGCGGATCGTCGAGGGAGCCAGCCGGTCCCCTCCAGACATCAAGCTGGCGGTGAAGTCCTCCACGTCCGCGGCCGTCCACTGCCACGGGAAGGA
>NZ_VOHR01000418.1 GCF_009192725.1 Segeticoccus rhizosphaerae | reverse complement strand
CCCACCGATGGCGCCGGGCCGCCAGAGCAGGTCAGGCATCCGGGCCCACGCCGGCGGCGCCCGGGCCGGGCCGCGGGGGCAGCGACAGCGGGGGCATCGCATCCGCGTAGAACGGCGGTGCCACGACACTGAGGCCGCCGTCGACGACGAGGGTCTGACCAGTGACGTACTCGGAGGCGGCGGACAGCAGGAAGAGCACGACGTCCGAGACCTCCTGCACCGTGCCCATCCGTGCCTTGGGCACCTTGGCGAGGACCTCCTCCAGCGGGGGCATTCCCGGGACGTCATAGAAGAACGCGGACGAGTCGGACTCGATGATGCCGCCGTTGACCGCGTTGACGTTGATGCCGTATGGCGCGAACTCCACGGCCATGTAGCGCACCCAGGCCTCCAGCGCGGCCTTCGCGGTCCCCAGGTTGGCGTAGGTGGGGTAGGCCCGTTGGCTGCCGTAGCTCGACAGCGTGACGATTCGCCCCCCGTCGCGCATCAACGGCACCGCACGCTGAGCGGCGAGGACGAACGACCGGACGTTCATGGCATAGGAGCGGTCGAGGTGGTGCTGCCCGAGGTCGAGGATCCGCTTGAACGAGCTGGCCGCCGCGTTGTTCACGAAGTGATCGAGGCGGCCGTAGCGCTCAGTGACCACGTCGAAGAGGCGATCGATGTCGGCCGGCTGCTCGACGTCGGCCTGCACCATGGTGCCGGCACCTCCACGCTGCTCGATCTCCGCGAGCGTCTGGGCCGCGAGGTCCTCGTTCTTCTTGTAGTTGACCACGACCGTGCCGCCGTGCGCGGCCAGCGAGAGCGCGAGTGAACGCCCGATCCCGCGAGAGCTGCCCGTGATGAGCGAGACGGTGCGCGAGAAGGATGCAGTCGGTTCCGCCTGCTCCGTGGCGGTCACCGGACGGCCTCCCCGTCCCGCTCGTACCGACGCAGGACCTCCCGGGCGATCACCGTCTTCTGGATCTCGTTGGTCCCTTCCTCGAACCGTTGGGCACGGGCGTCGCGATAGACCCGCTCGATGGCGCTGGAGGACCAGTAGCCGATGCCGCCATGGATCTGCAGGGCCTTGTCGGTGACCCTGGTGAGCATGTCCACCGCGACGAGCTTGCACATGGAGGACACGGCGACGACGTCCTCGCTGTCGCCGCGCTCCCACTCTCGAGCGGCATGGGCGACGAGCTGTCGAGCCGCCTCGAGGTCGGCGGCGTTCTCGGCGATCATGAACGAGATCGCCTGTCGTTGGGACAGGGTCTTGCCGAAGGTCGTGCGGTGCAGGGCGTGGTGCACGGCAAGGTCCTGGGCGCGTCGGGCCAGCCCGACGCAAGTCATGCCCACGGCGATCCGGCTCGGCGTGAGGAAGCCGCCGAGTGCGACCTCCAGGCCCTGGCCCTCGGCGCCGAGCCGGTCCGCGACCGGCACCGGCGCGTCCTCGAAGACCAGGTGCGCGTGGTCGGTGCCGCGCACACCCATCGTCTCCGCCATCGGTGTGACGGTCACACCGGGGGTCGACCGGTCCACCATGAGGGCGAGCGTGCCCTCCTTGCCGGTGCTGCCCGTCAGCCGGGCGAACAGCAGCCACCGGTCGCAGTTGACGCCGAAGGTGATCAGGTGCTTCTCGCCGGAGAGCAGGTAGCGGTCGCCCTCACGGGTGACGTGGCACCGCAGATCGGCCCCGGTGCCGGCGGTCGGCTCGGTGAGGGTGAACGCCACTCTGCTCTCCCCCTTGACCTGCGGTATGACGAAGCGCGCTCGTTGCTCGTCGGTGGCGAACTGGTCGATCGCCCGCCAGACGCCGTTGCACACGTGCACGATCATCCGCAACGACGCGTGCGACATCGAGAACAGCTCGAGCAGCTGCAGGTAATGGGAGAACGTCAGGCCCGCCCCGCCATACTCCTGCGGCGCTGCCAGCGAAAGGTAGCCGCGCTCCCGCAGCTCGTCCCACAGCCCCTGTGCGACCACTCCCTCGCGCTCGATGCGATCGGCCCAGACCTCGCCCGGTCCGGCCACGTAGGCGGCGACCTCGTCCTTGAGCGCGGTGAAGCGCGCCTCGTCCACGGTCTGATGGGTGTCCACGACAGCTCTCGCCACGGATGTCGGAGTCGTCTGGGTCACGTCGGCAGCTCCTCCTCGGTGCGGGTCCGGAACCCCCGGGCCCGTTCGCGCAGCACGAACTTCTGCACCTTGCCGGTGGCATTGCGTGGCAGGTGGTCCACGAGCTCGAGCCGCTCCGGCCAATAGTGCTTGGACACCTCGTGGCTGTCCAGGTGCTTCTGCATCGACTCGAAGTCCAGCTCGGAGTCGGGCGCGAGGACGACGAAGGCACAGGCGCGCTCCCCCAGCCGACGGTCCGGCATCGCCACGATGGCGACGTCGTCGACCGACGGGTGCTCGAAGAGCAGCTGCTCGATCTCCGAGACCGGCACCTTCTCCCCGCCCCGGTTGATGATGTCCTTGACCCGGCCACTGATCCGGATGTAGCCGGACTCATCCAGGATCCCGAGGTCGCCCGTGCGGAAGAAGCCGTCGGCGGTGTAGGCCTGCGCCGTCCAGTCCGGGTGCCCGAGGTAGCCCTCGAAGAAGGTCGGCCCGCGCAGCTCGAAGTTGCCCTCCACACCGCGGGAAAGCGGCCGGCCCCGATCGTCGGTGATGCGCACCTCGATGCCCGCCAGCGGCCGGCCGTCGGTGCCCCAGGCCTTGATGGGCTCGTCGGCAGGCGCCGACAAGGTGCCCAGGCACGTCTCGGTCGTGCCCCATGCACCGCACACCGCGGCGTCGAGCACCCGCGTCGCCCGCTCGGCCAGGCCACGGGGCACGGCGGCTCCGGTGGCCACGAACACGCGGAGGGTCTCGG
>NZ_VOHR01000417.1 GCF_009192725.1 Segeticoccus rhizosphaerae | reverse complement strand
GGGAGCGACCCACCCCGCTGCCCGGGGCACCGCCCGACGTCGGCGGGGCGCCGGTCGCTGGCGGTGTGGCCGCGGACGGCGCGGCCGGTGCGGCCACCGACGGCCCGCCGCTGGACCTCAACGCGGCCACCGCGGCCCAGCTCGAGGAGCTGCCCGGCGTCGGCCCGGTACTGTCGCAGCGGATCGTCGAGTGGCGCACCGAGCACGGCAGGTTCTCCACGGTCGACGAGCTGATGGAGGTGAGCGGCATCGGGGAGAAGATGCTCGCCGAGATCGCGCCGAGGGTCCGTGTGTGACCGGCCTGCCACCGCCGACGCCGGTGCGCGACTCCGTCGAGCCTGAGTCGAAGGAGTCGACTCGTCTCGATGTCCGCCTGCTGGTGCCGGCTCTGGTCGCGTGGGCGGTGACCGCGACGGCACTGTCCTGGCCGGCCCGGCGATCGCTCCTGGTGGCGGCGCTTCTCGTGCTGGTCGGGGTCGTCTGCTGGGGCCTGAAGCGCCCGCGGATGAGGCGTTGGTCGACCGCCGCAGCCGCGGCCTGCCTCGCCACCTCGCTGTGCCTCGGGGCCCTGGCCGCCCACCTGGAGACACGGTCGGCCGGACTGGTGCCCACCCTCGCCGCGCAGCGGGCCAGCGCCGAGATCGAGGCCGTGGTCATCTCCGACCCGAAGGTCATCCAGGCCGTCGGGCCGCGCCGTGCCGAGTTGGTGGTGGTGCGGCTGTCGGTGCACGTCGTGGTGGGTCGAGGACAACGCAGCGAGCCGCGCACGCCGGTGCTCGTCCTCGGCGACGAGGACTGGACCCGGGTGCGATGGCACCAGACGATCCGTGCCAAGGGCCGGTTCGGGCCGGCCGAGCCGGGCGATGACGTGCTCGCGGTGTTCAACCCTCGGGGGAGCCCCTCCGTGGTGAGCGAGCCGGGAATGGTCGCTCGTGCCGCCGAGCACGTCCGGTCGGGGTTGCGACAGGCTGTGGACGGACTTCCGGCCGACCCGCGGGGGCTGCTGCCGGGCCTCGTCATCGGCGACACCAGTCGAACGCCGCCCGGCCTCACCGACGCCATGCGCGACACGGGGATGACCCACCTGTCCGCGGTCAGCGGCAGCAACGTCGCCGTCGTGCTGGCCGCGGCGATGCTGGTCTGCGGGTGGTGCCGGATCCGACGACGATGGCGACCGGTCGTGGCTGGCGCCTGCCTCGCCGGCTTCGTCGTGCTCTGCCGACCGGAGCCGAGCGTGCTGCGGGCCGCGGTCATGGGAGCCATCGGACTGCTCGGGCTGAGCACGTCCCGGCGCCGGATGGGCTTGCCGGCCCTGGCCGCTGCGGTCATCGTCCTGCTGTGCGTCGACCCCTGGCTGGCCAGGTCCTACGGCTTCGCGCTGTCGACGCTCGCCACACTGGGCCTGCTGCTGTTCGTCCGGTCGTGGGGTGCGTGGTTCGCGCGGTTCCTGCCCGGGCGACTGCACGCGCTCGGTCCCGTGATCGCCATACCGGTTGCCGCGCAGGCGATGTGTGCTCCGGTGATCGTGCTGCTGCAGGGTTCGGTCACCGTCGTGGGGGTCCTGGCCAACCTGCTGGCCGCGCCGCTCGTGGCACCCGCGACCGTGCTCGGGGTGCTCGCCGCGTTGGTGGCCCTCGTGTCGGCTCCGGTCGCGGCGGGCGTCGCGTGGCTGGCCAGCATCCCGACGCTGGGCATCGCCTGGATCGCGCGTGCCTGCGCCACCGTACCGATGGGTCAGCTGCCGTGGCCGGACGGTGCCGCAGGGGCGGTCCTGCTCGCAGCCGTGACCCTGGTGCTCCTCTTCACCGGCCCGTGGCTGGTCGCCCGGATCCGATGCCGGCCGTGGCTCTCGGCGGCGGGTGCGCTGCTGGTCCTGGCGTGCACGTGGCCCACCGGCTCGGTCGGTTGGCCGCCGCCGGGTTGGCTCCTGGTGATGTGTGACGTCGGACAGGGCGACGGCATCGTGCTGGCCAGCGCGCCGGGCCATGCCGTCGTGGTGGACACCGGTCCTGATCCAGACGCGATGGGCACCTGCCTGCGGCGCCTCGATGTCGAGGTCGTCGATGCCGTGGTCCTCACCCACTTCCACGCCGACCACGTCGACGGGCTGGGCGCCGTGCTCGACGGCTGGCCGGTCGGAGCGGTCTACGTCTCGCCGGTCGACGAACCGGCCGGCGAGGCGCGGGCGGTCCGAGAGCAGGCGAGCGAGGTGGGGACGCCGGTGCACCGCGCCTATGCCGGCGACGTCCTGCGGTGGGAGGGGCTGAGTGCGGCGGTGCTCTGGCCGGCCACGGAGCTGCACACCGGGTCGATCCCCAACAACGCCAGTGTGGTCCTCGACGTCGACCTCGGCGGGCTGCGGATGCTGCTGCTCGGCGATGTCGAGCCTGAAGCCGCCAGACGGGTGCGGCTCGCGCTGGAGCAGGAGGGCAGGCCGGCCCGGTTCGACGTGCTGAAGGTCGCCCACCACGGCTCCGCCAAGCAGGACCCGGCCCTGTTGCAGCTCGCGCACGCACCCGTCGCGCTGATCAGCGTCGGCGCCGACAACGACTACGGTCACCCGGCGCCGAGCGCGCTCACCGTGTTGCGCGACGACCACTTCACGGTGTTCCGCACCGACCGCAGCGGTGACATCGCGGTGTCCCGCGCCGGCAACGGGGGCCCCGCGATCTCCACCCGCGGCTCCTAACTCGACGCCGCACTCGCCCATCTGTTGCGCCACTTGCCCCAGTTGTCGCGGCGACATCGCCCGGCTCGAGTGACCGATGTCATCGCAACCGGGCGGGGTCTCGGCGCGCGCAGGCGCGAGTTGGCCCGGCTCAGGCGGAGTCGCGCACGCAGCCGGGGGTGTCGGCGGCCT
>NZ_VOHR01000416.1 GCF_009192725.1 Segeticoccus rhizosphaerae | reverse complement strand
CGAGTCGCTCGAGCGCTCCCGAGGTGCGGGGGTCCGTGACCACCCGGCGCGACGCGGACTCGACGGTGGCGCGCTGGCTCTCCGGTGCAGCGGCGGCCAGCCGATCGGTGAGCTCGCGGGTGAGGGCGTCGCGTCCCTGCGGCGACTGCAGGATGGTGCCGGCCACGTGGGTGACCCGGTCGGGGTTCAACACCGTCGTGCTGCCCACCCACGCCGTCAGCGCCACGACGCCGGCGAGCAGCGCCAGCGACATCAGCAGCCCGGACACTCGCGAACGAAACATCGGTGGCTACTCCCTCGATCGTCGACGGGCTGGGCGCCCCTGCCTCCAGAGTGCAACATCGACGCGTCAGATCCGAAACCGACACGAACCCGTGCCTGCGTCGAGCCGCGCTGGCGAAAGTGGCCCAAAGGGGAGGTCTCTGCCTGAACCGACCATGTTTGCCAGCGCGGCCCGACAGCCGCTGCCGAGGAAGCGCGAACGAACGGACAGGCGAGTCCTGCGTGGGGCAGGTCGGGCTTGAACCGACGACCGGCGGATTATGAGTCCGCTGCTCTAACCGACTGAGCTACTGCCCCGTGAGGCGTCGACAGAGGGGACCTGCGAGCCACCGGGCAACGATAGAACATCTCGGCCCTCGCACTCTCGCGCGGCTCCTCAGCGGCGGGGGATGTTGCGCAGGTTGCTGCGCGCCATGCTCACGACTTCGCCGGCGCCCTTGTTGAGCACCACCTTGGACATCGCCGTCGCGAAGCCGAACACCTGCGTGCCGGAGATCTTCGGCGGGATCGACAGCGCCTGCGGATCGGTGATCACCTCGACCAGCGAGGGACCCTGGTGGGCGAACGCGTCCCGGAAGGCGTCCTCGAGGTCGCGTGGCTTGACGACCCGGACGGCGTGGAAGCCCAAGGCCTCGGCCACGGCCGCGTAGTTGGTGTCGGGCACGTCGACCCCGAAGTCGGGCAGACCGTCCACCAACATCTCGAGCTTCACCATGCCGAGCGTGGAATTGTTGAACACCACCACGTTGAGCGGCAACCGGTGCGTGGCCACGGTGACCAGCTCGCCCATGAGCATGGACAGCCCTCCGTCGCCGGAGACGGAGATCACCTGGCGGTCGGGATAGGTCAGTTGCGCGCCCACGGCCTGCGGCAGCGCGTTGGCCATCGATCCGTGCAGGAACGACCCGATCAGCCGGCGGGTGCCCAGCGGGTTGATGTAGCGCGCCGTCCAGACGTTGCACATGCCGGTGTCGGCGGTGAACACCGCGTCGTCGGCGGCGACCTCGTCGAGGATCGACGCGGCATACTCGGGGTGGATCGGCACGATCCGGTCGGCCTTGCGGGTGTAGGCGCCCACGGACTTGTTCATCAGCCGGTCGTGCTTCTTCAGCATCTGGCGCAGGAACCGGCCGTTCTTCTTGCGCTTCACCAACGGCATCAGGGCCGCGAGGGTGGGAAGGACGTCACCGTGGACGGCCACATCGACATCGGTCCGGCGTCCGAGGTGCTCTGCGGCTCGATCGACCTGGGCAGTGCGGGTCTCGGGCAGGAACTGGTCATAGGGAAAGTCGGTGCCGAGCAGGATCAGCAGCTCGGCGTCCGCGATGCCCTCGGCCGCCGCGCCGTAACCGAGCAGCCCGGTCATCCCGATGTCGTAGGGGTTGTCGTACTGGATGAAGTCCTTGCCGCGCAACGAGTGTCCGACCGGGGCCTGCAGGTGCTCGGCCAGCGCGACCACCTCGTCGTGCGCGCCCTCCGCGCCGGCGCCCACGAAGATGGCCACCTTGTCCACGTCGTTGATCGCGTCGGCGAGCCGCTGGACGCTCTCCGGGGCGGGCGTCACCGTCGCCGGCACGAAGTCGGTCTGCAGCGGCGTCGGGGCGGTTGCCTCGAGGCTCGCGATGTCGCCCGGCAGCGTGACCACCGCGACGCCACGCCTCCCGACCGCGTGCTGGATCGCACTGTGCATCACTCGCGGCGCCTGGTCCGTGGTGCTGACCAGCTCGGAGTAGACCGAGCACTCGGTGAAGATCCGGTCGGGGTGGGTCTCCTGGAAGAAGGCCGTGCCGATCTGGGCGCTCGGGATGTGCGAGGCGATGGCCAGGACGGGCGCGCCCGACCGGTTCGCGTCATACAGGCCGTTGATCAGGTGCAGGTTGCCCGGCCCGCACGATCCGGCGCACACTGCGAGCCGCCCGGTCAGCTGCGCCTCGGCGGAGGCGGCGAAGGCGGCTGCCTCCTCGTGGCGCACGTGGATCCAGTCGATGCCTCCCCGGGTGGCGCCGCCGGTCCTGCGCACCGCGTCCACCAGCGGGTTCAGGCTGTCTCCCACGATGCCGTAGATCCGCTTCACCCCGGCCTGCTGGAGCTGCTCGATGAGCTGGGTCGCGAGTTCCTTGGCCATGCCCACGGATCCTATGCGCCCCGTGCACTGCGATGCTGGAGACATGTCACTGGCGGTGTGCCTGCTCTTCGACCGGCGAGGTGAGTCCGCCCTGCGCCGACTCTGGGCAGCGCTGGAGGCACAGGGGATCCGCAGCCTCGCGAGCCACACCCACGGGCGGCACCATCCGCACATCTCGTATGCCGTGTTGCTCGACTGGGACCTCGAAGCCGTCCGAGACCGCCTGGGTCGCCTCCCGGACGGTGGACCGTTCGAGCTGCGCTTCCACGGCGTCGTGGCGTTTCCCCGGGGCCGGGCCTGCCTCGTGCCGGCGGTCACCTCGGAGGTCATGCAGCGCCAGGAAGCCGTCTCGGAGGCGGTCGTGGGCACCGGCGCGACCCTGCACCGGCACTACCGACGCGGCGACTGGGTGCCGCACTGCTCCCTGTCGCCCCGCGCGACGGGGGCGCTGCTGCCGG
>NZ_VOHR01000415.1 GCF_009192725.1 Segeticoccus rhizosphaerae | reverse complement strand
GAACGCGCGGACCCGCTCGAGCTCGCGAGCCGCCGCCACCGAGTCGGCGGCCATCGCTCGGCGGGTGGCGGCCGCGAGGGTCGCATCGAGCAGGCCCTCACGGGTGGCCCAGACGCACAGGCTCTCGAAGTCCGCGAGGTAGTCGAAAGCGGCCTGGGGCTCGCTGCAGTTGGCCAGCGTGTTGCACAGTTCCAGGGCGGGGTGCCCGGCGAGCCGCCGGGGCAGGCGGACACCGTCGACCACCTCGACCCACACGGGTTCGCTCGCGCGGGGCTTCCCCGCTCCGATGGTCCTGCTCATGCCCGGATCGTAACCATCGGCTGGCGGTTCCGTCGAAGGTTTAACTAACCGGTAAAAAAGATTGACAGGTTATTTACCAAGTCTTTACGGTCCACTATCGGCGAAAACCTACGTGCGTGACCCCGGAGGAGAACATGTTGACCGCCCCGCGAACCGCCCTTCTTCTCGCGTCCCTGTCGACTGCCCTGGTCGTCGCGGCCTGCTCGGGAGGGGGTGGGACCGACACGGGCGGTGGGGGAGACGCGTTGGGCGGCGCCGGAAGCCAGGGTCCGACGAGCTCGGAGAAGGGCGGCACGCTCTACTACCTGACCCAGCGCAACGCGGAGCACCTGGACCCGCAGCGCACCTACATCGGCCGCGACATCTCCAACGAGGCGCGGATGGTCTACCGGACGCTCACCACCTTCCCGGCGGTGTCCGGTAAGGCATCGACCAAGCTCGTGCCGGACCTGGCGACCGACACCGGCACGTCGAGCAACGGCGCCAAGACGTGGAAGTTCACGATCAAGGACGGCGTGAAGTGGCAGGACGGCTCGCCGATCACCTGCAAGGACTTCCAGTACGGCATCTCCCGCACCTTCGCGACCGATGTCATCACCGGTGGGCCCAACTACGCGATCCAGTTCCTGGACATCCCGACCGCGAAGGACGGCTCGTCGGTCTACAAGGGCCCCTACAAGAGGGACACCAAGGGTCAGGCGCTGTTCGACAAGGCCGTGCAGTGCACCGGCAACACGATCACCTTCCACCTGAAGAAGGCCGTGGCCGACTTCAACAGCGCGCTCTACCTGCCGGCGTTCGCGCCCTACAAGAAGAGCCAGGACCAGGGCGACAAGTCGAACTTCGAGATCTTCTCCGACGGTCCGTACAAGCTGCAGGGCAAGTGGAACTCCGGTGGCACGAGCACCTTCGTGCGCAACCCGAACTGGGACCCCAAGACGGACAAGGTGCGGCACGCGCTGCCGGACAAGATCGTCTTCACCGAGGGCCTGACCAACGAGATCATCGCCCAGCGGCTGATCGCCGACAACGGCAATGACAAGTACGCCGTGTCCGACCGGTCCGTGCCGCCATCCCTGCAACCGCAGGTGATCGGCAACCCCAAGGCCAAGGAGCGGGCCACCAACCCCGTGTCTCCCTACGTCTACTACCTGGTGCCGAACTTCGCCAGCAAGACGATGCAGAACCCGAAGGTCCGCGAGGCACTGGCGCTGTCCACCGACAAGAGCGCCTACATCACCGCGAACGGCGGACCGACCTTCGGCACACCTGCCACGGGGATCATCAATCCCAACACCCCCGGCTACAAGAAGTTCGACGTCTTCGACGCACCGCCGCAGGGCGACCCGGCCAAGGCCAAGCAGCTGTTGAAGGAGGCAGGCGTCTCGACGCCGGTCAAGATCAACTACATCTACAGCGGTGGCACCCCGACCTCCGACAAGGCGGCCGCGGCGCTGAAGGAGGGCTGGGAGAAGGCGGGCTTCAAGGTGAGCCTGCAGCCGGAGACCCAGAACTTCTACACGATCGTGCAGAACCCGGCGAAGCAGTCCACCTGGGACGTGGCGTGGGGAGCGTGGGGTGCCGACTGGCCAGGGGCCTCGACGGTGATCGCGCCGCTGTGGGACTCACGCGTCAACCTCGCCAAGGGCACCAACGGCCAGGACTACGGCCGTTACCGGAGCGACAAGGTCAACAAGGCGATCGATGCGGCCTACCAGCTCACCGACCCGGACAAGCAGAACGCCGCCTGGGGCGACATCGACGAGATGCTGGCCAAGGACGGCGCCTACGTCCCGCTCACGGCCACCAAGTTCTTCCTGATCCGCGGGTCGGGCGTGACCAACTGGATCGACAACCCCGCCATGGCGGACGCGCCCGACCTGGGCTCGCTCGGCACGACCGCCAGCCGGTGAGACCGCCGCTCGGGGGAGGTGTCACCTGTGGGACCCACCAGGTCTGATCGACGACTCGAGCGGGTGTCGGCATCGGGAGCCGAGATCCCTTGCCGACAGGAGGATCCCGAGCTGTGGTTTGCCGAGCACCCGCGTCACATCGAGCGGGCGAAGGCGTTGTGCCGCTCGTGTCCCGTCAGGGCGGAGTGCCTGGGCGCAGCCATGGAACGAGGTGAACCCTGGGGCGTCTGGGGAGGCGAGCTCTTGGTCCGGGGCAGGATCCTCGCGCACAAGCGGGCCCGTGGCCGGCCGCGCAAGGTGCCTGCTCCGGGTGTGGCGTAGCCAGCCAGAACAGGCCGAGTCGCGACCCTCACGGTATGCCGTCCGCCCCCCGATTCACGACCACCCACCAGAATCCGCCCAGCCCCTCGGGGGCCAGCAGCGCCGTGGCAGCGCTCGAGCGGGTGAGGGCGGCCAGGTAGGCGGCGGGGTCCTTGGCGGCGAGCTCGCGGTCAGGGAGCGAGCCAGCGATTCCCAAGCGCCGCAACGCCTCCCGCTGGGTCACCAGCTCGGTGTGCGCCAGCGAGTCGACGGCGACGTGCGCCGTCAGGTCGCAGCTGCCGTCGGCGATCGGCGCGCAACTGCTCCCGCGCCGGAAGCCGGTGAGCGACCCGCCGG
>NZ_VOHR01000414.1 GCF_009192725.1 Segeticoccus rhizosphaerae | reverse complement strand
GCCCGCGCCGGCGACGCGCTGACGCGGCTGCGCACCCACCTGGCCGCCTCCACCGCCTCCACCGCCTCCACCGACTCCGCGGGTCCCCTCGATGACCCGAGCCCGCCGCGCGGCTGGGGCGGCCCGAACGAGCAGGACGAGCAGGGTGAGCGGCCGTGGTGAGCATCGACCCGGGCGTGCTGGCGGCCAGCCTGCACCGGCTGACCGCCCGCAGGGACGCGCCGGCGGGGGTGCTTTCCGCGTTGGATGAGGTGACCGCCGCGTGCGTGGCGCTGTTCGGGGTCAGCGGGGCCGGGATCATGGTGGCCGATGAGCAGAACATCACCCGGTACGTGTCGGCCACCGACGACCCGGGCCGGCAGCTGGAGACGGCCGAGTCCGAGACCGGGCAGGGGCCGTGCACCCAGGCGTTCATCGAGGGCCGGGTCTGTGCCAGCACCGACGTGGCCAGCGATGCGCGCTGGCCGGAGCTGGCCGAGCGGCTGGCCGGGTGCGGGGTGCACGCGGTGCTGGGGGTGCCGGTGCGCCTGGGTGCGGTGCCGGTGGGCACCTTGGACGTCTACCGCGACCGGCCCCACGACTGGGACGACACCGAGTGCGCCGCGCTGGGCCGCTACGCCGACGTGATCGAGACCACCTTGGCCGCGGCGCTGAGCGCGCACGCCGCCGGGGAGCTGGCCGACCAGCTGCAGTACGCCCTGGACCACCGGGTGGCCATCGAGCGGGGCATCGGCTACCTGATGGCCCGCGACGGGCTGGACGCGGTGGCCGCGTTCAACCGGCTGCGGGCCGCGGCCCGGGCCAGTCGCAGCAAGATCGGCGCCGCCGCCGCGCACCTGCTGGCCACCGGGGACCTGCCCGGCAGCAGCGACTGACCCGCCTCATCCGACGGCTCGCCTTTGGGCCGCGGGAATCCCACCCGAAGACCCACCGTTGACTTGAGCGTACGAGACACAACTTACCTATGCCGATCACTTGACAAGATTGTTGTGCCGTGACGCAATATCGAGTCGAGTGGGTTGCACTTCTTGACTGTGGAAAGGAGCACCGGAGATGGCACGTGCGGTAGGCATCGATCTGGGCACCACCAACTCGGCAGTGGCCGTCCTCGAGGGCGGCGAGCCGACGATCATCGCGAACGCGGAGGGCGGGCGGACGACGCCGTCCGTGGTGGCGTTCGCCAAGAACGGCGAGGTGCTCGTCGGCGAGATCGCCAAGCGCCAGGCCGTGACCAACGTCGACCGGACCATCCGCTCGGTCAAGCGCCACATCGGCACCGACTGGAAGTCCGGCGAGATCGACGGCAAGACCTACACCGCCCAGGAGATCAGCGCCCGCATCCTGCAGAAGCTGAAGCGCGACTCCGAGTCCTACCTGGGCGAGGACGTCACCGACGCGGTCATCACCGTGCCGGCCTACTTCGACGACCACCAGCGGCAGGCCACCAAGGAGGCCGGCGAGATCGCCGGCCTGAACGTCCTGCGCATCATCAACGAGCCGACCGCCGCCGCGCTGGCCTACGGCCTCGACAAGGGCAAGGAGGACGAGCTCATCCTCGTCTTCGACCTCGGCGGCGGGACCTTCGACGTGTCCCTGCTCGAGGTGGGCAAGGACCCGGAGGACAACTTCTCCACGATCCAGGTGCGTGCCACCAACGGTGACAACCGGCTCGGTGGTGACGACTGGGACCAGCGGATCGTCGACCACCTGCTCACCACGGTGAAGAACCAGACCGGCGTGGACCTGGCGAAGGACCGCATCGCCATGCAGCGTCTGCGCGACGCCGCGGAGCAGGCCAAGAAGGAGCTGTCCACCGCCAGCAACACCAACATCAGCCTGCAGTACCTCTCCATGGGCGAGAACGGCCCGATCCACCTGGACGAGTCGCTGTCGCGCTCGCAGTTCGAGCACATGACCCAGGACCTGCTGGAGCGGACCAAGGCGCCGTTCCACAACGTGATCAAGGACGCCGGCATCTCGGTGTCCGACATCGACCACGTCGTCCTCGTCGGTGGCTCGACCCGTATGCCGTCCGTCAGCCAGGTCGTCAAGGAGCTCACCGGCAAGGAGCCCAACAAGGGCGTCAACCCGGACGAGGTCGTCGCGGTCGGCGCCTCCCTGCAGGCCGGTGTGCTCAAGGGCGAGCGCAAGGACGTGCTGCTCATCGACGTGACGCCGCTGTCCCTCGGCATCGAGACCAAGGGCGGCATCATGACCAAGCTGATCGAGCGCAACACCGCGATCCCGACCAAGCGCTCCGAGATCTTCACCACGGCCGACGACAACCAGCCGTCGGTGGGCATCCAGGTGTTCCAGGGTGAGCGCGAGATCGCCCAGCACAACAAGCCGCTGGGGAACTTCGAGCTGACCGGCATCGCGCCGGCGCCGCGGGGCGTGCCGAAGATCGAGGTCACCTTCGACATCGACGCAAACGGCATCGTCCACGTGTCCGCCAAGGACCAGGGCACCGGCCAGGAGCAGTCGATGACCATTTCCGGTGGCAGTGCGCTGCCGAAGGAGGAGATCGACCGCATGGTCAAGGAGGCCGAGGCGCACGCCGAGGAGGACCGCAAGCGGCGCGAGGACACCGAGACCCGCAACACCGCGGAGCAGCTCGTCTACTCCACCGAGAAGTTCCTCTCCGACAGCGGGGACAAGGTCCCGGCCGATGCCCGCAGCGAGGTCGACTCGGCCCTGTCCGACCTGAAGGACGCCCTGAAGGACGGCTCCGACGCCAGCATCGAGGACATCAAGGCCAAGCAGGCCACGCTGTCCGAGGCCTCCCAGAAGATGGGCTCCGCGGTGTATGCCGCGTCCCAGGCCGAGGGCGCCGGAGCCGGTGCCGCTGGGGGCGCGGCCGGTGGCGAGGGTGCCCCGGGCGCCGGTGCTACCGGT
>NZ_VOHR01000413.1 GCF_009192725.1 Segeticoccus rhizosphaerae | reverse complement strand
GGCGGACGCCAACGAGACCGCCGTCGCCTGGCGCACGGTGCTCGGTCACCACGACCGGCCCGCCGCGCTGGCGCTCACCCGGCAGGCCGTGCCGACGGTCGACCGGTCCACCTACGCGTCCGCCGACGGTGTCGCCCGCGGCGGCTACGTGCTCGCGGAGGCGGATGGCGGCACGGCCCAGGTCATCGTCATCGCCACCGGCTCCGAGGTCAGCATCGCGCTGGACGCACGCGCCACCCTCCAGGCCCAGGGCGTGCCGGCCCGGGTGGTGTCCATGCCCTGCCGCGAGTGGTTCGAGGCGCAGGACGACGCCTACCGTGAAGAAGTGCTCCCCCACAGTGTCCGGGCGCGGGTCAGCGTCGAGGCGGCCGTCGCGTTCGGCTGGCGCGACCTCGTCGGCGACGCCGGGCGCTCGGTCAGCCTGGAGCACTTCGGTGCGTCGGCCGACTACAAGGTCCTCTACCAGGAGTTCGGCATCACCGCGGAGGCCGTCGTCTCCGCCGCACAGGAATCCATCAAGGCTGCAGGAGGCAACTGACATGGCACCACAGAACGGCAATCTCAAGGCCCTCTCGGACGCCGGGGTCTCCATCTGGCTCGACGACCTCAACCGGTCCCTGATCACCGACGGTGGGTTGCAGCAGCTCATCGACGAAAAGTTCGTCGTGGGCGTGACGACCAACCCGACGATCTTCGCCACCGCGCTGTCCGAGGGCTCCGCCTACAACGCGCAGGTCAAGGACCTGGCCGAGGCGAGCAAGGACGTCCACGGTGCCGTCTTCCAGATCACGACCGAGGACGTACGCACCGCCTGCGACGTGATGCGTCCGGTCTACGACCGCACCGACGGGCTGGACGGACGGGTGTCGATCGAGGTCGACCCGGGCCTGGCCGGCGACACCGCTGCGACCGTCGAGGAGGCGAAGCACCTGTGGGCCACGGTGGACCGGCCCAACGCCTACATCAAGATCCCGGCCACGGTGGAGGGGCTGTCGGCCATCTCGCAGACCCTGGCGGAGGGCATCAGCGTCAACGTCACGCTGATCTTCTCCCTCGACCGATACCGCGGCGTGATGAACGCCTTCCTCACCGGCCTCGAGCAGGCTCGTGAGGCCGGCAAGGACCTGTCGCAGATCCGGTCGGTGGCTTCCTTCTTCGTGTCCCGGGTGGACAGCGAGGTCGACAAGCGGTTGGACGCCCTGAACGAGCAGGGCGACAACGCCGAGATCGCGGCGCTCAAGGGCAAGGCAGGCATCGCCAACGCCAGGCTCGCCTACCAGGCCTACGAGGAGGTCTTCTCCACCCCGCGCTGGGCCAACCTGGAGGCCGACGGCGCACACCGGCAGCGTCCCCTGTGGGCGTCCACCGGAGTCAAGAACCCGGACTACCCCGACACCATGTATGTCGTGGAGCTGGTCGCTCCCAACACGGTCAACACCATGCCCACCAAGACGATGGAGGCCGTCGCGGACCACGGCGAGATCAAGGGCGACCAGGTCACGGGTCACTACGAGGACGCCAGGCAGGTGCTCGACGCGCTCGAGCGGGTCGGTGTCCCCTACGCCGACGTCGTCGACGTGCTCGAGAAGGAGGGCGTCGAGAAGTTCGAGAAGTCCTGGAGCGACCTGACCGGAAGCGTCCGGTCCGAGCTGGAGAAGGCCAAGGGTGACGACAGCTACGTCGAGGAGGGCAAGTGAGCTCGTCCAGCGTGACTGTGGTCGCCTCGGGCGCCGCTGCTGACGCGGTCGCCCGTCACGTGCCCACGCTGGTCAAGGAGGGTTTCGCGGGCAAACTCTTCGCGCAGGACCCGACGTTGTGGGGCCACGACGCGGAGGCCGAGTCCGGCAAACGACTTTCGTGGGTCGACCTTCCCCGAAGCTCCAGGCCGTTGGTCGGCGAGGTGGCCGCGTTGCGCGAGCACTTCACCAGCCAGGGGCTCGACCACGTGGTGCTCTGTGGGATGGGCGGTTCGTCCCTCGCACCCGAGGTAATCACCGCCACCGCGGCGGTGCCCCTCACCGTGCTCGACTCCTCGGACCCGGACTACGTCCGGGCCGCGCTCGAGGACCGTCTGGACCGGACCGTCGTGGTGGTGTCGAGCAAGTCCGGCTCCACGGTCGAGACCGACTCGCAGAAGCGGGCCTACGAGCACGCGTTCACCGAGGCGGGCATCGATCCGACCGAGCGGATCGTCATCGTCACCGACCCGGGCAGCCCGATGGATGAGGCGGCCCGAGCCGCGGGATACCGCGTGGTCAACGCCGATCCCGATGTGGGTGGGCGCTATTCAGCCCTCACGGCCTTCGGACTGGTGCCGAGCGGTTTGGCCGGTGCCGACATCGAGGCGCTGCTGGACGACGCCGAGGCGGTGGCCGACCTGCTGGCCGCGGACGACGAGGCCAACCCTGCGCTGCGCCTCGGCGCAGCGCTCGGCGGCACCGACCCCCTGCGCGACAAGCTCCTCCTGCGCGATGCGGGCACCGAGATCATCGGCTTCGGCGACTGGGCCGAGCAGCTGATTGCCGAGAGCACCGGCAAGAACGGCACGGGACTCCTGCCGGTCGTGGTCGGCACGGGCGGCCCTTCCGGCCCCGAGCTGGCCGCCGACGAGCTCGTGGTGCTGCTCCAGCCGGCCGAACAGTCCGACGAGCAGGTCGTCGAGGGCGACTCGGTGGGCGTGTCCGGCACACTCGGCGCACAGCTGCTGCTCTGGGAGGCCGCCGTCGCGACGGCCGGTCGACTCCTCGGCATCAACCCGTTCGACCAGCCCGACGTCGAGAGCGCCAAGCAGGCCGCCCGCGACGTGATGGCCGGCGGTGGCGGCGCCTCCGCCGGGCCGGCCTTCACCGACGGGGCCATCGAGGCGCGCGCCCTCGGCGGCGACTGGCTCGGTGAGGCGGGCA
>NZ_VOHR01000412.1 GCF_009192725.1 Segeticoccus rhizosphaerae | reverse complement strand
GACCCGCCCGCTGCCGTCGGCCAGCAGCACGGCCTCACCCACGGCCAGCCGTCGGACGGTCGCCGCGTGGCGGCCCTCGTCGCCGGTCAGCCGGACCTCGTCGCCGGCAGCCGTGTCGCTCAGCCGACCCTCGTCGAGGAAGAACAGCGGGGCGGTCATGCGGCCGTGCTACTTGCCCATGAAGGCGCCGCGCAGCTTGCCGAAGAGGCCGTGGGAGTTGGGCGTCAGCCGACCCTCCGGCCGCTCCTCCCCGCGCAGCTCGGCCAGCCGCTGCAGCAGCTCCTCCTGCTCGGCATCCAGCCGGGTCGGCGTCTGCACCTCGATGTGTGCGATGAGGTCGCCGCGGCCACTGCCGCGCAGATGGGTCACCCCGAGCGAGCGCATGGTCACCACGTCGCCCGACTGGGTCCCGGCCGCGATGTCCAGGTCGCTCTTGCCGTCGAGGGTGTCGAGCTTGAGGCTCGTGCCCAGCGCCGCAGCGGTCATCGGCAGCTCGATGGTGCAGTGCAGGTCATCGCCGCGTCGCTGGAAGACCTCGTGCGGGCGCACGTTGATCTCGACGTAGAGGTCGCCGGCCGGTCCGGCGCCGGGCCCGACCTCACCCTCGCCGGCCAGCTGGATGCGGGTGCCTGTGTCGACACCGGCAGGCACCCTCAGCTTGAGGGTGCGCCGGGTCCGCACCCGGCCGTCGCCGGAGCACTCGAAGCACGGGTTGCTGATCACGGTGCCGAACCCCTGGCAGGCCACGCACGGACGGGAGGTCATGACCTGGCCCAGGAACGAGCGCTGGACCTGTTGCACCTCGCCGCGGCCGCCGCAGATGTCGCAGGTGCGGGTGCCGGAGCCCGGTTGCGAACCGTCGCCGTGGCAGGTCGAGCACTCGACCGCGGTGTCGATGGTGACCTCCTGCTCCCCGCCGAAGACGGCATCGTGCAGGTCGATGTCGAGGCGGACCAGGGCGTCCTGACCGCGTTGGTGCCGGGAGCGCGGGCCACGCTGGCCGGCCGCGGCGCCACCGAAGAAGGCGTCCATGATGTCGCTGAACGAGAAGCCCTGGCCGAAGCCACCCGCAGCGCCGCCATAGGGGTCGGAGCCACGGTCGAACGCCGCGCGCTTGCTCGGATCGGACAGCACGTCATACGCCTGCGAGACCCGCTTGAACTTCTCCTCGGCCTCGGGACCGGGGTTGACGTCAGGGTGCAGCTTGCGCGCCATCTTGCGGTAGGCGCGCTTGATCTCCTCGGCACTGGCGTCACGGCTGACGCCGAGGTCCTCGTAGTAGTCGTTCAACAGGTGTCCTTCTCAGGGGCTGGTCGGAGTTCTGGGGCGGCGGGATCGGCGGACCGGACGCGCGTCACGACTCGAGGATGTCGGAGACGTAGCGCGCCACGGCCCGGACCGAAGCCATTGTCAGGGGGTAGTCCATGCGGGTCGGACCGAGGACGCCGAGACCGGCGACTCGTCCGGTGCCGTAACCGGTGCTCACCACCGAGGTCGACTGCAGGCCGGCGTGCGGGTTCTCGGCGCCGATGCGGACCGCGACGGCCTCCTCGTCGTGGCCCATGGTGCCGAGCAGCTTCAGCAGCACGACGTGCTCCTCGAGCGCCTCGAGCACCGGCCCGATGGACAGGGGGAAGTCGGTGCCCGACCGGGCCAGGTTGGCGGTGCCCGCAAGCACCACGCGCTCCTCGCGCTCCTCCACGAGGGCGTCGTCCAGCGACCCGACCACGGCCCGCACCAGTTCACGGTCGTCGGGCTCGAACCTGCCCGGCAGCGACTCGAGCTCTGCCGCGGCATCACCGAGCCGGCGGTCGACGGCGAGCTCGTTGATGCGCTGCCGCAGCTCTGCCACGAGCCGCTGGCCCTCCGGCGTCGACATGTCGCGCGTGGCGTCGATCATCCGCTGCTCGACCCGCCCGGTGTTGACGATGAGCACCACCATCAACCGCCGGGCCGTCATGGGCACGAGCTCGATGTGCCGGACGGAGGAACGCGTGAGCGAGGGGTACTGCATGACGGCGACCTGGTGGGTGAGCGACGCCAGCAGGCGCACGGTGCGGTCGACGACGTCGTCGAGGTCCACCGCCCCCTCCAGGAACCTCGCGATGGCGACCCGCTCCGCCGCACTGAGCGGCTTGATGGAGGCCAGCCGGTCGACGAAGAGGCGGTAGCCCGCATCGGTCGGGATGCGGCCGGCGCTGGTGTGCGGCGCGGCGATGAGCCCCTCCTCCTCGAGCGCCGACATGTCGTTGCGGATGGTGGCGGCCGAGACGCCGAGCTGGTGGCGCTCGAGCAGCGCCTTGGAACCCACCGGCTCCGAGGTGTGGACGTAGTCCTGCACGATGGCGCGCAGCACCGCCAGACGTCGCTCCTCGCTCATGGGCCTACCTCCCACCCGATGCTCGTTCCGGTCCGCGGTCCCGCCGGCAGGCTCACCTGAGGGGGTGTGCGGCCACTGGTCGTCACTCACGCCAACGCACCTTGGCACTCAGGTATGCCGAGTGCCAAGTCTACGTCGTCCCTCCCCTCCTCGCGGACACGCCCGAGACCGGCCTGCGCGGCCGGGTGACCGGCACGACATACGCTCGCCTGTCGTGACCGACCGATATGGCTCCGACGTGCTCTCCGGCGACTGGCGCGCTCCCCGGCGCGGGCGGGCCCGCGAGGTGGAGGCCGAGCACGGGCTCGTGGTCGAGGACGTCGAGACGGGCTGGTGCGGCGCGGTCGTGCGCGTCGAGAAGGCCGGCGGCATGCAGGTCGTCCACCTCGAGGACCGCCGTGGCCGCAGCAAGGGCTTCCCGCTCGGCCCCGGGTTCCTGCTCGACGGCGCCCCTGTGGTGTTGACGCCGCCCACGGCGGCCAGCCGCCAAGCGCTGGGTCGGGCGAGGGCAGAAGCGGCGCGGACCGCGA
>NZ_VOHR01000411.1 GCF_009192725.1 Segeticoccus rhizosphaerae | reverse complement strand
TACCGACCACGGTCCATCTGCTGGCCGCCTCGCTGCACCCGTCGGCCGCGGTGTGCGGCACGCCGCGGGAGGTCGCCGCGCAGGCGATCGCCGAGCTGGAGCAGATGGACCGTGGTCGGTATGCCGGACCGGTCGGCTGGATGGACGCGAGCGGTGACGGTGAGTGGGGCATCGCGCTGCGCTGCGGGTCGGTCGGGCCGGGCGATCCCGACCGGATGCGGCTGTTCGCCGGTTGCGGCATCGTCGCGGGGTCCGACCCCGAGTCGGAGCTGGCCGAGTCCGACGCCAAGCTGGTGCCGATGCGCGACGCCTTCACCGGCACGCCCTGAGGCCGCAGGCGCTGGGCAGCGGATCCTGCTCGTCCTACCGAGCCTCGTCGTCGAGCTGGGCGGGGTAGCCGGCGCGCAGCGCAGCCACCGACGACGGCGGCGTGAGCACCGCCGCCTCGCCTCGGCGTGGACGCCTTCGCCGGGCGCCGTAGCCGGCCGGCGTCCAGGTCGTCAGGTGGTCGTCGACCACCACCGCCGGACCGGTAGCGGTGCGGACGAACACGCCGCCTGGGAGCTCGCGCCACGGCATGGCGTGCACCCGCCGGATGTGGGTGCCACGCACAATCCGTTCGCCGTGCAGCTGACGATTCATCTGCTCCGCCGACGGGGGCGGCACCGACAGTGCGTCCGCCCAGGCGTCCCGGTAGGTGAGGTAGGCGCCCCGGCGGCACTCGCCGCAGGGCCGGTGCCCCGCCGCCAGCGACACCGCCTCGTCGTGGAAGTACAGCCAGGTGAAGTGGTGCGGCAGCCACTGCTCGCTCCACCGCCCCCGGAAGTCGAGCGCGCAGGTGATCCACAGATCGCCGGCGTGGAACCGGCGGATCCGGTGCCCGTCGTGCAGGATGCCGCGGTTGCCCGTCCAGGCGCAGCGCAGCGGGATCGCGACGATCTCGCCGTCCGGCGTGACCCGGTTCTGCTCAGGCACACTGCCCTCCTCCACCCGGCATACGACCCGTGGCTACCTGTGGCTCCCTGTGGCTACACGGCATACCACGTGTGGGACCCCGGGCACCCGGCAGGTCTCGGGTCAGACGGGGTCGAGCTCGCCCTCGTCGGCCCTCACGTCGGACCTCTCGTAGGTGCCGGGCTCGGTCGGCTCGGTGAAGGCACGGCCCTGTTTGGTCACTATCAGGTAGGTGCCTCGCACCAGCAGCGGCACCGCGAACACGACGATCATCGCGTAACCCATGGCCGTGTAGCCCTTGGCCACCAGGTCGATGATCCCGACCTGGGCGAGCAGCACCGACAGCCCGAGGGTGACCACTGCGACTCCGCCGGCCCAGGAGCGGCTCATCTTGGGCCGCTCGACGTCGACCAGGTTCTGGTCGACCCGCGCCACGAGGGCGTAGATCATGCCGGTCGCCGTCTCGATCAGCGTCCAGCCGACGACGATGCCGAAGACCACGACCACCCAGGCGCCCTCGGACCCGAGCATCTCCAGCCACGGGACCGTGGCGCCGAAGATGTCGTCACGGGGGTAGAAGCCCATCAGCGCCACGTAGGTGAGGAACCACGGGATGGTCATCAGCAGACCGGAGACCAGACCGGCCACGGCGGTGTCGCGCATGCGGGTCTGCCGGTGCACGGTGAACAGCGCCGCCGGGTAGACCGCGAGGTTGTAGCCCACGTAGAGCACGCCGGACCACAGGATGGCCCAGATGCTGACGGTCGGGTGCAGGGAGTGGTTGCCGCTGCTGAAGGTCTCCGCGATCGCGTCCCAGTTGCGCATGATCACCAGCGTGGCGAAGATGATGTATCCGACGTAGAGCAGCACCGTGCCGACCGACTTGAACCGCTCGATCACGCTCTCGCCGAAGAAATTGAGCAGTCCGACGACGACGGTGATCAGCAGGACGCCGACCCAGTAGTTCAGGCCCAGCGTGCTGTTGAGGATCTCCCCCGTCGCCGCCGCCATGATCGCGATGATCAGGATCGCGAGCAGGATGTAGACGATGTCGAAGGTCCAGTAGAGCGGCCCGATGAGCTTTTTCAGCAGGGTACGGTAGTCGAACGCCTGGAAACGCCGGGCCGTCTCGAACATCAGGAAGGCCATCAGGCCGAAACCGACGAAGATGCCGAGCCCCGCGAGCCAGCCGAGGGCGCCGTACTTCGCTCCGAACTCGACGATCTCACGGCCGGTGGCGTAACCGCCGCCGATGAGCACCGACTGCAGGATGACACCGGGCAGAAGCATCCGGCCGTATCGGCCCTCGAAGAAGCCCTGTCTCTCCGGAGGCGGGCGGGATGCGGTGTGGGAGGCCATGACGCGGTCCTTTCGTCGAGTGCTCGGGCCTTGGTCCGGGACACCATAGCCGTCGGGACGTGTGGTTTTGCTTTGCTGACGTCAACGAAATAGTCACGTTTGCAGGGGATTTCGGTTCCAGCAGTCGTGCAGCCGGCGATTGAGGCGGCGGCGGTCAGCTGCCCCGAAGCGCTTGCAGGGCCGCGGCCCGCACCCGGGAGTGCATGCGGCGGTGGCTCTCGCGCGGGACGGGCACCTCGACCACCCGCAGGCCGTCCGACCGCTCGCTGACCGCGTCGGACAGCTCGTCGCGTGTCTCGGCCAGGATGTGGCCGACGCCGTGCGCGCGGCACAGGTCTGCGAGCGACGTGCCGGTCGGCGTGCCGAAGATCCGCTCGAAATCGGCTGCGCGAGAGGGATCCCCGGGCTCGAGCGTGGTGAAGATCCCGCCGCCGTCGTCGTTGGTCACCACGATGGTGAGGTCGGGACGCGGTTCGTCCGGGCCGATGAGCAGGCCGTTGGTGTCGTGCAGGAAGGTCAGGTCACCCATCAGCGCGTATGCCGACCGCCCGCCGGGGGCGGCCGCCGCCCCTGCGTCCGCCGGGTCACCCTCTGGTGTCGCGCCCTCGGTCGGCGCGG
>NZ_VOHR01000410.1 GCF_009192725.1 Segeticoccus rhizosphaerae | reverse complement strand
GGTGGCGCCGAGGCCCTCCGGCCGAGCGGCCGGCACACCGCGCGCACACGCCCACGCCAGCACCTGGCGGCTGGCGACGAGGGCGAGGGCACCGAGCACGAGACCGGACCACCCAGCGAACACCTCGGCAAGAGCAGCGAACTCGACGACCAGCACGAGGACGACGGCGGCCACTCCGCTCGGCCCGATGTCGCTGCGCCGCATCACCTCGAGGCCACGGGCGCGGTCGTAGGAGGCGGAGAGCCCGTCCGCCGTGTCCGCCAGCCCGTCCAGGTGCATCGCGCGGGTGAGCAGCGAGAGCACGACGAGCGGGAGGGCAGCCGCCACCAGCGGCGAGGCGCCGAGGGCCAGCACGGCCCAGCCCCAGAGACCGAGCAGCACGAGCGCGGGAAGCGTCGTGAATGGCGCGAGCGCCATCGCGCGACCGGCGACGGAGCGTCCCAGGTCGCGGGGAGGAGGGACGGGGACGGCCGTCAGGGTGCCGAAGGCCAGGCGCAGCGCGTCACCCATCGAGCGGCCGGCGCGGGTCAGGCATCCGCGAACCCGGAGACGTCCGCGACCACCGGCAGCGACGAGAGGTCCATCACGCGCCCCGCGATGACGAGGTGGACCTGATCGCTGGCGGCGCTGACCGCGGCGTTGACCCGGCCCAGCCCGTCGCGGAACAGGCGACCCGAGGCGGTGGCGGGCACGACCGCCATACCGACCTCGTTGGACACCGCGACCAGGTCGTAGGGCACCGAGGTCCACGCGACCAGGAACTCGGCGGTGCGCGACTCGAGGTGCTTGGTGGCGGCCGGGTCGTCCCAGGCGCCGATGTCGTCGATCAACGAGGCGACCCAGGTGGAGAGGCAGTCCACGAGGACCGGACCGCGCGCCGCGATGATCGCTCCGCTCAGGTTGGTCGTCTCGACGGTGCGCCAACCGGCCGGGCGCCGGTCTCGATGTGCGGCAACACGATCGGCCCACTCGGGGTCGACCTCACGGTTTGGCAGCGGACCGGGGGCGAGGTAGTGGACGCCGGACTGCCCGGTCAACAGGCTCTCGGCGTGCCGGCTCTTGCCGCTGCGGGCCCCGCCGAGGACGAGCGTGGTGGTCACCGTGACTCCTTGAACGACTCCTTGGACGACTCCGTGAAGCCGACGTTCGCGTCGAAGGCTGCGCGTCGGACTGCACGTCGGAGCGTACCGAGGATCGGGCGACCTGCCACCAGCACCAGCGCAGCGGTCAGGATCGATCGCGGCACGTCCCAGCCCAACGAGGTTGCGACGTAGAAGACGACGTAGTGGTGGAGGTTGTCGAGCACGCCGTCGCCCGGCACGAACCCGGCGCCCGGGGGAGCCGTCGGACCCATGAAGGGCCAGAACCAGAGGTTCATCACCGCGCCGTAGAGGAGGCCGACCACCAGGCTGTATGCCGCGAGCAGGCCCAGCTCGACCCGCCCCGAGGCGCGGGGCAGCAACGCAGCCCCCAGGCCCACCCACCCGGCCGCGATCATCTGGAACGGTGCCCACGGGCCCACCCCGCCGGTGAGGAACGCGCCGGTGATGATGGCCAGCACCCCGAGCACGAACCCCATGCCCTTGCCGAGGACCCGGCCGGCGAGCACCAGCAGGAAGAAGACCGGTTCGAGGCCGGCGGTGCCGGCACTCAGGACACGTAGTGCGCCTCCCGTCGCGGCGAGCACGCCGAGCACCGCGATCGTCTTCGCGTCCAGTCCGCCGGTGGCGATCTCGGCGAGGACCACCAGGCCGAGCAGTCCGAGGAGCACGCCGAACAGCCAGGGCGCGTCCTGGCCGTGGGCGAGCCCGGAGTCGGGCGAGACGAGGAAGGGCCAGCCGAACGCCATGATGCCGACACCGCTGACCAGCCCGAGCGACACCGTGCTCGGCCAGTGCAGCCGGATCGGCTCGAGCCGCCGGGCCGTCGCTGCGCCCAAGGTCATGTCGAATGTTCGCGCTCCTCGGCGCTCCGGGCCTCGCTCGTGCCTCGCTCGTGTCCTCACGCCGTCGTCGCCGCTCACGCCCGATGTTCGCGCTCCTCGGCGCTCCGGGCCTCGCTCGTGCCTCGCTCGTGTCCTCACGCCGTCGTCGCCGCTCACGACGCGGCCTCCAACGCGGCCTCCACCTCGGCCACGGTCAGGAACGGCAGCGGGTGGACGATCTTGGCGACCTGCGGTGCGAAGGCCGGTGAGCCCGCCAGGACGTCGTGCGTGCGCCCGTCGGCCACCACGTCGCCCTCCGCGAGGATCACCACCCGGTCGGACACCTCGGCCGCCATCTCGACGTCGTGCGTGGCCATCAGGACGGTGTGCCCGCGCGAGGCGAGGTCGCGCAGGAGGCGCACCAGCCTGGACTTGGCCTGGTAGTCCAGCCCGCGGGTCGGCTCGTCCAGCAGCAGCAGGCCGGGCTCGCCGGCCAGGATGATGGCGAGCGCCAGGGAGAGTCGCTGGCCCTCGGACAGGTCGCGAGGATGGGTGCCGGTGTCGATCGGGCCGCCGATCGTGGCCAGCAGCGCCGCCGTGGTGCCGACGGGAACGCCGAAATCCCGGTCGGCGCTGCGGCACTCGGCGGCGACCGAATCCGCGTAGAGCAGCACTCCGGCGTCCTGCGGCACCATGCCGACGCGACGCACCAACTCGCGTGGCGGGGTCTCGTGCGGCACCAGGCCGCTCACCGTCACCCGGCCGCCGGTCGGCTGGAGCTGCCCGGACAGGGCACCGAGCAGGGTGGACTTGCCCGCGCCGTTGCGGCCCATCAACGCCGTCACGGAGCCGGGCTCGAGCGTCAGCGAGAGGCCACGCAGTGCAGTGACCAGCCCGCGCCGCACGACGAGATCCTTGGACTCGGCGGGAGGTCCGCCGTTCGCACTCGGCCGCCGACGCGCACTCGCCGCGGACGGCGGGTCGGCCCTCCTGGTCGGTGCTGCGGTCACCGGCGCGGGTCCGG
>NZ_VOHR01000041.1 GCF_009192725.1 Segeticoccus rhizosphaerae | reverse complement strand
CTCGCCGGCTCGCGCCGGGTCGCGGTGCCCGGCTGCTATCCCACCGCGTGCACGCTGGCCCTGGCCCCCGGCCTGGCGGGCGGCGTCGTGTCCGGCGACGACATCGTGATCGTCGCGGCCAGTGGGGTGTCCGGTGCAGGCAAGGCCGCGAAGGCCCACCTGACCGGGGCAGAGGTGATGGGGTCGATGTCGCCCTACGGGGTGGGTGGCACCCATCGGCACACGCCCGAGATCGAGCAGAACCTCTCTGCGGCAGCCGGTCTCGGTGATGACGCCGTCAAGGTCTCCTTCACGCCCACCCTGGCGCCGATGCCGCGCGGCATCCTGGCCACGTGCACCGCCAGACTCTCCGACGGGCACGGCGCGGGGGACGTCCGCGAGGCGTGGGAGCGGGCCTACGCCGACGAACCCTTCGTGCACCTGCTGCCCGAGGGCCAGTGGCCCCGCACGGCCGACGTGCTGGGCAGCAACGTGGTGCTGGTGCAGGTCGCCACAGATGCCAGGACCGGCCGGGTCGTGGCCGTCGCCGCCGTCGACAACCTCACCAAGGGCACCGCGGGCGCTGCGATCCAGTGCGCCAATCTCGCCCTGGGCCTCGATGAGACTCTCGGCCTTCCCGCCGTGGGAGTGGCGCCATGAACCATCTGAACCATCCCGCTGAGAGCACCCCACTCCGGCTCCATCCCGGGACCCCGGCGTGAGTGTCACTGCCGCCGAAGGCTTCCGGGCCGCCGGTGTGACCGCGGGCCTGAAGCCCAGCGGCCGCCCGGACCTCGCCCTCGTGGTCAACGACGGTCCCCGGCACGATGCCGCCGCGGTGTTCACCTCCAACCGGGTCGAGGCGGCACCGGTCACCTGGAGCCGGCAGGTGCTGACGGACGGTCGCGTCGACGCGGTGGTGCTCAACTCCGGGGGCGCCAACGCCTGCACCGGAGCGCCGGGGTTCGCCGACACGCACACCACCGCCGAGCACGTGGCCACGTCGCTCGGGGTCGCGGCAGCGGACGTGGCCGTCTGCTCGACGGGGTTGATCGGCGAGCTGCTCGACCTGCCCAAACTGTTGGCCGGCGTGACGGAGGCGTCCGGATCCCTCGCGGCAGACGGTGGAACGGCCGCAGCGACGGCGATCATGACAACCGACACGGTGTGCAAGGAGGCGACCGCCACCGCGTCCGGGTGGCGAGTCGGTGGCATGGCCAAGGGGGCCGGCATGCTGGCACCGGCTCTGGCGACCATGCTCGTCGTCGTCACGACTGACGCGGTGGCGGACTCGACCACTCTCGACGCCGCGCTCCGCGCCGCCACGAGCCGGACGTTCGACCGGATCGACTCCGACGGGTGCCAGTCGACCAACGACACGGTCCTCCTGCTGGCGTCCGGCGCCTCGGGGGTCTCGCCGAGCCTTGCCGAGCTGACGTCAGCGGTGACCGAGGTCTGTGGCGACCTCGCCCGCCAGCTCATCGGCGACGCCGAGGGCGCACACCACGACATCGCCATCGAGGTGGGCTCCGCCGCCTCGGAGGAGGACGCGCTCGAGGTGGCCCGGGCGGTGGCCCGCAACAACCTGTTCAAGTGCGCGATCTTCGGGGGTGACCCCAACTGGGGGCGCGTGCTGGCGGCCGTGGGGACGACGACCGCGGCGTTCGATCCTGCCGCTCTCGACGTGAGCATGAACGGCATGCAGGTGTGTCGCGGTGGGGGAGTCGGCGAGGACCGCTCCCTGGTCGACCTGTCCGGGCGCGAGGTGCACCTCCTCGTGCACCTGCACGCGGGCGACTCCTCGGCGACGGTGTGGACCAATGATTTGACGCACGAGTACGTGCACGAGAACTCGGCTTACTCGACATGACGACGACGAGTGAGGATCGCAGCGCAGCGAGGACCGGAGCGAGCGAGGAGTCAGGTCAGTGGGGCTCGACATGACGACGACGAGTGAGGATCGCAGCGCAGCGAGGACCGGAGCGAGGAGTCAGGTCAGTGGGGCTCGACATGACGACGACGAGTGAGGATCGCAGCGCAGCGAGGGACAAGGCCGCGACGTTGGTGGAAGCGCTGCCGTGGCTCGAGCGGTTCCGTGGGGCGCTGGTCGTGATCAAGTACGGCGGCAACGCGATGGTGGACGACGAGCTCAAGGCCGCCTTCGCGCAGGACGTCGTCTTCCTGCGGTATGCCGGGCTGCGACCGGTCGTGGTCCATGGCGGCGGGCCGCAGATCGCCGCCATGCTGGACCGCCTCGGACTGGAGAGTGAGTTCCGCGGCGGCCTGCGGGTCACCACACCCGAGGTGATGGACGTGGTCCGGATGGTCCTCACCGGGCAGGTCGGCCGCGAGCTGGTGGGGCTGGTCAACCAGCACGGGCCTCTCGCCGTGGGGCTCTCGGGCGAGGACGCGGGACTGTTCGGTGCCCGTCGCCGCGTCACCCAGGTCGACGGCGCGCCGGTGGACCTGGGCCTCGTGGGCGACGTGGAGACCGTGAACCCCGATGCCGTGCAAGACATCCTGGCCGCCGGCCGGATCCCGGTGGTCTCATCGGTGGCGCCAGATCTCGACGTGCCGGGTAGCGTGCTCAACGTCAACGCCGACTCCGCCGCGGCCACGCTGGCCGTCGCGCTCGGGGCCCGCAAGCTGGTCGTGCTGACCGACGTCGAGGGCGTCTACGGCAACTGGCCGGACCGGTCGAGCCTGCTGTCGACACTCGCGGTCGAGGATGCCGAGACGATGCTGCACCGGGTGGAGGCCGGCATGGTGCCGAAGCTGGAGGCCTGCACCAGGGCGGTCCGGCAGGGGGTGCCGCAGGCGCACGTCATCGACGGGAGGCAGCCGCACGCGCTGCTGCTGGAGGTCTTCACCGACGAGGGGACCGGCACCATGGTCACCCAGGAAGGGACGAGAGCATGACCGACAGCACCGCACTGCAGGAGCGCTACGAGCGGTCGCTGCTCGGCGTCTTCGGACGGCCCCTCGCCGTCCTGGACCACGGCCGGGGCGCCGAGGTCTGGGACGTGGACGGCAAGCACTACCTCGACCTCCTCGGCGGGATCGCGGTCAACGCCCTTGGCCATGGCCACCCCGCCGTCCTCGGAGCCCTGACCGAACAGGCCGCGCAGCTCGCGCACGTCTCGAACTTCTTCACGACCCGGCCCCAGGTCGAGCTCGCCGAGCGACTGCTCGAGATCGCAGGAGCCCCAACCGGATCGAAGGTGTTTTTCACCAACTCAGGCACGGAGGCGGTCGAGGCCGCGATCAAGCTGAGCCGTCGCACCGGGCGTCGACGGATCGTCGCGCTGGAGGGCGCGTTCCACGGCCGGACCATGGGTGCGCTCGCCCTCACCCACAAGCCGGCCTACCGCGAGCCCTTCGCGCCGTTGCTGGAAGAGGTCGTCCACGTCGCGTTCGGCGATCTCGAGGAGCTGGCCGCCGCCGTCGACGACACGGTCGCCGCCGTCGTGCTGGAGCCGATCCAGGGTGAGGCTGGCGTGCGACCGCTGGACACGGCATACCTGCAGGCGGCGCGTGAGTTGACGACCGCGCACGGGTCCCTGCTCGTGGTCGACGAGATCCAGACCGGGATCGGCCGCACCGGAGCGTGGTTCGCCCACCAGGGCAGCGGCATCGTGCCGGACGCCATCACGGTGGCCAAGGGGCTGGGCGGAGGCTTCCCGGTCGGTGCGCTGCTGACCCTCGGCGAGCGGGCGGCGGGTCTCCTCCAACCCGGGCAGCACGGCACGACGTTCGGCGGCAACCCGTTGGGCGCAGCGGTGGGTCTGGCCGTGCTCGAGACAATCGAGCGTGAGGGCCTGCTCGACCACGTGCGACGGACAGGCGAGTGGCTGGCCGGGGAAGTCACCGCGCTGCGCCACCCGCTGGTCCGCAAGGTGCGCGGTGAGGGGCTGCTGCTGGCGATCCAGCTGACGGAGCCCCGCGCCGGTGACGTCGCAGCGCGTGCCCTGGAGGCGGGCTTCATCGTCAATCCCGTGTGTCCGGACGCGATTCGGCTCGCGCCTCCACTGATCATCACCCAGCAGCAGCTGGAGACCTTCGTCGCAGCGCTGCCCGTGCTGCTCGACACGACACCCTCCGAGGAGACGGCATGACCTCACCCCACGAAGTGCTTCGTTGCGCTCCGCTACTTCGCGGGGGCCCCGAGTGACCCGGCACTTCCTGCGCGACGACGACGTCTCCCACGAGGAGCAGCTGGCCCTGCTCGAGCGCGCCCGGACTCTCAAGGCCGACCCGCTCAGCTCGCGGCCGTTCGAGGGTCCCCGCGCGGTCGCCGTCATCTTCGACAAACCGTCGACGCGCACCCGTGTCTCCTTCTCGGTAGGCGTGGCCCAGCTCGGTGGCTATCCCATGGTGCTCGACAGCGCCACGAGCCAGCTCGGCCGGGGAGAGGCGGTCGAGGACACCACGCGTGTCCTCGACCGGCAGTGCGCGGCGATCGTCTGGCGCACCTTCGGCCAGGAGCGCCTCGAGGCTGCCGCATCCGTGAGCCGGGTGCCGGTCGTCAACGCGCTCACCGACGAGTTCCACCCGTGCCAGGCGCTCGCCGACCTGCTGACCATCCAGGAGCACAGGGGCGGCCTCGCCGGGCTCACCCTGGCGTATGCCGGCGACGGCGCCAACAACATGGCCCACTCCTACCTGGTCGGTGGAGCTCTCGCGGGGCTGCACGTCCGTGTGGCGGCCCCGGAGGGCCACCACCCGAGACCGGAGGTGGTCGCGCGCGCCAACGAGATCGCCCAGCAGCAAGGCGGATCCGTGACCGTCACCACCGACCGAGACGCGGCGTGCCGTGGCGCGGACGTGGTGGCCACCGACACCTGGGTGTCCATGGGCCAGGAGAAGGGCCGTGACGCGGACAACACACCCTTCGCGGCGTATTCGGTCGACGAGACCGCTGTCGGCCTGGCCGCGGACGATGCCATCGTCCTGCACTGTCTGCCTGCCTACCGCGGTCTCGAGATCGCGGCGAGCGTCATCGACGGGCCCCAGTCCGTGGTCTGGGACCAGGCCGAGAACCGACTGCACGCACAGAAGGCCCTGCTCGCATGGCTGGTGGAGCAGGCATGATCGCCCAGACCCGCGCCGCGCGACAGCAGCTCATCGTCGACCTCATCGGTCGGCACCCGATCCGTTCGCAGTCGGAGCTGCTCGCCCACCTGGGGCAGGAGGGCATCGACATCACCCAGGCCACCCTCTCCCGCGACCTCGACGAGCTGCGGGCGGTCAAGGTCCGCCGGGGGCGTGCGCTCGTGTATGCCGTGCCGGGAGAGGGCGGCGACCGCACCCCTCGAGCCGCCCTGGACGCGACCGAGGTCCACACCCGGTTCAGGCGACTGCTCGAAGAGCTGCTCGTGACCGCGCAGGCGTCCGGCAACCTGGTGGTGGCGCGCACCCCTCCCGGGGCGGCGCAGTACCTCGCGTCCGCCATTGACCACGCCGACGAGTCCGCCATCATCGGCACCATCGCGGGCGATGACACGATCCTGATCATCACCTCGGGAGAGCACCAGGGGCCGGAGGTCGCCGAGCGACTGCTGACGCTTGCCGGCCCCAAGGAAGACTGAAGGCCGCGCGGACGACGCGCGCCACCGCCGTACCCGATGACCAGCAACCGGAGGACCATCCATGAGTGAGCCCCAGGACCGCATCAGCCTGTGGGGAGGCCGTTTCGCCGGAGGACCCGACGACGCCCTGGCCGCGCTCTCCAAGTCGACCCACTTCGACTGGCGGCTGGCTCCCCAAGACCTGGCCGGCTCGCGGGCACACGCGCGAGTGCTGCACGCCGCCGGGCTGCTCGACGACGAAGCGCTCGCCACGATGCTGGACGCGCTGCGCCGACTCCGGGAGGACGTCGAGTCCGGGGCGTTCGTCCCTGCGGAGGACGACGAGGACGTCCACACGGCGCTGGAGCGCGGACTGATCGAGCGTGCCGGGCCGGAAGTGGGCGGCCGGTTGCGGGCCGGTCGTTCCCGCAACGACCAGATCGCCACGTTGTTCCGGATGTACCTGCGGCAGGCGGCGCGCGACTGCGGCGCCCGCCTCCTGGACGTCGTGGACGCCCTCGTGGCGCAGTCCACCCGGCACCTCACCGTGGCGATGCCGGGACGCACGCACCTGCAGCACGCCCAGCCGGTGCTGCTGTCCCACCACCTGCTCGCCCACGCGTGGGCCGTGCTTCGCGACGTCGACCGCCTGCGCGACTGGGATCGCCGCACCGCCGTGTCCCCCTACGGCTCCGGAGCACTCGCCGGCAGCTCGCTGGGCCTCGACCCGGAAGCCGTGGCCGCCGACCTGGGCTTCGACGCCGCGGTCGAGAACTCCATCGACGGCACGGCCAGCCGAGACTTCGTGGCCGAATTCGCGTTCGTGACCGCCATGGCGGCGGTGGACGTCTCCCGGCTGGCCGAGGACGTGATCCTCTGGGCGACCAAGGAGTTCGGCTTCGTCAAGCTGGCCGACGCATTCTCGACCGGCTCGAGCATCATGCCGCAGAAGAAGAACCCGGACGTCGCGGAGCTGGCGCGCGGCAAGGCCGGTCGGTTGGTCGGTGACCTCACGGGGCTGCTCACGACGCTCAAGGCGCTGCCGCTCGCCTACAACCGCGACCTGCAGGAGGACAAGGAGCCGGTGTTCGACGCCATCGACACCCTGGACGTGCTGCTTCCGGCCTTCGCCGGGATGGTCGCGACGATGGAGTTCCAAACCGACCGGATGGAGTCGCTGGCCCCGCAGGGGTTCTCGCTCGCCACCGATGTGGCGGAGTGGCTCGTGCGCCAAGGCGTCGCGTTCCGGGTGGCGCACGAGGTCGCGGGCGCCTGCGTCCGGGAGTGCGAGTCGCGAGACATCGAGTTGTGGGACCTGTCCGACGACGACCTCGCGCGGATCTCGCCGGATCTCACGCCGGAGGTGCGCTCGGTTCTCAGCATCGAGGGATCGCTGGCGTCGAGGGACGCCAAGGGCGGCACTGCGCCGGCCCGGGTGCGCGAGCAGCTCGACGTGGTGGCGGCACAGCTCGCTGCCCACCGGGCCTGGTGCGCCGACCCGGTGGTGGTTCGTGACTGACTCCGCGGGGGCTCCGCGCCCTAGGGCGGTCCGGTTGGCGCGTGTCGAACATGTTCCTTCCCCTTGTGTGTGACGTGCGGCATACTGCGGATCGGGCGCCACCCCCGAGCGCCTCTGGAGGCTTCATGTCGGTCAACGAACATCTCGCAACAGCCGTCGAGCACGTGGCTGGCCTGCGCCGTGCCACGGCGGGGCTGAAGGAGGCGTTGGGCACCACCGTCGACGTGCAACGACTCCGCGACGACATCGCGCGGATCGCCGACGACATCGATCTGGTGGCGCGGGGCGCGGGGGTCGGCGATGCCGGCAAGGTCGGCGCTCCCGGCGAGATCGTGTTCATCCCCGACGACGACTACGACCCGGCCCTGTGGGGCGACGACGTGGACGACGAGGGCGTCGGCCAGCACCCGAGGAGCTGAGAGCGTGACGCAGGATCTGGCACAAGGGGTCAATGCTCGTGGTCGCGCCAAGATCGGCGCGCGGACCCTGCGCACCGACCGATGGTGGTTGGCGCCGGTCCTCACGGTCACCGGCCTGACCCTGTGGGTGATCTACGCGGTTGTCCGCGCCTCGATGCAGTCGGACTACTTCGTGCCCGCCTACCACTATCTGTCGCCCTTCTCCTCACCGTGCCTGAGCGACTCCTGCGTGGCGGGGTCCAGCCTGTTCGGGACCCCTTTCGGGGCCTGGCCGCCGCTGATCCCGTTCGCGATCCTCACGCTGCCGTTCCTCTTGCTGTTCCGGCTCAGCTGCTACTACTACCGCAAGGCCTACTACCGGTCCTACTGGCAGTCGCCGCCCGCCTGTGCCGTCGCCGAGCCGCACAAGAAGTACACCGGCGAGACGCGGGCACCGCTCATCCTGCAGAACGCGCACCGCTACTTCTGGTATGCCGCGGTGATCATCTCCCTGATCAACACCTGGGACGCCGTGGAGGCCTTCCACGGCAAGGGCGGCGGGATCGGGTTCGGTCTCGGCACGCTGATCATGGTCGTCAACGTCGTGCTCCTGTGGGGTTACACCTTGGGCTGCCACTCCTGCCGGAACATCACGGCCGGCCGCCTGACCCACTTCTCCCGGCACCCGATCCGCTACGGCCTTTGGCAGCAGGTCTCCCGCCTCAACGCCCACCACATGGGGTTCGCCTGGGCCACCCTGGCATCTCTGGTCGTCACGGACCTCTACATCGCCCTGGTGGCGGGCGGCGCGTTCTCCGACTTCCGCTTCTTCAACTGACCACCGTGGCCGCGACGGCCACCACCCGACAGCAGGGAGGCACTGCGTGACCGACCTCGAGCGACACGCCTACGACGTCCTGGTCATCGGAGCCGGCGGGTCCGGGCTCCGAGCCGCCATCGAGGCGCGAGAGGCCGGCCTCCGGGTCGCCATCGTCTGCAAGTCCCTCTTCGGCAAGGCGCACACCGTCATGGCCGAGGGCGGCATCGCCGCATCCATGGGCAACTCGAACCCGCACGACAACTGGCAGGTTCACTTCGGGGACACGATGCGGGGCGGCAAGTTCCTGAACAACCCACGGATGGCCGAGCTGCACGCCAAGGAAGCGCCAAGGCGGGTGTGGGAGCTGGAGACGTATGGCGCGTTGTTCGACCGCACGCCCGAGGGCAAGATCAGCCAGCGCAACTTCGGCGGTCACGAGTACGCCCGCCTCGCCCACGTCGGCGATCGCACCGGTCTCGAGCTGATCCGGACCCTGCAGCAGAAGATCGTCTCGTTGCAGCAGGAGGACGAGCGGGAGTTCGGCGACGCCGAGGCGCGGCTGAAGGTGTTCATGGAGCTGACCATCACGGAGCTGATGCACGACGGTGGAGCTCCCGATGGACCGGTGTCCGGCGCCTTCGGATACTGGCGCGAGTCCGGGCGTTTCGTGCTGTTCGATGCACCTGCGGTGGTGCTGGCCACCGGGGGAATCGGCAAGTCCTTCAAGGTGACGAGCAACTCGTGGGAGTACACCGGGGACGGGCACGCGCTCGCGCTGCGCGCCGGCGCAAAGCTGATCAACATGGAGTTCGTGCAGTTCCACCCGACCGGCATGGTGTGGCCACCATCGGTCAAGGGCATCCTCGTCACGGAGTCCGTCCGCGGGGACGGCGGTGTGCTGCGCAACTCCGAGGGCAAGCGGTTCATGTTCGAGTACGTCCCCGAGGTCTTCCGGGGCCAGTACGCGACGACCGAGGAGGAGGCCGACGGCTGGTACGAGGACCCGGAGCACAACAAACGCCCTCCGGAGCTGTTGCCTCGCGACGAGGTGGCCCGGGCCATCAACTCCGAGGTCAAGGAGGGGCGCGGCTCAGAACACGGAGGCGTCTTCCTGGACGTCTCGACGCGCCTGCCCGCTGACGAGATCAAGCGCCGCCTGCCCTCGATGCACCACCAGTTCCTGGAGCTGGCAGACGTCGACATCACCGCGCAGCCGATGGAGGTCGGTCCGACCTGCCACTACGTCATGGGTGGCATCGAGGTCGACCCGGACACCGGGGCGTCCTCGGTCCCGGGGCTGTTCGCCGTCGGAGAGGTCACCGGTGGCATGCACGGGTCGAACCGGTTGGGTGGCAACTCGCTGGGCGACCTGCTCGTCTTCGGACAGCGGACCGGTGCGGGCGCTGCCGCCTACGCGGCCGCGGCGAGCAAGGACCGGCCGACGGTCATCGACGCCTCGATCGACGCCGTGACGGCCACCGCCGAGGAACCCTTCCAGCGTGAGGGTGGTGAGAGTCCCTACACGTTGCACCAGGAGCTGCAGCAGGTGATGAACGACCTGGTCGGCATCATCCGGCGCGAGCCCGAGATGCAGGAGGCTCTCGACAAGCTGGCCGACATCCGCGAGCGAGCCGCGCACCTGTCGGTGGAGGGCAGGCGGCAGTTCAACCCCGGTTGGCACCTCGCCCTCGATCTACGCAACATGCTGCAGGTGTCGGAGTGTGTCGCCCGCTCGGCCCTCGAGCGTCAGGAGAGCCGTGGCGGTCACACACGCGAGGACTTCCCCGGCATGGACGCCAAGTGGCGCAGCGTGAACCTGGCCTGCCACCTGGATCCCGCCACCGGCATGGTGCAGCTGACCAGACAGCAGGTCCCCACGATTCGCGACGACCTGATGCACCTGTTCGAGCGGTCCGAGCTCGAGAAGTACTTCACGACAGAGGAACTCGCGGACTTCCAGGACGTGCGGCAGGGAGAGGACGACCAGTCATGACCTACGACGGGCACTTTCGGGTTTGGCGAGGTGACGACGGGGGAGAGCTGGTCGACTACACCGTCGAGGTCAACGAGGGCGAGGTGGTGCTCGACATCATCCACCGGTTGCAGGCGACCCAGACCCCGGACCTCGCCGTGCGCTGGAACTGCAAAGCCGGCAAGTGCGGCTCGTGCAGCGCCGAGATCAACGGCCATCCCCGGCTGATGTGCATGACCCGGATGAGCATCTTCGAAGAGGCCGACACCATCACGGTCACCCCGATGCGCACCTTCCCCGTGATCCGCGACCTGGTGACCGACGTCTCGTACAACTACGAGAAGGCCCGCCAGATACCGGCCTTCGAGCCGCCCGCCGACCTCGAGCCCGGGGAGTACCGCATGGCGCAGGTCGACGTGGGACGGTCCCAGGAGTTCCGCAAGTGCATCGAGTGCTTCCTGTGCCAGGACGTCTGCCACGTCATCCGGGACCACGAGGACAACAAGGCCGCGTATGCCGGGCCACGATTCTTCATCCGGGCGGCCGAGCTCGCCATGCATCCGCTGGACGCGCGTAACGACAGAGCCACCTTTGCCCGGGACCAACAGGGCGTCGGGCTGTGCAACATCACCAAGTGCTGCACCGAGGTCTGCCCGGAGAACATCACCATCACCGACAACGCGATCATCCCCATGAAGGAGCGGGTGGTCGACCGTCACTACGATCCGTTGGTGTGGCTCGGCAACAAGATCAGGCGGCGCGAGCACTAGACGCCCCAGGCGGGCCGGACAGCTCAGGCATGCGTGACCGGTTGCCTCGGGCGTTCTTCGACCGACCCGTCCTCGAGGTCGCGCCTGACCTGCTCGGCTGCCACGTCTCGCACGCCGGGGTCACGGTGCGTCTCACCGAGGTCGAGGCGTATGACGGTGAGCGCGATCCGGGGTCGCACGCCTACCGGGGGCTGACTCCCCGCACCCGCGTCATGTTCGGCCCGCCCGGAGGGCTGTACGTCTACTTCTCCTACGGCATGCACTACTGCTGCAACCTGGTGTGCGGGGAGGAGGGCCGGGCCAGTGCAGTCCTGCTGAGGGCCGGCGAGGTCGTGGAGGGCCTCGACCTGGCGAGGAGTCGACGCGGACGCGCGCCCGACCGGGGGCTGGCCCGCGGGCCCGCCTGTCTGGCCCAGGCACTGGCCCTCGGTCGGGACGAGAACGGCCTGGACGTCATCGCCGACGGCAGCCCGATGCGGGTGTTCAACCCCCTGCCCTCCGAAGGATCCGACGATGGCGCGCCCCGGATCGCGACTGGACCCCGTGTCGGGGTGAGTGGCGCGGGTGGCGACGGCACGGCATACCCCTGGCGGTTCTGGCTGGAGGGGGAGCGGACCGTCTCGGCCTACCGTCCCGGCGGAACCCGCAAACCGCGTCGCACCCCCTCGCGCGGATAGGGCAGTCTTGGGACCGACCCGGACGGCCAGTGGAAGGAACCCGACATCGTGAACGACATCCTCGACGAGCTGCAGTGGCGTGGCCTGGTGGCGCAGACCACCGACCTGTCGGCGCTGCGCAGGGCTCTCCGCGAGGGACCGGTCACGGTGTATTGCGGTTTCGACCCGACCGCGCCCTCGTTGCACTTCGGCAACCTGGTGCAGCTGGTCGTGCTGCGGCACCTACAGCGCGCGGGGCACCGGGTCATCTGCCTGGTGGGGGGTTCGACCGGCCTGATCGGCGATCCCAAGCCGACCTCTGAGCGGGTGCTCAAGACCAGGGAGCAGACCGCGGCCAACGTGGCGCGCATCAAGGAACTGGTGCGTCCCTTCCTCGACTTCGAGGGCGACAACGCCGCGTTGCTGGTCGACAACCTCGACTGGACGGCACCGCTGTCGGCACTCGACTTCCTGCGGGACATCGGCAAGCACTTCCGGGTCAACCAGATGATCCGGAAGGATGCGGTCGCGGCGCGGCTCGAGAGCCAGGACGGCATCTCCTACACGGAGTTCAGCTACCAGATCCTGCAGGCGCTGGACTACCTCGAGCTCTACCGCGCGCACGGTTGCACGCTGCAGACCGGCGGGAGCGACCAATGGGGCAACATCACGGCCGGCGTCGACCTGGTCCACCGTGCCGAAGGTGCCACGGTGCACGCTCTGTCCACCCCGCTGCTGACCGACTCGGCCGGCACCAAGTTCGGCAAGTCCGAGGGCAACGCCATCTGGTTGTCCGCCGACATGACCAGCCCCTACGCGTTCTTCCAGTACTTCGTCAACGTCGAGGACGCGTCGGTGATCCAGCTGCTCAGGGTCTTCACCGACCGGAGCAGGGAGGAGATCGTGGAGCTCGAGAAGTCGGTGGCCGAGGAGCCCTTCAGACGACTCGCTCAGAAGGGGCTGGCCCACGACATCACCACCCTCGTGCACGGCCTCGAGGCGACGGAGGCGGTCGAGGCGGCCAGCGCCGCCTTGTTCGGCAAGGGCGACCCGAGGGTTCTGGACGCCCACACCCTCTCCGACGCCACGGCCGAACTGCCGGGCGGGGAGGTGCCGGTCGGCAGCACGCTCGTCGACGCCCTGGTCGCGACCGGGTTGTCCGAGAGCCGCAACGCGGCCCGGCGAGTGCTTGCCGAAGGGGGAGTGTCGGTCAACAACTCGAAGGTGTCCGATCCGGACGCGGTGCTCGGGGAGGACGACTTCCTGCACGGACGCGTCGCGCTCCTACGGCGCGGCCGCAAGTCGCTGGCCGCGGCCCGAAAAGGCCTCTGACCTGCGGATTTGTGTTTTGTCTCAGGGGCCCCCTAAAGTTCTCGACGTCAGCCCGACAGGGAGGAACGGACACCACGCGGTGGCCGGTCCCGCGGGTAAACAAACCCACCTGGATCACCGGTTCGCCGGGGCTTCGGGTCGCCCGGAACAGGGCGGTCGGGGCCGGCTCAGAAGCCTGCTACAGTGGGGGAACGCCGAGACGCCAAGCGCGCGAGAATCACCCCGCTCCACCGGAGCGGCAAGGATTTGACGCCCAAGAGTCAGGCAGAGTAAGTTGGAACAGTTGCCCCGGATCAAGGCCCACAAGGCCGCGAACGGTGCGCGTCCGAACCTTGAGAACTCAACAGCGTGCCAAAAATCGATGCCAATAACCTCGTCTCGAGGTCGGCGGCGGGAAGCCCATCGGGCCCTCGCCAAAGAACTCGAACGAAAATCCTTTGGTAGAACAAGATCGAGTCAGCAACGACTCGTTCTGCTCAGCCAGAAAATCGGCCCTTCGGGGTTTTTGTTTCCGCAGGCCCTCGGGTCTCGGAGCTAAACATCAACGGAGAGTTTGATCCTGGCTCAGGACGAACGCTGGCGGCGTGCTTAACACATGCAAGTCGAACGGTGACCTTGGAGCTTGCTCCAGGCGATCAGTGGCGAACGGGTGAGTAACACGTGAGTAACCTGCCCCTTTCTCTGGGATAACTTCGAGAAATCGGAGCTAATACCGGATACGACCCAGACGGGCATCCGCACTGGGTGGAAAGATTTATCGGTAAGGGATGGACTCGCGGCCTATCAGCTAGTTGGTGAGGTAACGGCCCACCAAGGCGACGACGGGTAGCCGGCCTGAGAGGGCGACCGGCCACACTGGGACTGAGACACGGCCCAGACTCCTACGGGAGGCAGCAGTGGGGAATATTGCACAATGGGCGCAAGCCTGATGCAGCGACGCCGCGTGAGGGATGAAGGCCTTCGGGTTGTAAACCTCTTTCAGCAGGGAAGAAGCGAAAGTGACGGTACCTGCAGAAGAAGCACCGGCTAACTACGTGCCAGCAGCCGCGGTAATACGTAGGGTGCGAGCGTTGTCCGGAATTATTGGGCGTAAAGAGCTTGTAGGCGGTTTGTCGCGTCTGCTGTGAAAACTCGAGGCTTAACCTCGAGCTTGCAGTGGGTACGGGCAGACTAGAGTGTGGTAGGGGAGACTGGAATTCCTGGTGTAGCGGTGAAATGCGCAGATATCAGGAGGAACACCGATGGCGAAGGCAGGTCTCTGGGCCACTACTGACGCTGAGAAGCGAAAGCATGGGGAGCGAACAGGATTAGATACCCTGGTAGTCCATGCCGTAAACGTTGGGAACTAGGTGTGGGTCTCATTCCACGAGATCCGTGCCGCAGCTAACGCATTAAGTTCCCCGCCTGGGGAGTACGGCCGCAAGGCTAAAACTCAAAGGAATTGACGGGGGCCCGCACAAGCGGCGGAGCATGCTGATTAATTCGATGCAACGCGAAGAACCTTACCAAGGCTTGACATATACCGGAAACATCTGGAAACAGGTGCCCCGCAAGGTCGGTATACAGGTGGTGCATGGTTGTCGTCAGCTCGTGTCGTGAGATGTTGGGTTAAGTCCCGCAACGAGCGCAACCCTCGTTCTATGTTGCCAGCGCGTTATGGCGGGGACTCATAGGAGACTGCCGGGGTCAACTCGGAGGAAGGTGGGGATGACGTCAAATCATCATGCCCCTTATGTCTTGGGCTTCAAGCATGCTACAATGGCCAGTACAAAGGGCTGCGAGACCGCAAGGTGGAGCGAATCCCAAAAAACTGGTCTCAGTTCGGATTGGGGTCTGCAACTCGACCCCATGAAGTCGGAGTCGCTAGTAATCGCAGATCAGCAACGCTGCGGTGAATACGTTCCCGGGCCTTGTACACACCGCCCGTCAAGTCACGAAAGTCGGTAACACCCGAAGCCGGTGGCCTAACCGCAAGGAAGGAGCCGTCGAAGGTGGGACTGGCGATTGGGACTAAGTCGTAACAAGGTAGCCGTACCGGAAGGTGCGGCTGGATCACCTCCTTTCTAAGGAGCACTTGGTCTCGCAAGAGATCCAAGAGCCTGGCTCGAGCGAATGACTCGAGGCAGGAGCTCAAGGGTGGAACATCGATTATTTGGCGCTGACACTCGTGTCGGACCGTTAGTACAGCTCCTCGGAGCATGGAAACCGCCGACCGGATGGCAGCGCCTGGCACGTTGTTGGGTCCTGAGGGCTTCGGGCGCAAGCTCGACCTCAGCCGGCCAAGCCGGTAGGGCCTTCACCATGGTCGAACCACCGCGGATGCGGCAGGCGCCAGGCACGGTGAAGGTTCCGCCCGTTTCTTGAGAACTACACAGTGGACGCGAGCATCTTTGTGGCCAAGTTTATAAGGGCACACGGTGGATGCCTTGGCACCAGGAACCGAAGAAGGACGTAGGAATCTGCGATAAGCCACGGGGAGTCGATAACCAGACTGCGATCCGTGGATTTCCGAATGGGGAAACCCGGCTGGAGGCAAGTCCAGTCACCCTCGCCTGAACACATAGGGCGAGTGGAGGGAACGTGGGGAAGTGAAACATCTCAGTACCCACAGGAAGAGAAAGCAATTGCGATTCCGTGAGTAGTGGCGAGCGAAAGCGGAAGAGGCTAAACCGATCATGTGTGATAGCTGGTAGGCGTTGCATGGTCGGGGTCGTGGGACTTTTCAGTTGTCTCTACCAAGACAACAAGGAGTAAGAAATTCGTGCCATAGTCGAAGGACATTGAGAGGTCCGGCACAGAGGGTGCTACCCCCGTAGACGAAATGACATGAACTCCTGAGAAGTATCCCAAGTAGCACCGAACCCGTGAAATTCGGTGTGAATCTGGCGGGACCACCCGCTAAGCCTAAATATTCCCTGGTGACCGATAGCGGACAAGTACCGTGAGGGAAAGGTGAAAAGTACCCCGGGAGGGGAGTGAAATAGATCCTGAAACCGTGTGCCTACAATCCGTTGGAGCCTCCTTGTGGGGTGACAGCGTGCCTTTTGAAGAATGAGCCTGCGAGTTAGTGCTCAGTGGCGAGGTTAACCCGTGTGGGGAAGCCGTAGCGAAAGCGAGTCCGAATAGGGCGAATGAGTCGCTGGGTCTAGACCCGAAGCGGAGTGATCTACCCATGGCCAGGTTGAAGCGCGGGTAAGACCGCGTGGAGGACCGAACCCACTTAGGTTGAAAACTGAGGGGATGAGCTGTGGGTAGGGGTGAAAGGCCAATCAAACTCCGTGATAGCTGGTTCTCCCCGAAATGCATTTAGGTGCAGCGTCACGTGTTTCTTACCGGAGGTAGAGCTACTGGATGGCTAATGGGCCTCACCAGGTTACTGACGTCAGCCAAACTCCGAATGCCGGTAAGTGAGAGCGTGGCAGTGAGACTGCGGGGGATAAGCTCCGTAGTCGAAAGGGAAACAGCCCAGACCACCATCTAAGGTCCCTAAGCGTGTGCTAAGTGGAAAAGGATGTGGAGTTGCTGTGACAACCAGGAGGTTGGCTTAGAAGCAGCCACCCTTTAAAGAGTGCGTAATAGCTCACTGGTCAAGTGATTCCGCGCCGACAATGTAGCGGGGCTCAAGCACACCACCGAAGCTGTGGCATTGACACATTGCCCGGCCGTACTTGTACGGTCCAAGCGTGTTGATGGGTAGGGGAGCGTCGTGTGGCGAGCGAAGCGGCGGAGTGATCCAGCCGTGGACGCCACACGAGTGAGAATGCAGGCATGAGTAGCGAATGACGGGCGAGAAACCCGTCCGCCGAATAACCAAGGGTTCCAGGGTCAAGCTAATCTGCCCTGGGTAAGTCGGGACCTAAGGCGAGGCCGACAGGCGTAGTCGATGGACATCCGGTTGATATTCCGGAACCGGCGAAGAACCGCCCATACCGAACCTTTTGATGCTAAGTACAAGAAGCCGGCTGAACTCTTCGGAGTGATGCTGGTGGATCGTACGACCCGATCTAGTAGTAGGTAAGCAATGGAGTGACGCAGGAAGGTAGCCTCCGCGTGGCGATGGTTGTCCACGTCCAAGGGTGTAGGGCGAGATGTAGGCAAATCCGCATCTCATGTGCCTGAGACCTGATAGTGAGTGCGTATGCACGAAGCAGGGTGATCCTATGCTGTCGAGAAAAACTTCTAGCGAGGTTCTAGCCGCCCGTACCCCAAACCGACTCAGGTGGTTAGGTAGAGAATACCAAGGCGATCGAGTGAATCGTGGTTAAGGAATTCGGCAAAATACCCCCGTAACTTCGGGAGAAGGGGGGCCCAGAGGGTGAAGGAGTTTACCTCCTAGCCCGAACGGCCGCAGAGACCAGGGAGAAGCGACTGTTTACTAAAAACACAGGTCCGTGCGAAGTCGCAAGACGATGTATACGGACTGACGCCTGCCCGGTGCTGGAACGTTAAGGGGACCGGTTAGCTCTTTGAGCGAAGCTGAGAACTTAAGCGCCAGTAAACGGCGGTGGTAACTATAACCATCCTAAGGTAGCGAAATTCCTTGTCGGGTAAGTTCCGACCTGCACGAATGGCGTAACGACTTCTCCACTGTCTCAACCACGAACTCGGCGAAATTGCACTACGAGTAAAGATGCTCGTTACGCGCAGCAGGACGGAAAGACCCCGGGACCTTTACTATAGCTTGGTATTGGTGTTCGGTACGGCTTGTGTAGGATAGGTGGGAGACTTTGAAGCCGGCACGCCAGTGTCGGTGGAGTCAACGTTGAAATACCACTCTGGTCGTTCTGGATATCTAACCTCGGTCCGTGATCCGGACCAGGGACAGTGCCTGGTGGGTAGTTTAACTGGGGCGGTTGCCTCCTAAAATGTAACGGAGGCGCCCAAAGGTTCCCTCAGCCTGGTTGGCAATCAGGTTTCGAGTGTAAGTGCACAAGGGAGCTTGACTGTGAGAGAGGCATCTCGAGCAGGGACGAAAGTCGGGACTAGTGATCCGGCGGTGGCTTGTGGAAGCGCCGTCGCTCAACGGATAAAAGGTACCCCGGGGATAACAGGCTGATCTTGCCCAAGAGTTCATATCGACGGCATGGTTTGGCACCTCGATGTCGGCTCGTCGCATCCTGGGGCTGGAGTAGGTCCCAAGGGTTGGGCTGTTCGCCCATTAAAGCGGTACGCGAGCTGGGTTTAGAACGTCGTGAGACAGTTCGGTCCCTATCCGCTGTGCGCGTAGGAAACTTGAGAAGATCTATCCCTAGTACGAGAGGACCGGGATGGACGAACCTCTGGTGTGTCAGTTGTTCTGCCAAGAGCACCGCTGATTAGCTACGTTCGGAAGTGATAACCGCTGAAAGCATCTAAGCGGGAAGCACACTTCAAGATGAGGTTTCCATGGGGTTTACCCCGAGAGGCTCCCAGCTAGACCACTGGGTTGATAGGCCGGATGTGGAAGTGCAGTAATGCATGAAGCTGACCGGTACTAATAAGCCGATAACTTGATACAAAGATGCTACGCGTCCACTGTGTGGTTCCCGAGGTACGGTCGGGAACCGTGAGATCCACTGAAGATCTCGCATGACTTGATATCTCCATAGAGTTACGGCGGTCATAGCGAAGGGGAAACGCCCGGCTCCATTCCGAACCCGGAAGCTAAGCCCTTCAGCGCCGATGGTACTGCACTGGTGACGGTGTGGGAGAGTAGGACGCCGCCGGACATACTTTGTGAAAGAGCCCTACCCGGCGACGGGTAGGGCTCTTTTGCGTTCCGCGCACCGCGCGAAGGCAGGCAGCGACGGGACGGCTTCGGCCCCGGTCCACCAGGTGAAAGGGAGGCACTCCGTGCCACAGGACAGTGCAGGTCGAGGACGGGCTCCGCGAGGCGCGAGGGGTGGCCAGGGCGACGGTCAGCGTCGAGCACCGGAGGGTGGGGCTGAGCGGCGCGGTGACGGTCGGCCCACCGCGGGCGGCCGGCCCTCCACAGGTGGGCGACAGGGCAAGGATGGCGCCAGAGGTGCCCGGGGCACGGGTGGCCGGGAGGGAGGCCGGTCCGGACGTCCGGACCAGCGAGAGGGACAGGGCGATGGCGAACGTCGCGGTGGTGCCCGTCTGGCGCCGAAGTCTCCACGCCTTCCGGAGCCGGCGATACCCGAGGGCATCACCGGATACGAGCTCGACCGCGCGGTGCGGGGGCAGCTACGCACGCTGAGCAAGGAGAACGCCCAGGGTGTGGCGCAGCACCTCGTCGCGGCGGCGATGTTCCTCGAGACCGATGTCGTGGCGGCCGAGGCCCATGCCGAAACCGCGGTGCGGCGCGCCGGCCGGGTGCCGGCGGCGCGCGAGGCG
>NZ_VOHR01000409.1 GCF_009192725.1 Segeticoccus rhizosphaerae | reverse complement strand
ACCCGCAGGTCTGGGCCCAGGTCCGCCCGGGCATCACCTGGGCAGCGGCCACGCACGCCGACGGCCGCCCGCTGGCGCTCATCGAGCTCGGCGCTGCCGCGGGCCTGGGGCTGCTGCCCGACTTCTACCGCTTCGACTACGGCCGCGTCACCATCGGCGACGGCCCGGTGACCCTGGAGTGCCACCTCCGCGGGGGCCTGCCGCCCGGCCTCGCGGACGAGCTCGACATCGCCGAGCGGATCGGACTCGAGCTCGATCCCATCGACGCCGACCAGCCCGACGACGCGGACTGGCTGGTCTCGGCCGTGGACCCGGAGGAGACGACCAAGCTGGTCCGGCTCGGTGGCGGCCTGGCCCGCGTGCGCGACACCGAGATCGACCTGCGGCACGGCGACATGTTCGACCTGCTGCCCCGCGCCCTCGCCGAGGTGCCGGACGGCCACCTGCCGGTCGTCTACGGCGCCTCGGTCATCGCCGAGGCCGACGAGCCGGCCCGGATGCCGCGGCTGCTCACCGACGCCGACCGTGACCTGGTCTGGATCATGGCCGAGGCCACCCAGGTCTCCTACCCCCTCGTGACGACCGACCCGCCACCGGCCTACGACGACCCCACCGTCGGCGGCCTGGTCGCCGTGGTCATCCGGAGCGGGGAGGTCGTCGACGTGGTGGACCTGGCCAGGCTCGACCGGTATGACACCTGGCTGGAGTGGGACCCCCGTCCCCTCACCCCGCGCGCACCATCCGCATGACCGAAACGGCCGGTCCTCGGGTGTCGTGACGACCCTCGTCACGCCCCGGCGACCGGAGGCACCCGAGCCAGGCACGCTGCATACGATGTCGGCCATGACGGCGACCGAGCAGCTGCGGGAGCGGCTCCTCGGACACCGACCCACCTCGCCGACGTTGATCCTGTGGGGCTGGCTCGGGCCGTTGATCGCCATGGTGATCGGCGGGTTCCTGCGGATGTGGCACCTGGGGCGGCCGCACCAGCTGGTCTTCGACGAGACCTACTACGTCAAGGAGGGCTACTCCTACCTGCTGCACGGCGTCGAGCTGGCGAACCGCAGCAACCTCAAGAAGCCCGACGAGCTGTTCACCCAGGGCACCCCGAACGTGTTCGGCACCACCGGCGAGATGGTCGTGCACCCCCCGGTGGGCAAGTGGATCATCGCGGCGGGCGAGCACATCTTCGGCATCGACAACTCGTTCGGATGGCGCTTCGGCGTCGCGGTGTGCGGGACGCTCTCGATCCTCATGGTCGGGCGTGCGGCGTGGAGGCTGTTCCGCTCCCCCGTGCTCGCGACCATCGCCTCGCTGCTGCTCGCCTTCGACGGCCACCACTTCGTCCACTCCCGCACCGGACTGCTCGACCTGTTCGTCATGTTCTGGGCGCTGGCGGGCTTCTGCGCGCTGCTGATCGACCGCGACCACAGCCGCGAGGTCCTGGCTCGCCGGGTCGGGGCCCTCCGCCACGAGGGCGGCGCCCGGCTCGAGCGGGCCATGCTGTTCGGGCCCAGCATGGGCATGCGGCCCTGGCGCTGGGTCGCCGGCATCTGCCTCGGCCTGTCCTGCGGGAGCAAGTGGTCCGGGCTGTTCTTCGTCGCGGCCTTCGGCCTGATGACGATCCTCTGGGACATGGGGGCGCGGCGGGCGGCCGGGGTGCGGCACTGGTGGGTCGGCGCCGTGGTCCTGGACGGGCTGTATGCCGTGGTGTCCATGGTCTTCACGGCCGGCGCCGTCTACCTGGCGTCCTGGGCCGGGTGGTTCCTGACCTCCGACGGCTACGACCGCACCTGGGCCCTCTCCCACCCGGCCACCTCGGGCAAGGCCTTCGGACCCGACTCGAGCAACTTCGCCTGGCTGCCCGACAGCCTGCGCTCGCTGTGGCAGTACCACATCGAGATGTACAACTTCAGCGTCAACCTGGAGTCCAGCCATCCCTACCAGAGCAACCCGTGGTCCTGGATGATCCAGGGGCGGCCCACATCGTTCTTCTACGAGGGGCCCAAAAGAGGCCACGACGGGTGCATGGTCGCCGAGTGCAGCAAGGCGATCACCTCGATCGGGACCCCGACTCTGTGGTGGGGTGCCACCGTCGCCATCTTCATCCTGCTGTTCATGTGGCTGCTGCGCCGCGACTGGCGGGCCGGCGCGATTCTGGCCGGGTTCGTCGGCGGCTACCTGCCCTGGTTCCACTACCAGGCCCGCACGATCTTCACCTTCTACGAGGTGGCCTTCGTGCCGTGGGTGGTGCTCGCGGTCGTGTTCGTCGCGGGCATGGTGCTCGGTCGGTCCTCCGAGTCGGTGCGGCGCCGGCAGGTGGGCGCGGTCTGCGTGGGCGCGTTCCTCGTGCTGACGGTGGCGCTGTTCTTCTTCTTCTACCCGATCTACACCGCCGAGGTGATCCCGCGCAGCTCGTGGCAGCTGCGGATGTGGTTCCCCAGCTGGGTGTGAGGCCCACCCGCCATACCCCGGCTTGTTGCTGGGAGAAGGCGTCATATGCGTCGCCTTCGCCCAGCGACGGATGGGGCGGGTGGGTCAGGTATGCCGGGTGGTGGCGTCGGTGAGGAAGGGCTGCAGCAGGCCGGGGACGGCCTCCTCGGCGAGACGGACGGCCTCGGGCAGGGGCACGTCGAGGACCTCGTAGGCCTCGTCACCGGCCGCCGTCGTCGCCGTGAGCGTGGCGAGGCCGGCGCGGCGCTGGAAGAACGTCTGCTCGAGGTTCCAGCCGATGATGCCGTCGCGCTCGAGGACACTGCGTTCACGGGCGAGCGACCCCGAGCTCGCCACGAGGTAACCGCCGACCACGGCGTGGCCCAGCCCCCGGTAGCGGTCAGCCGCCAGCACCGGCGAGAGCGCCAGGAGCACGACCAGCGCCGCCGGGATCCAGCCCGGCAGGCCCTGGGACCAGCCGACCACCGCGCCCACTGCGAGCACCAGGAGCGGGGCCACGG
>NZ_VOHR01000408.1 GCF_009192725.1 Segeticoccus rhizosphaerae | reverse complement strand
AGGAGGTCGCCGTCGAAGGGGTGGCGGAGGGGGCCGACCGGTCGGCGGGCGAGGATGCCGAGCCGGGGCCGGGCGAGGTCGCGGTGCCGGAGCAAGCGGCGAGGGCCAACGCGACGGCAGCCGTGGACACGGCCAGCCGGGTGCTGCTCCAGGTCATGCGTCGGTGCCTCGGTCTTCCGGTGGGGGTGTTGGGGCGCCCACAAAACTACCTCGGCGGCACCTGTGGACCGGTCGAGCCGCGCCGCGGTGCGGCGTCGGCAACGAGCCGTATCCTGCGACCAGGCAACACCACTTCAGGAAGGGGCGTCGTGAGGAGACCAGACCGGTCCGGCTCGGACCGTGCAACCGGGGCCCCGGGGGCGCCTGACGACCTCGGAGCAGTCGCGGCGGCCGTGACGCCCCGCGGACGCTGAGGCATGGGCAAGCGGGCACGTCCGACCCACGCGGGGACCCCGGCCACCACGGTGCTCACCCGGGCTGGCATCGCCTTCGAGGTGCTGACCTACGACCACGACCCGGGTGCCGGGTCGTTCGGTCTGGAGGCGGCCGCGGCCCTCGGGGTCGAACCCGGTCGGGTCTTCAAGACGCTGCTGGTCACCACCGACCACGGGCTGGCCGTCGGCATCGTGCCGGTCGATCGGAGCCTGGACCTCAAGGCGATCGCCACGGCGCTGAGGGTGAAGAAGGCGGCGATGGCCGAGCCCGGCGACGCTGAGCGGAGCAGCGGCTACGTCGTCGGGGGTATCAGCCCGATCGGGCAGAAACGAGCCCTGCCAACGGTGCTCGACGAGTCGGCGAACGACCACGACACGATCCTGGTCTCGGGCGGCCGTCGGGGGTTCGACGTCGAGCTCTCACCCACCGATCTTGCTTCGGTCACCCGCGCCAGCTGTGCGCCGATCAGCCGGTGAGGGCTATCGTGGTGCCGTGCACGTGACCACGACGTCCTGGTGGGCCGCCTGACCGGCGGCCCCTCCAGCGTGCGCACGCATCCCTGGCCGCCTCGTCGAGGCGGCCCTTTTCAGGTTCGGGCGTGTTCGTCGAGGTGGCCCACCTCGACGAAAGGCCCGTTCCATGGTCACGCTCTCCGGCATCACACCGTCCGGCCGACTCACGCTCGGCAACTACCTCGGCGCCTTGCAACGCTTTGCCACGGTCGACGAGCCCGACGACGCCTACTTCTTCGTCGCTGACCTCCACGCCCTGACCACACCGCACGACGCTGCGAGGTCGGCGCGACTGGCACGGGAGTCGGTGCTGCTCTTCCTTGCTGCCGGCCTGCCGCCGGGCACCGTCTTCCTCCAGTCCCAGGTGCCAGCCCATGCCCAGCTGGCCTACCTGCTCGAGTGCACGGCGACGGTCGGCGAGCTGTCCCGGATGATCCAGTTCAAGGAGAAGTCACGGCGCTCCGGCGACCGGTCGGTACGGGCGAGCCTGTTCACCTACCCGTGCCTGATGGCGGCGGACATCCTGTTGTACGGCGCCACCCGCGTCCCGGTCGGAGGTGACCAGGACCAGCACGTCGAGCTGGCCCGAGACCTCGCGATCCGCTTCAACCGCACCTACGGCGAGACCTTCGTCGTGCCGGAGCTCGGCCGGGCGGAGGTGGCCGCCCGGGTCTGCGACCTGCAGGACCCGACCGCCAAGATGAGCAAGTCCGCTCCCGAAGATGCACCCGGCGTCATCCGGATGCTGGACGCGCCGGAAGCCATCCGCCGCAAGGTGGCCCGCGCGGTCACCGACTCGGAGGGGATCGTCCGCTACGACCCGGCCGGCAAGCCAGGGGTCAGCAACCTGCTGGAGATCCTCTCGGCCTGCACCGGGAGTCCACCTGTCGTGCTGGCGAAGGACTACACCCGCTACGGCGAGCTGAAGTCAGCGGTGGCCGACGCCGTCATCGCCGTCCTCGAGCCGGTGCGAGGCCGCTGCATCGAGCTGGAGTCGGCACCGGGCGTCGTGCGGGAGGCCCTCGATGCCGGCCGTCGCCGGGCCGAGGCGGTGGCGGTGCCGACGCTGGAGCGGGCCACGCGAGCCATCGGCCTGGCCTCGGTCGAGCCCGTCTGCTGAGCCGTTCAGTCGCCGGGGCCGAGGGTGGGCCGGTCCTCCCACGGCGTCGACAGCACCACGGTGGTGCGGGTGGCGACGCTCGCGGCCGAGCGGATTCGCGCCAGCAGGTCCTCGAGCTCGTTGGGAGTCGCGACCCGGACCTTGAGGATGTAGCTCTCCTCCCCCGCGACCGAGTGACAGGCCTCGATCTCTGGCAGGCCGCGCAGCCGGTCAGGGACGTCGTCCGGAGCGGCGGGGTCGAAGGGCGACACCGAGATGAAGGCGGTCAGGGGAACGTCGACCGCGCCGTGGTCGACCACGGCCTGGTAGCCCAGCAGGACTCCACGCTCCTCCAGTCGACGGACCCGTTGGTGCGCCGCGGAGGTGGACAGACCGGTCGCCTTGGCCAGGTCGGTGAAACTCATCCGACCGTCCTTGGCGAGCAGGCCGACGATCTTGCGGTCCAGGTCTTCCACGGGGCCAGCGTACGCAGATCGCCGTCCGGACTGGCACGATGGCGCGCATGAGCCCACCCCACGAAGTTCTCCGCTGCGCTCCGATACTTCGCGGGGGCCCCGGCATGAGTAGCCCTGTGTCAACGTTAGGCGGCATTGGCGTTGCTGAGCAGTGTTCGAAGTGCGCCGTGTTGGGTGGGGTCGTAGGCGGTTTCGTCTTGCCAGCAGCGCCAGATCACGCCGAGCCAGGCTCGGGCCAGGATGCGGGTGGCGTGGGGATGGTCCTTGCCGCGCGTGATGGCGTCGTTGTACAGCTTCGCGGCCCAGGGGTTGGCCCGGCGGGAATCGCCGGCGAAGTCGCAGACGGCATCGCGGAGCTCCTTGTTCACCGCCCATCGGTAGGTGACCGCCTTGTGTTTGCCGGATTGTCGGGTCGAGGGTGCGACGCCGGCCAGGCAGGCCAGGGAG
>NZ_VOHR01000407.1 GCF_009192725.1 Segeticoccus rhizosphaerae | reverse complement strand
CGTGTGGCGGCCCGGCTGGCGGAGGTCGTGGCGGCCCAGCCGGATCAGGTGCAGCTCCTGCGCGACGAGGCGGCGCGAGGGCGCAGGCACCGCGATCCGCGTGAGCTGATGCGCGAGGCCGTCGACGTCATGACCGCAGTGCGGCCGTGTTGGGCGATGAGCCCCCTGGCCGTGGCCTCCCTCCTGCCGCCGGGTCGCTGCTTCGACGTGGTCGTCGTGGACCATGCCGGCCACCTCCCGACCGCGCGCGCGGTCTCGGCCATCGCCCGTGCCGATCGCGTCGTCGCCGTCGGTGACCGACGCCAGTCGCCCCCCGCGCAGTTCTCCACCGTGGTGGCCGAGACGCCCTCGGGGCAGCCCGGAGTCGACGACGCACGCCGCGTTCGCGAGGAAGCGCCAGGGCGGTCCCTGATGGAGGTCCTGGCCCGCGTGCTCCCGCTCCGGACGCTCGAGCGGCACTACCGCTCCGAGGACGAGCGCTTGGTCACCTTCGTGGCGCAGCGCGTCTACGGTGGCGCGTCGATGGCGACCGTGCCGGGGGCGATCGGCCGCGACGCGGTGCGGCTGCGCACGGTCGATCGACCGGACGACGGTGCGCACGCAGGATCGGGGGGCAGGGGCCTCGAGGCCCTGGCCGAGGTTGCGGCGCGCGAGGCCGTCGAGCACGCCAGGTCACATCCCGGCGAGTCGCTCGGCGTGGTCGCGGTCGGACCGGCGCTGGACCGCGCGGTCGGACGTGCCCTCTCGCGCCAGCTAGCGCGTGCTCCGGAGGTCGCCGGATTCTTCCGGCACGACGCTCCCGAGCGGGCCTTCGTCAAGGCGGCCGACCTTGCGCAGGGTGAGGAGCGGGACGCGGTCATCGTCGTGCTGGACGGTGACGAGGTGGACGAGGCGCGGCTGGTCGTCGCCACGACTCGAGCCAGGCGGCGGATGACGGTCGTCGCGCCGCGTGACTCCGGTGCCGCCAGCGCAGGGTCCGGGCCGAGCACCCCTGGCAGTCAACTGGTGGCCGACTTCGTGCGCTACGCCGCCGACCCGGACCAGGCGCTGCACCGGACGCCCGCGCCGCCAGCGAGCGTGTTGGCCGCGTCGGACGCCACGGGTGCGAAGGCAGCAGAGGGGGACGCAGTCGCCCCGGCCGTTGCGCCGAGCACGACCGAGCGCGCTGCTGCCCCGTCGGCGGACGACATCCATCCAGTGGTGTCGGAGCTGGCGGGGAGGCTGCGGTCAGAGGGGTTCGTGGTCCACCAGGACCACGGCCGCTCCGGACACCGGCTCGACCTCGCGATCGAGGATCCGGCCCGCCCGGGCCGGCTGCTCGTCGCGATCGAGAGCGACGGACGGGGACGAGCCGCCCAGCGCAGCACCCGGGATCGCGAGCGGATCAGCGTCGAGCACCTCGGGCGGCTCGGTTGGCACCACGTGCGGATCTGGACCACCGACGTCTTCCGCGACCCGGCGCGCGTGGTCGCCATGGTCACGGCCGAGGTCTGGGAGGCGTCGCGCACCGCCCGCACCGACCGCTCACAAGCCGGGCAGCAGGCGCCGCGGCACGCGTCGGTCGAACCCACCGAGGGCGCGGACCAGGCGTGACCACGACCGACCCACCTGACGGTGCCGACGACGAACGAGGCCGTGTGCAGGAGGAGGCCTCTGGCGATGAGCATCGCCCGGTCCGTCCCGGGCGGCGGCGACATCGGCGGGTGACGCGCCCGGCCCAGGGCGGTGACTCGGGTCCGCTCTCGCCGACCACGGACGACACCGATGAGGGATGGGGCGAGAGGCCGGACGAGTCGGCACAGGACCGTTGGCTGCGCGAGCAACGGCCGCCCCATTGGGGCTGAGCAGGAGGTGCGACGAGAGGCCGTCGCGACCGGCGAGGACGCGGGTGGACATGACTGTGGGGTGGGAGCCACCGGCTCCCACCCCACAGGATGCGCGTCAGCTGTCGGTCAGCAAGTCCGGCAGGGCCGTCCGACTGGCCTTTCGGCGACCGACTATCGCCGAGCCTGGAGCGCGTCGCGGATCTCCACCAGCAGGTCGATCTCGGTCGCTGCTGGCTCCTCCTCGGTGACGTAACGGGCACGAGCTGCTTCGTAGGGCTTGACCACGAAGAAGTAGACGACCGCGGCCAGGATGATGAACGCGATCAAGGCCGTGATGAACACGCCGACGTGGATGCCACCCGGTGTGTATTCGGAGAAGTTCGGCGTGCCCCCGGCCTTGCCGATGATGTCCAGAATGATCTGGACGAACGCGGTCACCACGGCACCGAACGCCGCCGCCATGACGAACGCGACGGCAAGCTCAACGAGATTGCCCCGCATGAGGAAATCCTTGAAACCCTTCATTGGGGTGTCCTTTTCTGATAGTGGAAAATGCGACGGTCGCTGTAGCGGACCAGAGCAGGGTGTCCCGCGCGCTCGATGGGTCGGCGCGTCGCCCTACCCGGGGCGATGAACCGTCAGCATGACACCGACTCCCGGTGTCTGGGCGCCTTGAGCCACGGCGAGTCGCAAAGCCGTGGACGGCTGGGTGGCGACCATGACTCCCGGCCCCTGCACCGCGTCGTCGCTGGTCAGCGGGCTGAGAGCCCCGTGGTCGTGCTGCTCGCCGCCGGCCGCGAGCACCAGCAGGTCGCGGCCGATCACCGTGCCGTCCGTGGTTGAGATCGCGTCCACCCGGTCGCCCGGTCGCAGCGCCCGGGCGAGCCCTCCGTCGGCGAGCGGAATGTGAGCCATCACACGTCCGTGGGGGAGCGCGTCGAGCAGGGACGAGCCGCGCAGACGGCCGGTCGTCAGTGCCTCACCCGCCATGATGGGACCAGCGAGGACGGCACCCACGGCGGCGTCGACACGTGCGTAGCCGGCCCTCGGCCGCAGGTCCTCCGGCCACCGGCTCACGTGCAGATCGGCCGGGACGATGCGGTGCCCGACCGGCAGGTCACGCGCCACCACGACCACCCGCGCGCCCTGCGGCGGTGCC
>NZ_VOHR01000406.1 GCF_009192725.1 Segeticoccus rhizosphaerae | reverse complement strand
GACCACCACCCGGCCGGCACCCCGGGGCACCGGCCCCGCGCGCCGGGCGCCCGACCGACCCGTCCCGGTCTGGACGAGTGGACCCGGCAACGCTCACCCCCGCAAACGGGCAAGCCTTGGCCCTGACCCGGACAGGCGGTGACTACTCCCAGCAGGTAGGCACGAGGAGGAGGTGATCCAGTCAGATCCACACCACTCAGCAACGGGCGGCCGCTTGGCTCCGCGCGCAACGTCTGCTCCTTGCGGTGCCACCACAGGTTGGGCACCACGCCCGTACGGCAACTCGGGTCTTCCCCACAGCGCGCCGGGCCACGGAAACCACGCCCGCACCGGGGCAGGCCGCGCCCGAGCAGCCCCTGGCGCGGCCTGTCCACGGTCGGCGCCCCTTGACAGCCGTCAGGCCGCGCCGGTGACCATGGCCGGAACGGGCCAGAGACCCCTACGCTGGGACAGCGGAGGTGAGTGACATGCAAGCGAGCGCCGGAGATCGACTGCGCGTCCGCGGCAAGAAGGTCGGCAGTCCCGATACCGAAGGCCAGATCATCGAGGTCAGAGGCCAAGACGGGCAACCGCCGTACATGGTCCGCTTCGACGACGGACACGAACGACTGGTCGTGCCAGGTTCCGACTGCCAGATCGTGAAGACGGCCGGCGCCCAGCGCTGAACCCCGGCGGTCCCTTTCCGCACAGCCTCTCGGCGGGCGCCTCCCGTCCCCGCTGCGCCGGCGCAGCAGACAATGGTCTACCCCAGCGCCAAGAAGGCGAAGCCGATGAGTGAGCGAAAGGTCCCCGAAGCCCAGCGCGTGCCGGACTGATCACCCCATCAGGGGTTGCTCTTGACGCATCTCCGTTTCCCGAACCACAAACGGTGAACGTCCAGGTCAGCGACGCTTCCAACCGCGCACCAGTCCGTCGATGTCCCGCATACCCCGTCCGGCTGGCCGTCTCGGGACGGGGACGTCATACGGCACCCCGCAACCATCACGGTGAACAAGCTGTGTGCGACTTTGCGGGCGCTGTCCGGGGACGCGGCGGGTGAGGCGACGGCTCGGCGTGCACCTCGAGAGTTCACGGCTTGGGAGTCGTGGCAATCTCGTGGCAAACCCCGTGCGATGAGCAGGGCCGTGTCATGGCGTTTCCGCTGGTCAAGGCCCTACGTGCCACGAGTCGGGTGACAGGATTTGAACCTGCGGCCTCTTCAGCCCGAGCGCAGAGAGGTCTCCACGGCACGGACGAGGTACATCGGTCCGTCGGCCCCTCCAACCTGTGCTCCTGAAGTCTCCTCGCTGGCGTGCCCGCCCACCTCAGGGACGTCAGCAAACCTGTCACAAGCGCGTCGATTGCGAGTCTGTCCAGATGCCAGCTTCGCGTTAATCCGACCCTCCTGGAATACCCCTGAGCGTGGGGCTCCAGCCGCCAGTGAGTCGCTTTCAGTCGGGCGGCTCTTGCCGTCGTCTACTGTCGGGCGATGCCCCGGGAGGCTCATGCGAGTCACTGCTCCGTCACGGGCGGCGGCGCTGTCACGGCGATTCCGCCGTGGGCCAGTACGCTTGGTCGATGCGCTGCGCGGCATCGCGGCGCAGGGGATCGATGACGTGCTGGTAGCGCGTGAGCAGGGAGGCCTGCGACCAACCGAGCAGCCCCATGACCACGCGTCCGTCGACGCCTTGGGCCAAGAGCATGGTTGCCGTGGTGTGCCGTGCGTAGTGCAGGCGCAGCGGGGGGACGCCGGCTCGCTGGGTGAGGGCGCGCCAGGCCTTGGCGTCGACCGAGGGGTGTTGGGGCTGGCCGTCGGGGCGGGGGAAGACCAGCTCGTGCTCATGCCAGGCGGGACCGGCTGCGAGCCGGTGGGCGGCCTGGCCGCGGCGGTGCTCACGCAGCTGTTGTAGCAGTTGCGGTGGGACCGCCAGGGTCCGGCGCCCGGCCCGTGATTTGACCTCCTCTAGGACCCAGCCGCCACCGGTGCGGTGGGGGCACTTGGCGGGCTGGTGGTCGGGGTCGGGTTCGCCACAGCCGTGGTGCCAGCTGGGTCGCTGCAGCTGTCGCCGGACCCGCAGCTGATGTTGCTCGAAGTTGATGTCCTCCCACTTCAGCCCCAGGGCTTCCCCCTGCCGCAGCCCGAGAGCCAGCGCCACCGACCACCTCGCGCGGTTGGGCAGCTCGGCCGCGGCGAGCAGGATCCGCCGGCAGTCCTTCAGGGAGTAGGGTTCGAGCTCGGTCTCGCGCACCCGGGGGACGACTGCGTGGGCGCACGGGTTGGCCACCAGCAGTCCGCGCCGGACGGCCGTGTTCAGCGCCGACCGCAGGATCCGGTGCAGTGAGACCGCACTTTGAGGAGAGCGCCCGGCCACCCGGTAGAGCAGGTCGTCGATGTCACGGACGGCGATCCGGGCCAGCGGTGACGATCGCAGCGGGCCGCAGTGGTTCCGGACCAGGCTGGTGTAGGTGTCGAAGGTCTTGGGCTTGCGGGTGCGCTGGATGATCACCAGCCACTCGTCGAGCCACTGTCCCAGCGTCAGCTGCTGGTTGGAGCTGGGCCGATGCGCTGACCGGGCCCGCTCGGCCTCCAGCGCGGCGACCTTCTCGGTGACCTCCTGACGGCTGCGTCCGCGCACGTGACGCCGCACCGGCTTGCCGGCGTCGGTCCGTCCCATGGAGACGTAGCCGTGCCAACCACCGTCGCTGCCCCGCTGGATGGAGGACCGGCCGTTGGCAGCCCGGGTCCTGGCCACGCCACGGCTCACGACGCCCTCACCGAGCGCCCCACTGGTCGGATGGCAGCTGGGGGCGTCTGGGGCGCGGGGACCTCGGACGCGTGCCGAAACTCCTCCAGGTGCTCGGCCGTGATCAGGGTGCGGGCGCCGACCTTGAGGTGACTCAGCCGGCGCTCTTTCAGCAGCTTGTGCAACATCGACACACTCACCCCCAGCTCCGCTGCGGCCTCGCGGATCGAGAACGTCGCACGGGCCCCAGCCCGGCCGCCGCCGGCCGGGGTGGCCGTGGCCGCCC
>NZ_VOHR01000405.1 GCF_009192725.1 Segeticoccus rhizosphaerae | reverse complement strand
GTCGCTGCTCGAGGCGGCCCCACGGGTCCGCGTCTGGGCCCACGGCGACGGCGAGGCGGCGCGCGGCCTGGCCGGGCGGCTGGGCCTGGTGACGGTGCGCGACCTGTGGCAGATGAGCCGGCCGTTGTCGGGCGACGGGTCCGAGCTGCCCGAGGCGCGGCTGCCGGAGGGGTTCGCCGCCCGCACCTTCGAGGTGGGCGCGGACGAAGAGCGATGGCTGGCGGTCAACGCCACGGCGTTTGCCAGCCACCCCGAGCAGGGCCGGGTCGACCGACGGGACCTCGACGCACGCATCGCCGAAACCTGGTTTGACGCTTCGGGGTTCATCCTCGTGGACGACCGCCGTGACACTCACGTCGAGGGCGCCGCGGCCTTGCCGCTGGCCGCCTTCCACTGGACCAAGGTCGTGCCGGGTGAGGACAGTGGTGAGGTCTACGTGGTCGGTGTCGACCCGGCATACCAGGGGCTCGGGCTGGGCAGGGCCGTCACGGTCCTCGGGCTGGAGCACCTGCGTGACCGCGGCCTGTCCGAGGCCACCCTCTACGTCGACGGCGACAACGAGGCGGCCGTAGCGACCTACGGCAAGCTCGGGTTCCACCGCACCACGGTGGACGTGATGTACGCACGTCCGGTGCACCCCGCGGTGGGAGCATGAGGACATGACGGCAGAACACGGGGACACGCAGCGGCACGGCACCGCCGAGCTCGATGCCGCGACGGGCAGCGAGGAGGCGCCGGTCGAGTCCACGATCTCGGCGCTCGCCTCGGCCCGTCCACGCTCGTCCAACGGCAGGTTCATGCGGGTCGTCGCCGACGAGCCGGACGTGCTGGCCACCGAGTCACCCGCCGAGCTCTTCCTCGACCGCGAGGTGTCCTGGCTGCAGTTCAACGACCGCGTCCTGCAACTCGCCCAGGACCCTGCGGTGCCCTTGCTCGAACGGGCCCGGTTCCTCGCCATCTTCGCCAGCAACCTCGACGAGTTCTTCATGGTGCGGGTGGCCGGGCTCAAACGCCGCATCGCCACCGGCCTGGCCATCGCCTCCCCCGCCGGGCTCGAGCCGCGCGAGGTGCTCGACCAGATCTCGGTGGCGGCGCACGAGCTGATGGGTCGCCACGCCGAGGTCTTCCACGAGCAGGTCCGGCCGCAGCTGCGCGACGAGGGCATCGAGATCATGCGGTGGGAGGAGCTGAGCGCGGCCGAGCAGGAGACCGTGCACGGGATGTTCCGCGCCGAGGTCTACCCGGTGCTCACGCCACTGGCGGTCGACCCGGCCCACCCGTTCCCCTACATCTCCGGGCTGTCCCTCAACCTCGCGGTCGTGCTGGTCCACCCCAAGACCGGCAAGGAGCACTTCGCGCGGGTCAAGGTGCCGCCGCTGCTGCCCCGCTTCATCCAGCTGGCCAACCCGACCGAGGAGTCGGGACTGTCCGACCGCTACCACGCGCGGTTCGTGCCGCTCGAGGACGTCATCGCCGCGCACCTGCACATGCTCTTCGCCGGCATGGAGGTGCGAGAGCACCACACCTTCCGCGTCACCCGCAACGAGGACTTCGAGGTGGAGGAGGACGACGCCGAGAACCTGCTCACCGCGCTCGAGCGCGAGCTGACCCGGCGCCGGTTCGGGCCGCCGGTGCGCCTCGAGGTCGCCTCCGACATGGGCGACCACGTGATGGACCTGCTGGTGCGCGAACTCGGCGTCAGCGCCGACGAGGTCTACCGGCTGCCCACCCCGCTCGACCTCACCGGGCTCAACCTCGTCGCCGACCTCGAGCGGACCGACCTGCGCTACCGGGGCTTCGTCCCGCTGACCCATCCCGACCTGGCCCCGGTGGAACGCTCCGCGCCGAGTGACGTCCTCGCGGCCATCCGGGAGAAGGACATCCTGCTGCACCACCCCTACGACTCGTTCTCCACGTCAGTGCAGGCCTTCATCGACCAAGCGGCGAACGACCCGGCGGTGCTGGCGATCAAGCAGACCCTCTACCGCACGAGCGGCGATTCGCCCATCGTCGACGCCCTCATCGACGCGGCCGAGGACGGCAAGCAGGTGCTGGCCGTGGTCGAGCTCAAGGCCCGGTTCGACGAGGAGAACAACATCACGTGGGCGCGCAAGCTGGAGCAGGCCGGGGTGCACGTGGTCTACGGCATGGTGGGGCTGAAGACGCACGCCAAGCTCTGCCTCGTGGTCCGTCAGGAGGGCGACGGCCTGCGACGCTACTGCCACGTCGGCACCGGCAACTACAACCCCAAGACGGCCCGCCTCTACGAGGACCTCGGCATCCTCACCTGTGACCCCCAGGTCGGCGAGGATTTGACGCGGCTGTTCAACCAGCTGTCCGGCCTCGCGCCACGGAGCAAGTTCAAGCGGCTGCTGGTTGCTCCGCGCTCGGTGCGCACCGGGCTGATCGAGCACATCGACGCGGAGGCCGAGCTGGCCAGGTCGGGCCGCCCCGGTCTGATCCAGATGAAGGTCAACTCCATCGTCGACGAGCAGGTCATCAACGCCTTGTATGCCGCGTCGCAGGCGGGCGCGACCGTGGACGTCTGGGTGCGCGGCATCTGCTCGTTGCGTCCCGGGGTGCCCGGTTTGTCCGAGACCATCGGGGTCCGGTCGGTGCTCGGCCGGTTCCTCGAGCACTCCCGGGTGTTCATCTTCGGGGGCGACGGCGACCCGATCGTCTACATCGGGAGCGCCGACATGATGCACCGCAACCTCGACCGCCGGGTGGAGACCCTCCTGCGGGTCGAGGACGAGGGCCACATCGCCTCGCTGCGCGACCTGCTCGAGCGCGGCATGAGCGACAAGACCTCGAGCTGGCACCTCGACGGCGACGGCCGCTGGACCCGCCACCACCTGGACGGGGACGGCTCACCCCTCACCGACGTGCAGGAGTCGGTCATCGCCCGCTTCGCCCGCCGCCGGCGCAAGGCCCGCCGTCGGTGAGCGACCCCGCCCGAGTGCCGACGGCCACGGAGCTCGTGGACCCCGACGCCACCTGGACGGGGACGGCTC
>NZ_VOHR01000404.1 GCF_009192725.1 Segeticoccus rhizosphaerae | reverse complement strand
CCGGGCGGGCGCGCCTCGCGCCGACCGTCCCGGTTCCTCGACAACGCTGCCAGCGTCTTGGGGGAGGGGGCCCGCTCCCAGCCGAAGTCCCGGTCGCGTGGCCGGGCGGCGCGGCCCGCGCGTCCGGCCTTCTGCCGCACCTGTGGCACCGGCCTGGACACCGCGGCCGAGCGGAAAGTCGGTCGGTGCAGCGCCTGCCCACCCACCTACGACGAGGCGACCTTCGAGGCGCTGCGCTCCTGGCGTCTGGCCGTCGCGACCGATGCCAAGGTGCCGGCCTACGTGGTCTTCACCGACGCGACGTTGACCGCGATCGCCGAACGACGCCCCGCGGGACTGGGAGATCTCGCGACGATCTCCGGGGTCGGGACGCGCAAGCTCGAGCGCTACGGCGCGTCCGTACTGGCGGTTCTGGACGGATCCGACCCGGCCGAGATCGCCGAAAAGGGCTCTGCAGCAACCGAACTCAGGAACAGTGACGCGCCGTGAGCGACCCAGCGTGAAGATTTCTCGTTAAATGCTTTGCCGCCGTAGGTCCGCCTGCTCTACTCTTTCATGCGTACGAACCGCACAGGGGCCGAAATGGCCTGCTGTGGAACACCACGAGACGAGATGAGGAGGTTGGCCCTGATGGAGATCACCACGATGTCGAACGCGATGCACAAGCCCCGCGTCCTCGTCGGCTGCCCGCAGGCTGCCGGCCGCGCCCTGATCTCGCCGATCAGTGGGATGGGTCAGGGGACCGGTGTGTCCGCATTCGCCATCGGCGGCGCTGCCGCGGTCCACACGACTCGTGTCGTGGTTGACCTCGCGTTCTACGCCACCCCCAAGTCCCTCAACAGTGATGTCGCGTTCGTCGGCTCCGGAAGACCTCCCGTCTAGCACTTCCAGACCAGGTCACCCCCAGGCCGCGGAACCCGACATCCGGGATCCGCGGCCTTTCTCGTGTGTCGAGCAGGCCGCCCAAGACCACCAGGAAGCCAGCAATGAAGAGCAGCACCAGCTCCGAGGTCACGGGAGAGACCCTGCCCCGCCCTGGAGCGACACGGAACACACAACAGGACCAGCCCTCGGACCGAGGGCGACGACACGTTGGAGGTGACACCCCGATGCAGCTATCGCAACTGATCGACAAGAACGCCCAGGCGCATGAGGCCGGCGAGGACATCCCGTGCCGAGTGAACGACCCCGAGATGTGGTTTGCCGAGCGGCCAGAGGACGTCGAGTTCGCCAAGAGCCTGTGCGGCTCCTGCCCGGTCATGACCCAGTGCCTCGCCGGAGCGCTCGATCGCGCCGAGCCGTGGGGCGTCTGGGGCGGCCAGCTCTTCATCCAGGGCGTGGTCGTCGCACGGAAGCGTCCGCGAGGGCGTCCCCGCAAGTCGACGGTGGCCGCCTGATGCGTGGTCCCGGCCTCACGACCGGACCTGGTCGGGTGCGTGTCAACGCATCCGACCGGCGTCCCCCTCACCGTCAATCTCTTGACTTTTCAAGGAGTTCCACCATGTATCACCTCATGTATGAGGACCTGGCACGTGCCCGAATGGCCCAGCGCAACGGTACGGAGACGGACCAGGGTGTCCGCCGGCGTTCGCTGCGAGTGGCCATGGAGGCCCGGCGTGCCGAGCGTCGACAGCGACGCGGGTGATCCCACGGGGGAGTCACCAGCGTTGATCCTGAGGCGGAGGCGTCTCGACCACCCGGTCGAAGCGCCTCCGCCTTCGTCATGCCTGGGAGAGCGGGGGCAGGTCCGCTCCGGGCAGCAGGTCGTCGACGATGGCCCGGCCCGGCACCTGCCCGCCGATCTGGCACAACACCCCGATGCCGCCGAGCCAGACCCGGTGGATCAGGAGGAACTCCGGAGGGAGGTTGAGCTTCATACCCACCGAGAACTGCGGCCGTCGTGGGTCGTTGATGTGGGCGAACACGCCGCGCAGCCACGGCCGGTTGAAGGTGAACGTGTCGGTGCGCAGGGGGGCGATGAACGGCTCGAGGTAGGCGAGGGCCGCTTCCGCATCCAGGTCGATCGTGGACTTGACGAATCCCAGCTCGCGCAAGCCCTCCAGCAGTGACTGCGCATCGCCCTCGAGCGCGAGCGTGAGCAGCTCGCCCATCTCCACGGGGAGCCCGTCAGGCAACCGTTTGACCGCGCCGAAGTCGATGACGCCGAGCCGGCCGTCGGGCATCAGCCGGAAGTTGCCGGGGTGTGGATCGGCGTGCAGCAGCCCCGCCTGCTGCGGGCCGGCGAGGAGGAACTCCATGTAGCGGGTCGCCGCCTGGTCGCGGACCTCTGGCGTGCCCGCGGCGATGATCGACGAGAGCGGTAGCCCCTCCAGCCACTCGCTGACGATCACGTGCTCGCTGGAGTCGACCACGTCCGGCAGTGCGAAGGTCTCGTCGCCGGCGAACGCCTCGGCGAACTGCGCCTGGGAGGTCGCCTCCAACCGGTAGTCGAGCTCCTCGGCCATCCGGCCCTTCAGCTCCTCGAGGATCGGCGCGAGGTCCAGACCCGGGATCCACCCCGCGGCGACCCTGGCCACCCGCGAGACCTGGCTCAGGTCGCTGAGCAGGGCCGGCCCGGCCCCCGGGTACTGCACCTTGACCGCGACCGGGCGGCCGTCGGCCCACACCGCCCGGTGCACCTGGCCGATCGACGCTGCGGCCGCTGGCCGGTCCTCGAAACTGGTGAACCGGCTACGCCACCGCGGACCGAAGTCGTCCCGCAGCACGGCGTGCACGGTCTTCGTCGGCATCGGGGGCGCCGCGTCCTGCAGCTTGGTCAGCGTGGCCCGGTAGGGGCCCGCGAGGTCCTCGGGCATCGCCGCCTCGAAGATCGACAGGGCCTGGCCGAACTTCATCGCGCCGCCCTTGAGCTCGCCCAGCACCTTGAACAGCTGCTCGGCGGTGCGCGCCTGCATCTCCGCCGCGACCACCTCGGCGGGTCGTCCGCCGACCCGCTTGCCGAGACCGATCGCGGTCCGGCCCGCGAAGCCCAGCGGCAGCGCCGCGAGCTTCGCGCT
>NZ_VOHR01000403.1 GCF_009192725.1 Segeticoccus rhizosphaerae | reverse complement strand
CGACCTCGTGCGCAGTCCGCGGGCGATGCCACGCAGCGCCACGGCCGCTGGGGTGGTCGGCTCGGACAGCACCACCGGGGAGCCGTTGTCGGCGCCCTCGCGCAGCCGGGTGTCCAGCGGGATCTGACCGAGCAGCGGCACCTCGGCCCCGACCGAGCGGGTCAGCGAGTCGGCCACCACCTGACCGCCGCCGGATCCGAAGATCTCCTGCCGCGAGCCGTCCGGCAGCTCGAGCCAGGACATGTTCTCGATGACGCCGACGATGCGCTGGTGTGTCTGCAGCGCGATCGAGCCGGCCCGCTCGGCCACCTCCGCGGCTGCCTGCTGCGGCGTGGTGACCACGAGGATCTCGGCGCCGGGGATCAGCTGCGCCACCGAGATGGCGATGTCGCCGGTGCCCGGCGGCAGGTCGAGGAGCAGGATGTCGAGGTCGCCCCAGAACACGTCGCCGAGGAACTGCTGCAGGGCGCGGTGGAGCATCGGGCCACGCCACACGACCGGCTGGTTGCCCGGGACGAACATGCCGATCGAGATGACCTTCACCTCGTGCGCGATCGGAGGCAGGATCATGTCGTCGACCTGGGTGGGGCTGTGCTGGACCCCCAGCATCCGGGGCACGGAGAAGCCGTAGATGTCGGCGTCGACGATGCCGACCCGCAGGCCGCTCTCGGCCAGCGCAGCGGCCAGGTTGACCGTCACTGACGACTTGCCGACGCCCCCCTTGCCGGACGCCACGGCATACACCCGCGTGAGCGAACCGGGCTGGGCAAACGGGATCTCGCGCTCGGCGGCGCCGCCGCGCAGGCTCTCGCGCAGCTGCTTGCGCTGCTCGGGAGACATGACGCCGAGTCGCACGTCAACGCCGGTCACGCCCTCGACCGCCGCCAGGGCGGCGGTGGTGTCACGCGTGATGGTGTCCTTGAGCGGACAGCCCGACACCGTGAGCAGGACGGTCACGACCACATGACCGGACTCGGTGGCCTCCACCGACTCGACCATGTCGAGCTCGGTGATGGGCTTGCGGATCTCGGGATCGTTGACCGTGGCGAGGGCCGCCATGAGGGCGTCGTGCGAAGGGGCGGGCATGCCCCCATGCTAGGTCGTGCGTTGACCGCGACCGGTCTCGGGCTGCTCGCGCCGGGCACGCGTGACGGATGCGCCGACCCCGCCATCGGGCCGCGCCGCGTCACCGTTCGCCTCGCTCAACCGGAACCGGTCGTCCATGTCGTCGAGGAGGCTGCGCAGCTCGGAGCGCAGGTAGTCGCGGGTGGCCATGTCGCGCATGGCGATGCGCAGCGCGGCGACCTCACGGGTGAGGTACTCGGTGTCGGCGAGGTTGCGCTCGTCGCGGGCCCGGTCCTGCTCGATGGTCACCCTGTCCCGGTCGTCCTGCCGGTTCTGCGCGAGCAGGATCAGGGGGGCGGCATACGACGCCTGGGTGGAGAAGAACAGGTTGAGCAGGATGAAGGGGTAGGGGTCCCACTTCAGGCCGAACAGGCCCACCAGGTTGAAGGCGATCCACACGATGACGAAGACCGTCATGTAGCCCAGGAAGCGGGCGGTGCCCATGAACCGGGCGAAGCCCTCGGCGAACCGGCCGAAGGCGTCGGGGTCCATGTTCGGGCGCCGGATGAACGGCTGACGCGTCTCGCGCGGCTGGTCGAGCCGTGCTGCGTCTCTCTCGTAGCGGCGGGACCGCTCAGCCATGGGTCACCTCGTCCCGCTCCTCGCGCCAGTCCTCGGGCAGGATGTGGTCGAGCACGTCGTCGACGGTGACGGCGCCGATCAGCCGCCCCTCCTCGTCGGCCACCGGCACCGCCACGAGGTTGTAGTTGGCCATCATGCGGGTCACCACGCCCAGCGGCGCATTGGCCATGAGCGGCTCGATGTCCTTGTCCAGGATCGATCCCACCGCGGCCTGGGGAGGCTCGCGCAGCAGCCGCTGGATGTGCACCAGCCCCAGCCACTTGCCGGTCGGCGTCTCCAGCGGTGACCGGCAGACGAAGACCGCGGCCGCGAGCGCCGGTGACAGCTCGACTCGCCGGACCACCGCGAGCGCCTCGGCGACCGTGGCCTCGGGGCTGAGGATGACCGGTTCGGTGGTCATCATGCCGCCGGCGGTGTCCTCGTCGTAGGTGAGCAGCCGCCGCAGTGGCTCCGCATCGTCCGGCTCCATCAGCTGCAGCAGCTGCTCGGCCGTCTCGGCGGGCAGCTCGGAGAGCAGGTCTGCCGCGTCGTCGGGCTGCATGGCCTCGAGCACGTCGGCGGCCCGGTCGGTGGCCAGGTGGGTGAGGATCTCGACCCGGTCGTCCTCGGGCAGCTCCTCGAGGACGTCGGCGAGCTTGTCGTCGGGCAGCGCGGCGGCGACCTCGCTGCGCCGTCTCGGGCTGAGGTCGTGCAGCGCGTCGGCCAGGTCGGCGGGCTTGAGCTCCTCGAACGTCTCGAGCAGCCGGGCCGCGCCCTGGCCGGCGTCGGGCTCGTGCAGCCCGGAGACCTCGTGCAGGTCGACCAGCACCGTCTCGCCGCGCCGGCGCCCGAACCGGGAGAGTCCGCGCTGTGGGCTGCCCTTGCGGCAGAAGACCTTGACGATGGCCCAGTCGCGGCTGCGCTGCTGCTCGATCGCGATGTCCTCGACCGTCGCGTCGAACTCGCCGTCGTCGGGAGAGGACACGTGGATCTGCCGGTCCAGCAGCTCGGCGAGCACGAGCGTCTCGGTGCTGCGCTGCTCGAAGCGTCGCATGTTGACCAGCCCGGTCGTGATGACCTGCCCGGCATCGACACTCGTGACGCGGGTCATCGGCACGAACACCCGGCGGCGGCCCGGCACCTCCACGACCAGCCCGATGACCCGCGGTGGGCGACGGACGGAGCCGAAGCTGACCACCACGTCGCGGACGCGCCCCACCTCGTCGCCCAACGGGTCGAAGACGCTGAGCCCGGCCAGCCGGGCCACGAACACGCGCGTCGTCGAGGTCACGCAGGCAAGGCTATCCGGCGAGGCCGGACGAGCCGGTCAGGCTCGGCGGCGGCGGCGACGGCGCACCCGGGG
>NZ_VOHR01000402.1 GCF_009192725.1 Segeticoccus rhizosphaerae | reverse complement strand
AGGCCCGCCGGTGTGACCCGGGGGACGGCGCCGTCGTCGATCACTTGGCGCGGCGTCGCGACGACGTCTTGCGAGCGCTCGGCCGCACCACGCTCTCGCCGGCCTCGGCCGCGGCAAGAGCGAGCCCAAGGCCGTAGTCGGCGAGACCGTCGACGAGCGACGCAGCGGACGGCTCGGCGGCGAGGACGTCGACCCGCAGACCGTGCTCCTCCGCGGTCTTGGCCGTGGCGGGGCCGATGCACGCGACGACCGTCGAGGCGTGCGGCTTGCCGGCGATGCCCACGAGGTTGCGCACGGTCGAGCTGGACGTGAAGCAGACGGCGTCGAACTTGCCGGACTTGATCGCCTCGCGCACCGGTGCGGGCGGCGGGGCGGCCCGGACGGTCCGGTAGGCCGTGACGTCGTCGACCTCCCAGCCCATGTCCTGCAGACCCGCCACCAGGGTGTCGGTGGCGATGTCCGCCCGGGGGAGGAAGACCCGGTTGATCGGGTCGAGCACGTCGTCGTAGGGAGCCCAGGCCTCCAGCAGCCCCTTGGCCGACTGGTCGTGCTGAGGGACCAGGTCAGGCTCGATGCCCCACTCGCGCAGCGCCTGCGCCGTGACGCCGCCGACCGCGGCGATCTTCAGCCCGGCGAACGCCCGTGCGTCCAGGCCGAACTCGACGAACTTCTCCCGGATCGCGCGGACCGCGTTGACCGAGGTGAAGCCGATCCACTCGTAGCGACCGGTGACCAGCCCCTTGATCGCGCGTTCCATCTGCTGCGGGGTGCGGGGCGGCTCGACGCTGATCGTGGGGACCACGTCGCTGGTGGCGCCGTAGGAGGCCAGCCGGGCGGTCATGCTGCCGGCCTGGTCCTTGGTGCGTGGCACCAGCACGTTCCACCCGAAGAGCGGCTTGGTCTCGAACCAGGACAGCCGGTCGCGCAGGTCCACCGTCGACCCGACCACGGCGAGGGACGGGAACTGCACCTTGGCCGACTTCATCAGCGCGGCGACCTCGCCGAGCGTCGTCGTGTGGGTGACCTGGGTGATGGTCGTGCCGCGCTCGGTGACGGCGACCGGCGTCGCCGCGTCGCGACCCGCATCGAGCAGGTCACCGAGGGCCTTGGCCAGGCTCTCGGGGGTGCCGAGGACCACCACCGTGACGTTGGAGCCGGTGGACCGGGCCCAGTCGACCTTGGTGTCCCCGCCGCTCACCACGTGCAGCGACGGCGAGCTCGCCGCGGTGAGGGGCACCCCGGCATATGCCGGGACGGCCGAGATGGCGCTGACCCCGGGCACGACCTCGAAGGAGATCCCTGCCTTCTGGCAGGCGAGGGCCTCCTCGGCCAGGCCGTTGAAGGTCGCGGGATCGCCGTCCATGAGCCGGACGACCAGCCCGCTGTGGCCGTCGTTGGTGCCGGCGGCCTTGGCCGTGCGCACGAGGAGCTTGGCGCGCGACGCATGCGTCAGTGGCTGGCCGTGCTCACCGTGTCCGGCGTCGACGACCTCGACCCCCTCCGGGGCGTGTCGCGCCACGAAGTCCTCGCGGCTGACCTGGTCGATCACCACCACGTCTGCGGCGGCGAGGAACTCGGCAGCCCGCAGGGTGAGCAGGCCCGGGTCGCCGGGACCGGCGCCCACGAAGGCGACACGGGCGGGCATCTTGGACTTGCGGACGGTGGACTTGCCTGTTGCGGCTGAGCGGATGGGGCTCACTGGGCACGCTCCGGAGCAGGTTGATCTGGACGGGTCGGTTTTGCCGGGCTGGCAGGGGTGGAGGCGGCGGGTGGCCGGTTGCGGGCACCCGCCCCCGGTGGCTCGGTCGGCGGGTCGCCGGGACGGGGCCCGTCGTGCAGCGCGGTGATCTGGTCGGCGCCGTCCTCGAGCAGCTGGGCTGCCAGTTGCTCGCCGAGGGCGTGCGCACGGGATGTCGGTCCGGAGGTCGAGCGGCGCAGGGACGCCGAGCCGTCCTCCGCGCCGACGAAGGCACGGATCCACAGCTCGGTCTGCCCCGCGTCCCCTTCGGAGACCTCGGCGAGGACCCCGATCGGGGCGGTGCAACCGGCCTCGAGCGCGGCGAGCACGGCTCGCTCGGCGTTCACGCTGGCACGCGTGTCGTCGTCGTCGAGGACGGCCACCGCCGACACCATCGCCTGGTCGTCGGCTCGGACCTCGACGGCGAGGGCGCCCTGGCCCGGCGCACTGAGCATCTGCAGCGGGTCGAGGACCTCGGTGACCACGTCGAGCTGCCCGAGCCGGGCGAGACCCGCGCGGGCCAGCACGATGGCGTCACAGGTGCCGTCTGCGACGAGTCCCAGTCGGGTGCCCACGTTGCCGCGGATCGACCGCACCTGCAGTCCGAGGCCGAGCGCGGCCAGCTGGGCGGCGCGGCGCGGCGAGCCGGTGCCGACCACGGAGCCCGACGGCAGCTCACCCAGAGTGAGTCCGTCACGGGCGACGAGGGCGTCACGCGGGTCCTCGCGGACGGGGATCGCGGCGATGTGCAGTCCGGGCTCCGGGATCACCGGCAGGTCCTTGAGCGAGTGCACGGCCACGTCGATCTCCCCGCGGTGCAGGGCGAGGCGGATGCCGGTGGCGAAGACGCCCGTGCCACCGATCTCGGACAGCGGCCTGGAGCTGGTGTCGCCGAAGGTGGTGATCGGAGTGAGCTCGACGTCGTGGCCGAGCTGGCGCAGCCGGTCGGCCACCCAGGTGGCCTGGGCGGTCGCGAGCGCGCTGCGGCGGGTGCCGAGCCGGATCGTCATGCGAGGCCCCCCTGCTCGGGCGGCACCGAGACGGTGGCGACGTCGTGGGGATCGAGGTCGAACAGGTCGCGCAGGGCCTGCGCGTAGTCGCCGCTGGCCCCGGACACGGCCAGCTCCTTCATCCGCACACTCGGCGCGTGCAGCAACTTCTCGACGACCCGGTGCACGGTGAGCTGCACCTCGGCGCGCTCCTCCTCCGACAGCGATGGTGCGCGCTGCTCGAGGCGGACGAGCTCTGCGGCCACGACGTCGGCGGCGCGGGAGCGCAGCGCCGCCACGGTCGGCGCGACCGACTTGGCCCGGCG
>NZ_VOHR01000401.1 GCF_009192725.1 Segeticoccus rhizosphaerae | reverse complement strand
GCGGTGGCCCTGCTCCAAGCCACCGCCCAGGGCCGGACCCTGTTCGGGGTGGGGGCCGCCGCGGTGGTGGCGCTGTCCTACCTGGTGCCGTGGTGCCAGAAGCGGGCGGGCCGCGCGGCCGAGGCCGAGGCCGACACGGTAGTCATCGCCGCCGGTCTGGGACCCGAGCTGGCCGCCTTCCTTACCAATGGTCGGCCCACCTCTCGCGTCCTGGCCCGCGCCCGCCGGCTGCGGGGTCAGACGCCACGGTCCCGGCCGATGCGGGTCCCCGCCTGACCGGCGGTGGCCTCGTCACCGAAAACACTGGCCGGTCACCGGCGGCCCATCCGGCTGCGGTGGGGCCCGCCCGTTCAGCGCGGAGGAGAGTGATGGCCGCAGGCCGGGGCGTCGTGGGCCCGCGCCTGCACCTGCTCATGTTCGACGCGGCTGCGGGCCTGATCTTGGTCCGCGTCGGCGGCAAGGCGCTCACGGTCCTGGCTCGCGTCCTGGATGGCCACCTCCTGCGACCGGCGCTCCGCCCGGGTCTCCAGGTCCCGTGCGCGCGTCTCGTTCATCCATGCCTCACTCACCGTGCCTGCCTTCCGCGGGTACTCACCCCAAGGCACGGATCCGGTCCCGGTGATCACCGGCCGGGCCGCGAGCGCCACAACGGTGGTCTGGCGGTCACGCGCGACCGCCCCAACTCGGAGCACAGCCGACCGCGGCGGCCACAATGGTGTGTCAGGGTGAGAGCGCGTGGTTGAGAAAGGAGAGGGTGCATGCCCCAGTCAGCCCGGTCGACAGGCCGATTCATGACGCTGGACCAAGTCGCCGAGGAGCTGGCGACCTCGAGGGCGCAGGCCTATGCCCTGGTCCGCTCCGGTGAGCTGCCTGCGATCAAGGTCGGCGGGCGTGGTCAGTGGCGGGTGGAGTCGTCCGATTATCTGGGGGTCCGGCCTGGGGAGGTGGCATCGGCGCAGGTCAGGACGTTGATGACGCGTCCTCAACGTGTGGGGTGTGTTCTGGAGCGGCTTACGGATTTGGGGGACGTGGCGTGAGTGCTAAGGGCAGCGCGGGCCCGCGGTTCTTGCAGTTGGCCGATGTCGCCGAGGTGCTCAACATCTCCGCGGCGCAGGCCTATGCTTTGGTGCGGTCGGGCGACTTGCCGGCGATCAAGGTCGGCGGTCGCGGGCAGTGGAGGGTCGAGACCAGCTCGCTTGAGCAATTTATTGAGCGGGCGTATACCGACACGGCGCAGTTCGTCCGGACGCATCCGTTCGGCTCCGGCTCCGAGGACGGGGCGGACGAGCAGAGCAAGGAGTAGCGCTGGACGCTGTGTGAACGTATCGGTTGGCACGCCCTCGGCGCGTCGGTGCAGGACCTCTTGGGAGTTCCGTTCTGCGCTGACAACGCCTCCCCTCGAGACCGGCCATGCCCGAGCCAAGCGGTTCGCAGGACGGACTGGTTTACTCGCGGCGCAGCAGGTCGGGAGTGAGGCGTCTGCTGATGCCGGGCAGGGTGACGGTGGCGATGATCGCCGCGGCGACCAGGGCGGTGGTGCCCACGGTGAGGATGGTCGTGGTGGGCATCGTGTCGCTGACGCCGGTGAGCGTGATGTAGGGCCGCGACGGTCAGCGAGCCGAGCCCGACCGCCCCGATCAGGCCGAGCCAGAGGGGAATCAGGGTTTGCAGCAGCTGGCTGCCGCGCAGGATCCGTACCGGGACTCCGAGGGCGACCTGGCTGGCGATGTGGCGGCGACGTTCGATGGCGCGGTCGATCGTGGTCAGCAGTACGGCGAGCAGACCGACGCCGAGGACGATGACGGCCAGGGTGGTGATCAGCAGCTGGTAGCCCTGGACGGCTTGGTAGTCCTCGAGGTCGTCAAGGATGACCGTGACACCGAGGTTGTCGCCGATGGCCTGGACTGCTTGACGGGCCACGACGCCGGGGCCGGTGAGGACCTGGTAGCTGGTCGGGTCGTGGGTCAGGGACGCGATGTGCGAGGCGCCCGCGGGGATGAACAGTGAGTACCGCAGCGTGCCGGGGTGGCGGTCGTAGGTGGTGGCCTCGTCGGTGGCCAGGACCGTGGGTGTGGGTTGGATACTTGCTCGGTGGCCGTTGCTGCCGGTCAGGGTGATCGGGTGAGTGAGGCTGTGCTGGGGGTAGGTCGCGGAACTGATGAGGGAGATCGTGTCGTCGCGGCATCCGGGCACCACCTGGAGCAGGGCGAGCTGGTCGCAGGTGCCTACGAATACCTCGCCGCAGAAGTCGTCAGGGCCGCAGGTGCCGGAGGATGCCTGGATGCCGTAGTCCGCGATGACCGCCCGGACTCCCGGCGTGGCCCGCAACTGTCGCTGCACCCTTTGCGGGTCGAGGTCGGGCGCCAGGGACGGCGGGTCGGGCAGGAAGACCAGGTCCAGCTGTGGGCCGTGGGTCAGGGCGTGGTGCTGTGCTTGATACTGCGGGGTGGCTTTGAACGCGGTCAGCACGCCCAGCGCGCCGGTGATGACGAATGCGGCGATCGTCACGCCGGCGGCCATCCGGACCGCCGCGCCGGATTCGATCTGCAGGCGCCGCGCGGCCAGCCGCACGCTGGTGCCGCTCCGGCGCCGGATGAGCAGGTTTGCCGCCACGCCGACAGCGACGGGCAGGGCCAGCACCACGCCGACGCCGGTCAGGCCGGCGCCGCCGAGCATCACCATCACGCCGGTCAGGTCGGTGTCCGGCCGGATCCAAAGCAGCGTGGCGACCAGGGCGCCGATCCCGACCGTCAACGGCACCAGCCGCCAACGTGAGGGGGCTGCGGTGGTGCCTTCGTGGCGCAGGCTCAACGAGCCTCGGCGCAGCGCGCGGGTCGGGGCCAGGGAGACCACGACCGCGAGCACGACCAGACCCGCGCAGGCTGCCGCGGTGGCCGCCGGCGACAGGTGCAGCGGGCGAGCCAGCCAGCCGTGGCCGGCCACCGCGTGGGTGACCATCGGCGCGGCGGCCACGGCACCGGCCAGGCCCAGCAGCACGCCGGCCCCGGCCAGGATGGCGTTCTCGGTGCCGGCGACCAGCCGGGTCCGGGCCGGGCTCAGGCCCG
>NZ_VOHR01000400.1 GCF_009192725.1 Segeticoccus rhizosphaerae | reverse complement strand
CCTGCCCACCGAGCCGGGCGGCCCGGCGGCCGGTGCGGTAGTCGCGGATCCGCCACCCGTGCTTCACGGCGTGCGTCCGGAGGGCCGCGTCGGGGTTGACCGCGCACGGGTGCCCCACGAGCGAGAGCATCGGGATGTCGTTGGCGGAGTCGGAGTATGCCGAGCACTCGGCCAGGTCGAAGCCCTTTTCCGCGGCCAGCGCGGCGACCGCCGTGGCCTTGGCCGGTCCGTGCATCGGGTCGCCGACCAGACGCCCTGTGTAGACGCCGTCCACGCTCTCCGCGACCGTGCCGAGCGCTCCGGTGAGGCCGAGCCGGCGCGCGATGACCGCGGCCACCTCCACCGGCGTCGCGGTGACCAGCCACACCTCCTCGCCGGCGTCGAGGTGCATGGCGGTCAAGGCACGGGTGCCCGGCCAGATCTTGGCGGCCATCACCTCGTCGTAGACCTCCTCGCCGATGCCGGTGATCTCGGAGACCGAGTGCCCGGCGACGAAGGCGAGCGCCTGCTCCCGGATCTGGTGGACGTGCTTGAGGTTCTCCCCGCGCACGATGAAGCTCAGCTGCTTCCACGCCATGGCCCGCACGTCGCGCAGCGTGAAGAACTCGCGCTGCCACAGGCCCTTGGCCAGGAGGTAGATGCTCGCCCCCCGCAGGACCGTGTTGTCCACGTCGAAGAAGGCCGCGGCACGGGGGTTCGGTGGCACCGCCAGGGCGTCGTCCAGCTCCGGCGCCATCGTGGGCGAGACCTCGAGGGCCTCGGCGCCGGGCGCGACGACGCGCTCCCGCTGTTCCTGCGCCTCGCCCTGCATGGGGCTCAGCGTAGGTCAGGGCGAAGGCGTGCGGCCGATCACGGCATACGGGCACGGAGGTGGGCCCGGTGGCCGAGGCGACCTACGCTGAGGACCATGAGTGACGACGAGCCGCGCGTGACCCTCATCGGGAAGCCGGGGTGCCACCTGTGCGACCAGGCGCGGGAGGTGATCGAGCGGGTCGCCGTCGACCTGGGGGTCGGCTGGACCGAGCTGTCGATCCTCGACGACCCGGCGCTGCGGGAGCGCTATGCGGAGCAGATCCCGGTCACCCTGGTCGACGGCCGGCAGCACGACTACTGGCGGGTGGACGAGGACCGGCTGCGGTCGGCGCTGTCCGGCTGACACGCCCGCTCCAGCCGACCCGGGCCGTCGGCGTGTCGTGCGGGGCCCGGAGCCGCACCTATCAGAAGTGCCCGGGTTTGCGCGACTTTGTGCGCACGTTCACAAAGACCTACTCTGGGGGGGACCTCATTCCTCCGGTTCGGGCGTTTGGTATGGCGCCCTAAATCGACAGAGAGGAGCCGGTGCGCCAGTGACCGCCGACCCCGCCGCTCGTCGTGGGATACCCGACGCCACCGTGGCGCGTCTGCCCGAGTATCTCCGGGCGCTCAGCAGCCTCGCCGGGCAGGGTATCGGATCGGTCTCCTCCGAGGAGCTCGCGGCCGCCTCGGGCGTGCGCTCGGCCAAGCTGCGCAAGGACCTGTCCCACCTCGGTTCCTACGGCGTGCGTGGCGTCGGGTATGACGTGGACCTGCTCGCCGCGGAGATCTCCCGTGAGCTGGGGCTCACCCAGGACCGCTCGGTGGCCATCATCGGGATGGGCAACCTGGGCCGCGCCCTCGCGGCCTACTCCGGCTTCGTCACCAAGGGCTTCCGCATCGTGGCGCTCGTCGACGACGACCCCGCCGTGGTGGGGGACACCGTCGCCGGGATCACCGTCCGCGCGCTGGACGACCTCGACCGGCTCGCCGCCGAAGGTCTGTCCATCGGCGTCATCACGACCCCGGCGCACTCTGCGCAGCTGGTCTGTGACCGGCTGGTGACCGCCGGGGTGCACGCCATCCTGAACTTCGCGCCGTGCGTGCTCGCGGTGCCCGACGAGGTCGACGTGCGCAAGGTGGACCTGTCCACCGAGCTGCAGATCCTCGCGTTCCACGAACAGCGCAAGGCCCTCGCCTCTGGCCTCGGCCTGGAGGAGGTTGCCCCGTGAGTCTGCTGGTCCTCGGGCTGTCACACCGGTCGGCGCCCCTCGAGCTGCTCGAGCTGGTCGCGCTGTCGTCCGAGCGAGCCGCGCAACTGGCCGACACCGTGCACCGTGCCGAGAGCGTCGGCGAGGCCGTCGTGGTCGCCACCTGCAACCGGGTCGAGGTCTATGCCGACGCGGTGACCTTCCACGGTGCGGTGAGCGAGATCGGCGAGGCCCTGTCGCGTGCCACGTCGGTGCCGATGGAGCGGCTGCGTGAGCACCTCTACGTGCACTACGAGGACCGCGCGATCGCCCACCTCTTCTCGGTCGCCTGCGGCCTGGACTCGATGGCCGTCGGCGAGGGGCAGATCCTCGGCCAGCTGCGTGAGGCGCTGCGCAGTGCCCAGCGGCAGCAGAGCATCTCCTCCATCCTCGGCGACCTCTTCCAGCACGCCCTGCGGGTGGGCAAGCGCGCCCACGCCGAGACCGAGATCGACCGAGTGAGCGGGTCGCTCATCGAGGCGGGACTGGAGCGGGCGGGGACCACCCTCGGGCCGCTCTCGCAGCAGCGGGTGCTGGTCGTGGGGGCCGGGTCGATGAGCAGCCTGGCCGCGATGACGTTGTCCCGCCGGGGCGCTCGCGAGCTGGTCATCCTCAACCGCACCGCCGCCACCGCCGAGCGCCTCGCGACCGCGACCGGCGGGTCGGCCCGCCCCTGGGGCGCCCTGGCCGAGTCCCTGACCGACGCCGACCTGGTCATCTCGTGCACCGGGGCGGTCGGACACGTCATCGACGCGGCTTCGGTGACCGCGGCGCAGACCGCCCGCTCGGGCCGCCACCAGGTGTATGTCGACCTGGCCCTTCCGCGCGATGTCGACCCCGAGGTGGGTCACCTCGCGGGCATCACCCTCGTGGGCCTCCGCGAGGTCGGGCAGCTGCTCGACGACTCGAGCACCGCTCCCCCCGTGCAGGCCGTCGAGGACCTCGTCGTGGGGGAGGTCGGCGCCTTCCTGGCCGGCCGCCGGGCCAAGTCGGTCGCGCCGACCGTGGCGGCGCTGCGCTCCCGCGCCGCCGACG
>NZ_VOHR01000040.1 GCF_009192725.1 Segeticoccus rhizosphaerae | reverse complement strand
GGCAGAAGCAGGTCGGGTCGGCGGGTCATCGCCTCGACGAGGAGCGCCGCACGGGCGCTGTTGCGGGCCGCGTCGGCGAGCGGCACGCTCGTCGGCAGCACGGCCCGCGCCCTGGCGGTGGCCAACTCTGCGGTCGGCACCAGGACGACCGGGACGATGTCGGGATGCACGGCCAGGCGGACCGTCCGGGTGCGCCGGGTCGTCGCGGCATCGTCCGACCACGACAGCGTCAGCCCTCCGAAGACACTGGCCGACGCGTTGTCGGGATGGCCCTCGAGCTCGCTCGCCAGGTCGTTGACGGCGGCGAGGTCCACGACGAGGTCGGCTGCGATGTCGTCGCCGCCGCCCTCCACCTCTGGCCGGCAGCCAGCCGACACCAACCCGTGCGCGAGTGCCACCCCGGCCACGATCGCCGCGGCAGACGAGCCGAGGCCGCGGTTGTGCGAGATCGTGTTGCGGCACCGGAGGCGCAACCCGGCGGGTGGACGCACCCCCTGCTCCTGCCAGGCCCGCACCATCGACCGGTGAACTAGGTGGCCCTCGTCGCAGGGCAGTCCCCCGGCCCCCTCCCCCTCCACGACGATGTCGAGCCGGTCACCGGCCACGGTCGCGGTGCACTCGTCCCAGATCCCGAGGGCCAGTCCCACGGAGTCGAAACCGGGGCCCAGGTTGGCCGTGCTCGCCGGGACGCGGACGGAGACGGAGCGTCCGGCGACGAGGTCCTGCACCGGGTCAGGCCCCCAGGCCGAGTGCTGCCGCGGCGGTCATCGCGTCGACCGGCACGCGGGTCGGCACGACGTCGCTGCCCTCCTCGTCCTTGAGCGCCCACCCCGGGTCCTTCAGTCCGTGACCCGTGACCGTGCACACGATGCGTGCCCCCGCGGGCACCTCGCCGGCCTCGTGCGCCGCGAGCAACCCGGCCACGCTCGCCGCGGAGGCCGGCTCTACGAAGATCCCCTCACGGCTGGAGAGCAGGCGGTGCGCGGCAAGGATCTGCCTGTCGGTCACCGCGGCGATCCGGCCGCCGGACGCGTCCCGAGCGCCCTCCGCCTGCTGCCAGGACGCCGGGTTGCCGATGCGGATCGCGGTGGCGATGGTCTCCGGATGGTCCACCGGGTGGCCCAGCACGAGCGGCGCGGCACCCTCCGCCTGGAAACCCCACATCTGCGGGAGTCTGGTTGCCGGCCCGGGCATCTCGGCGTCCTGCAGGTACTGCTGGTAGCCGCGCCAGTATGCCGTGATGTTGCCGGCGTTGCCCACCGGCAGGCAGTGGATGTCGGGGGCGTCCCCCAGCACGTCGACGACCTCGAAGGCCGCTGTCTTCTGACCCTCGATCCGGGCCGGGTTGACGGAGTTGACCAGCTCGACGGGGTAGGCCTCCGCAAGCTTACGGGCCAGGGTGAGGCAGTCGTCGAAGTTGCCGTCCACCTGCAGCAGGGTCGCACCGTGGGCGATCGCCTGGCTGAGCTTGCCCATCGCGATCTTGCCGTCCGGCACCAGGACGCCACACGTCATACCCGCCTTGGTGGCGTAGGCCGCCGCCGACGCGCTGGTGTTGCCGGTGGAGGCGCAGATGACCGCCTGGGCACCGGCGCCCGCGGCGTGGCTGATCGCGACCGTCATGCCGCGGTCCTTGAAGGACGCGGTCGGGTTCAGGCCCTCGTACTTGATATGGACGTCGGCGCCCACCAGCTCCGAGAGGTGCTCGGCCGGGATCAGCGGCGTGCCACCCTCGCCCAGCGTGACGACCGGCGCGTCCCGGACGATCGGGAGCCGGTCGCGGTACTCCGCGATGACCCCTCTCCACGGTGTGGCCATCACAGCCCTCCTTCGACCCGGATGACGGACCGCAGGCGGTGCACCGCGGGGTCCGCTGCCAGCGCCTCGACGGTCGCGGAGAGTGCCGCGTCCGGTGCCCGGTGCGTGACCACGACCAGGTTGGCCCGTTGCTCGCCCTCGCCGCCGGAGACCAGGCGTTGCCGGACGCTCTCCAGCGACACGCCGTGCTCGGAGAAAACCGCGGCGATGCCGGCGAGGACGCCCGGCAGGTCTGCCACATCGAGACTGATGTGGTAGCGGGTCTGCACCGAGTCCAGAGGAAGCACAGGCAGATCCGCGTAAGTCGACTCCCCGGGACTGCGTCCGCCGGTCACCGCGTGCCGGGCGGCCGCGATCACGTCGCCGAGCACCGCTGAGGCGGTCGGGTCGCCGCCTGCGCCCTGGCCGTAGAACATCAGCTCGCCCGCGGCGGCGGCCTCGATGAACACCGCGTTGAACGCGTCGTGGACGCTCGCGAGGGGATGGGTCCGGGGCACCATCGCCGGGTACACCCGGGCGCTGACCGCCACGGCGCCCGACGCGTCCTCGATCCGCTCGCAGATGGCGAGCGGCTTGATGACACAGTCGAGCTCGCGCGCCTCGCGCACGTCTTCACGGGTCACCGCGGTGATGCCCTCGCAGTGCACCTGGCTCGCGCTCACCCGGGTGTGGAAGGCGAGGGACGCCAGGATGGCCGCCTTCGCGGCCGCGTCATGGCTCTCGATGTCGGCGGTCGGGTCGGCCTCGGCATAGCCGAGCGCCTGGGCCTGCTTCAGCGCCTCGTCGAAGTCGGCGCCGGCCCGGTCCATCTGGTCGAGCACGTAGTTGGTGGTGCCGTTGACGATGCCGGTGATGCGGTGGACCTTGTCGCCGGCCAACGACTCGACCAGCGGCCGGACCAGGGGGATCGCTCCGGCGACGGCTGCCTCATAGAAGAGGTCCACCCCCGCGCGGCGGGCTGCCTCGTGCAACGTCGGACCGTCCTCGGCCATCAGCGCCTTGTTGGCGGTGACCACGGCGGCGCCGTGCTCCAGCGCGGACAGGATCAGGGTGCGCGCCGGCTCGATACCGCCCATCAGCTCGATCACGATGTCCGCCCGCGCCACGAGGGACGCGGCGTCAGTGGTGAAGAGGTCGACGTCGACACCGACGTCGGAACGGTCGACCCCCTCGGTGCGGACGGCGATGCCCACGATCTGCAGCGGCCGCCCGACCCGCGAGGCGTAGTCGTCAGCATGGCTGAGCAGCCTCCGCACCACGGCGGTGCCGACGACCCCGCAGCCGAGCAGCGCGACGCGCAGTGGCTCCACCCGCCCGGGCCCGTCCTCGCTCTGCTCGGTGCTCACGACCTCACCCTCTCGATACGTGCCTTTCGGCCCAATCCTGCCGGGCGCCCACCCTCTGGACGGCCGCTGTCCGGCATCCGGGCGGTCACAGGGCGTCCAGCGCCAGCAGGTCCTCGACGGTCTCCCGTCGCACGATGACCCGCGCCCGGCCGCCCCGGATGGCGACGACCGGCGGCCTCGGCACGTGGTTGTACTGGTTGGCCAGGCTGCGGCAATAGGCACCGGTCCCCGGCACCGCGAGCAGGTCGCCCGCGCGCACGTCCGCCGGCAGGTAGCCGTCCCGGACGACGATGTCGCCGCTCTCGCAGTGCTTGCCGACGACGCGCACGAGGGCCGCCTCGTCGACGCCGCGGCGCCCCGCCAGGGCGCAGGAGTACTCGGCGCCGTAGAGAGCGGTGCGGATGTTGTCGCTCATCCCGCCGTCGACGGCGACATAGGTTCGGGTCGCGCCGTCCTCGAGCTGAACCGGCTTGACCGTGCCCACCTCGTAGACCGTGACCGTGGTTGGTCCGACGATGGCCCGGCCGGGCTCGACCGAGATCCGCGGCACCGGGATCGCCGCCGCCGCGCACTCCTCCCGCACGATGGTGGCGAGGCCCCGGGCCAGCTCGTCCGTCGCCAGGGGAACCTCGTCGCTCGTGTAGGCGATGCCGAAACCACCGCCGAGGTCGAGCTCCGGCAGCTCGAGCCCGTGGTCCCGGGCGACCGTGGCATGCAGCTGAAGCAACCGGCGCGCCGCGACCTCGAAACCGCTCACGTCGAAGATCTGGCTGCCGATGTGGCTGTGCAGGCCGAGCAGCCGCAGCTGCTCCGGATGCCGCAGCACCTGCAGGACCGCCTCACCCGCGGCTCCTCCGGCGAGGCTGAAGCCGAACTTCTGGTCCTCGTGGGCGGTGGCGATGAACTCGTGGGTATGGGCCGACACCCCGACGGTGACCCGGATCATCACCGGCGCCACGACCCCGAGCTCCCGCGCGACCGCGGCAACCCGGTCAATCTCCTCGAAGGAGTCGAGGACGATGCGACCGACGCCGTGGCGCAGCGCAGCCTCGATCTCCTCGCACGACTTGTTGTTGCCGTGCAGGCCGACCTGCTCTCCGGGGGTCCCGGCCCGGACCGCGACGGCGAGCTCTCCGCCGGTGCAGACATCGAGGCGAAGGCCCTCCTCCTGGACCCAGTGCGCGACCGCCGTGCACAAGAAGGCCTTGCCCGCGTAGTAGACGTCCGCCCCGGCCAGGTCCTGGAAGGCGCGCTCGAAGGCCTCCCGATGCTCTCGAGCCCTCGCCCTGAAGTCGTCCTCGTCGAGGAAGTAGGCAGGAGTGCCGAACTCGCGGGCGAGCTCGCGCACGTCGAGTCCGCCGAGGGTCAGCGCACCGGAGTCGTCGCGGGCAGCTCCGGACGGCCAGAGTCGTGGCAGCAGCTGCGCCAGGTCGTCCGGCAGGGCCGGCGGGCCGTCCGTCGTCGCGTCCGGGCTCATCGTCGCCACGGCGCTAGATCCGCTCCGGGGCAGACACCCCGAGCAGGTCGAGGCCCGACGCCAGCACGGTGCGGGTCGCGTCGTTGAGCCAGAGCCTCGTGCGGTGCAGGTCGGTGATCTCCTCGTCGGCGTTCACCGGGCGGACGCGGCACTCGTCATACCACTTGTGGAAGCGGGCGGCGAGCGCCTCGAGGTAGCGGGCGACGCGGTGCGGCTCCCGCAGGGTGGCCGCCTGCGCGACGATGCGCGGGAAGTCTCCGAGCGCGGCCAGGAGCGCCGACTCGGTCTCGTGCGTGAGCAGCGCGGGATCGAACCCGTCGCTGCGGGACACCCCGTCCTCCCCGGCGAGCCGCGCGACGTTGCAGGTCCGGGCGTGGGCGTACTGCACGTAGAACACCGGGTTGTCGTTGGTCTGGCGACGCAGGTCCTCGCCGTTCAGCGAGAGCGGGGAGTCGGCCGGGTAGCGGGCGAGCGTGTAACGGACGGCGTCGGACCCGATCCACTCGAGCAGCTCGCGCATGTAGATCGCGTTGCCGCGGCGCTTGCCCATGCGCTCGCCCGAGATGTTGATGAGCTGGCCGATCAGCACCTCGATATTGGTCTCGGGGTCGTCCCCTGCGCAGGCCGCGATCGCCTTGAGCCGCCCGACGTAGCCGTGGTGGTCCGCGCCGAGCAGGTAGACCTTCTCGGTGAAGCCCCGGTCCTTCTTGCTCAGGTAGTAGGCGGCGTCGGATGCGAAGTAGGTGGGCTCGCCGCCCGCGCGCACCAGGACGCGGTCCTTGTCGTCGCCGAATTCCGTGGTGCGCAGCCAGGTCCCGCCCTCGAACTCGAAGACGTGACCCTGCTGCCGGAGCCGTGCGACAGCGTCCTGCACCGCGCCGCTGTCGTGCAGCGACTTCTCCGAGAACCACACGTCGAAATGCACCCCGAAGGCTTCGAGAACCTCCCGGATGTCGGCGAGCTGGTGCCGGGAGGCGATCTCGCGGGTGACCCGGAGGGCCTGATCGGCGGGCAGGGTCGTCAGGTCCGGGCGCTCGGCCAGCACGGCCTCGCCGAGCGCCGTGACGTAGGCCCCCGGGTACCCGTCCTCGGGAGTCGGTTCGTTCCGGGCCGCGGCGAGCACCGACGCGGCGAAGCGATCCATCTGCGCGCCGGCGTCGTTGACGTAGTACTCCGCGGTGACCTCGGCCCCGGAGGCGGTCAGGAGGCGGCGGAGGGCGTCTCCGAGAGCGGCCCAGCGGGTGTGCCCGATGTGCAGGGGCCCCGTCGGGTTGGCCGAGACGAACTCGAGGTTGATGACGTGCCCCGCCTCGGCCTCATTGGTGCCGTATGCCGTGCCGGCCTCGACGATGGTGCGCGCCAGCTCCCCGGCGGACGCGGCCTCGAAGGTGATGTTGAGGAAGCCCGGCCCGGCGATGTCGACCGCCTTGATGCCGCCGACGGCCGCCAGCCGGTCCGCCAGGACGGTGGCCAGTTCGCGTGGCGGCACCCCGGCCCGCTTGGCCAGCTGCAGCGCGATGTTGGTCGACCAGTCACCGTGGGCGCGGCTCCTCGGCCGCTCCACCCGGACCGTGTCAGGCACATCGACCTGCAGGTCACCGGCGTCGACGGCGTCCTGCAGGGCAGCGCGGATCGCGAGCGCGAGCTGTTCGGGGGTCACCCGGAGAAGTCTAGGGGCGGCGGACGCGTGCTCATCCGCGGCCTCGAGCGGCCAGGCCGAGCACCAGGTCAACGACGGCGTGCGGTTCGAACGGCTTGGAGACGAAGACGTCGACACCCGCCTCCTCGGCCCGGATCCGGTCTTCGACATGGGTGCTGGCGCTGATCATGATCACGGGCAGGTCGCGGGTGCGCGGATCGGACCGGATGATCTGGGTCGTGCGCCATCCGTTGATGTGGGGCATCAGGGCGTCGAGGGTGACGGCGTCCGGCAGTGGGTCGCTCAGCCGGAGCAGGGCGATCAGCTCGTCCCCGTCGGTCGCCTCGGTGACGGTGCACCCTTCGAGCTCGAGGTTGATCCGAAGGAGCATTCGGACCCCGGGCTCGTCGTCGCAGACGATGACGCGTCGGGCAGCCCGTGCGGCCAAGTTCTGGCCGGCGGGTCCATTGCGGATGCCACGCTTAGCGCCCGCAGCGTCGGCCGTGGTCATGTCCGAAAGAGTAGGCTGCTACTGTGCTCCCGCGTGCCGAAATGCACGGACCCGAGCGCCTCACCACAAGCGGCCGGTTTCCGTCCGGCCCCCGTAGCTCAGGGGATAGAGCACCGCCCTCCGGAGGCGGGAGCGCAGGTTCGAATCCTGCCGGGGGCGCCACCAGAATTGCGGCGCTGACCAGCGGTTTTGCTGTTTCGCCGGAGATGGGCCAAGTCGACCACCAGGGCGTCGGGCAACACTCGGGCAACAGCAGGATCGGCTTGGGCAACAGCGTCGGCGCTCTGGCGGGCTCGCTCCTGGGCCGCGGAGCGGGCCAGGTCCATCGCGTCGGCGACCTCGTCGAGCCGGTTGTGGAACAGGTGACCGTAGGTGTCCATGGTCATCGTCGCCGAGGAGTGGCCGAGCATGTGCTGGACGACCTTGACATCGGCACCGGCCGCGATCGCCAGGCTCGCGGCGGTGTGCCGCAGCTCGTGCGGATGCAGGCCGGGAAGTCCGATCGCCCGCGCGGCCGCATCGAAGCCGCCGCGGCGGAAGATCGCCGCCCGCATCGGGCCGCCGCCCCGGACCCCGGTGAAGACCAGCTCGTCGGGTGCCTTGCCGGCGACGTGCGCGGCCAGGTCCTCGACCAGGAACCGGGGAATCGGGACGTCGCGGCGCTCATGGGTCTTCGGGGTCCCCCACACCAGCCCCTGGCCCTGGACCACGGTGACCGACTGGGCGATCAGGGCACGCCGGCGCACCAGGTCGAGCCGGCCGACCGGCAGCGCCGCCATCTCGCCGAACCGGACGCCGGTGTAGGCCAGGAACAACACCACGAGCCGGTAGGTCTCGTTGGTGCGCTCGTCGAGCCGCCGGTGCTTGCTCACCTGCGCTGGCCTGCCGCACTCGGCGGCGAGCGCCGCCACCTGCGCGTGGCTCAGGTAGCGCTGCTGCTGCCGCACCGGCCGGGGCAGGTTCACTCCCTGGGCGACGTTGCGCGCCAGCCGTCCGTCCCGGACAGCCATGTCCAGGATCAGGGAGAGGACGCGATGAACCTTCCGGACCGTCGCCGGGGACCGGGTCGCCGACAGGGAGGTCACCCAGGCCTGCACGTCGGCGTGGGCGACGTTGGCCAAGGTGATGTCCTCCCACTGCGGCCGGACGTGCTCGCGCACGATGCCGGCGTACCGCTCCCGGGTGGACGGCTTGAGGTGGGTCTGGTTCTCCAGCCAGTGGGTGGCCAGCTTGCCCACGGTCAGCCGCGCCAGGACAGGGTCGACGAACGAGCCGGTCTGCTTCGCGGACTCGACGGTGGCCAGGAAGCGCTGCGCGTCGAGCTTGCGGTCGAACGTCTTGTTGCGCTGCGCGCCGGCCGGGGTGCGGTAGTGCGCCCGCCAGGTGACCTGTCCGTCGCGGAGGCGCTTCTCGATGCTGGCCATGGCTCATTGTCCCCTCGACCGCCCACCGGTGCCGAGCCTCATGGCCGGTCCTGTGGATCGTGGGACTCCTGCTCCAGCCACGCGAGGACCTCGGTGCGCCAGTACCGGACGGATCGGCCGATCCGGAAGCTGTGCGGCCCGGTGCCGAGGTGACGCCAGTAGCGCAGGGTGGCCTCGGGCACGCGGACGATGGCGGCGACCTCCTTGAGGGTCATCAGCTCGTCGTCGGCGTGCGGCGTTGCCGTGAGGGTCGGGTGGGTGCTGCTCATGGTCTCCTCCTGGTGGTGTGCTGTTTGCTGTCTCTACCGGTCCGACGGGGCACCATCGGGCGCCCGCCCCGGGTCCTCTGCTGTGGCGAACCGTCTGGCTCGTCCAGGTCCACAGCCGTTCGTGCTGGTCACGCAGTGAGCTCTCGGATCGCTCATCGACTTCTCCTCGATTGGCCACAGCCGCTCGTGGCGGGATTACGACCCCGTAAGGGCGCGGATAGGCCCTCCGTGCTCAGTTGGACGCCACCTATCTGTGGTTGCCGTGAGCGGGCGGCTCGGAAACCCGCTGGCTCTTCAGCAGCAGCCGGGAGGGTGCTTCCCGAACGGGCCTCGTCGAGTGTTCTTCGACTCGGTCGTTATCCGTGGCCAACCCCGGCGTTACACGTAACATCGCCGTATGGTCAGCACACGCGAGCACCGTCGGCGGTTGCGCGCGCAGGGACTCCGACCCGTTCAGATCTGGGTTCCCGACGTGCGCGCGCCCGAGTTCGCCGCGCAGGCTCACCGCCAGGCGGCCGCCGTCGCTGCCAGGGAGCACGAGGCAAGTGACCAAGGCTTCGTCGACGCCATCTCGGTCGAGTGGACCGATGAACCGGATCCTGGCGAGTGAGGCGGGGGGACATCCACGTGGCAGCGGCGCGTGGTGCCTACACGGGCAAGCCAAGGCCGGTGGTCATCATCCAGGACGATCGATTCGACGTGACAGCCTCGGTGACGGTCTGCCCGACGAACACGAACCAGTTCGACGCAGCCACTGATCCGCATCCCCATCCCGTCCAACCCCAGCACCGGAATCGAACAGCCAAGTCAACTCATGGTCGACAAGATCACGACGATGCCCAGAAAGAATGTAGGCGACCGCGTCGGCCAGCTCACCGATACCGATCGCGTCCGGCTCGACCGCGCCCGGTGGTATTCCCCGGCCTTGCCGATTGAGATGGAGCGACCCGGTACCGATGGAATATTGGCCGGCGCCGGCTATTGGAAGGAGCCTACAAATCGACCGGCCGCGGTGCGCCGCACGACGTTCCCGTCCCGGTGACGACCACCGGGCGGGGTAAACGGTGAAGCGGGTGCTCTACGCAGGCCCGGCACCCGCTGTGGCCTGCGGCGTCCCGCTGGAGGTTGGTGTTACGGGACCGGGTCGGGTCACGAACTTGGTGTCCGGACCAGCCGTTCGGGTGATTGTTCGACGTCGGCTTTGTTGAGATCATGCTCGGCGTGAAGACGACGTCGGTGACGCTGTGGTCGCCGTGGACGCTGGTGTTCTCCGCAGCGCCCGGCGGCTTTGCGCTGATCGGGTTCAGCGCGCTGGGGGATCCGGACGAAATAGGCGGGCCGATCTGGCAGGCGGTCTACCTGGCGATGGGCGTGGTGGCGCTGGTTCTCACGGTCCGCTCGCCGCTGCGGCGAGTAATCGTGCGCGGCTCGAAAGTCATCCAGGTGGGCTGGTTCGGGCGGCGCAGACTGAGGGTGGTCGCGGTGGATGTGGGTGACGCTGACGGGCCGGCGTCGGTTCTGTGGACTACTTCGGTCCCGGTCGTCGTCCTGGCTGACGGGGAAGAAGTCGCCCTGTCGGAGTTGGCCGGCTTCGACGTCCTCGGGCGGCGGAATCGGCGGGTGCAGCGGGCTCGGGGAGTGCTGGAGAGCGCCGCCAGCCACGCTTCGCGTAGCGAGCCGGACCGGCCGATCGACAGCGGCGACGTGGCCCGCCCGTGACGGCTCCTGGCCGGGGAGAGTTCGGTTATTCGCTCGTGTGTCCCCTTCGTCGGCGCCCTCCTTCGCCAGTCAGCTCGAGAGTGCGCAGCAGAGGTGATGGCCGTGCGTGAGGACCGGCCGGTCCCGTGGAGGCAGGTCGCGGACGGCGTCGTGTTTGCCGGTGATGACGGCATCACCGCGCTGAAGTTCACCAGATCGGGGGTGCTCCTGGTGCTGAACCAGTCCACGGAGACAGTGCCCTGGGGTGAGGTCCTCCGCCTGCAGATCCGCATCCCCTATACCTCAACGGCGATCTACCGCCTGCTGGACTGGCTGAACATCATCGCCCCGGTGTACGCACAGCATTCCTCCTGGGGAGTCGAGATCACGGCGATGCTGCGGCGCCGTGACGCCGAGTGGGACCTCGGCCGGCCGGGGCGCTACTCGTGGCGGCTGCAACTCGTCCTGGATGACCTCTTCGACCTGGTCTCGGAGCAGAAGACGTTCGAGGTCTTGGCTGACCCCCGCCTGTGGGATTGGGTGCGCACCCACCTCGTCGGCTCGGTGCCGGTCTGGGCCAGGGCGCTGCTGTACGTCGAGCTGTTCGGCCTGCAGCGATACATCGGTGGCCACGGCGCCTACCGCAGACAGATCGCCGCCCACCTCAACCTGGAGAAGTCACCACAGCGCCCGACATGACATCCCAGGATGCCGCTCCGGCGATCCAGCGGGCGCGAGAGAGCGTCCGGCGTGGTGATCTGCTCGCCACCGTGGTCACCACCAACATGAAGCGACCCAGGCGCCTGCGGTCGGCGCTGCAGTCCCGCTCCGCGCTTCGTCGCCGCGCCGGCGCCCGGACTGGTGCACAGACTGACCTGCTTAGACGCGCCCCGCCCGACCCTCTTGGAGTTCCCGAATGCCCATCCGCGATAGGGACGGCGGGACTGAGCTAACCGCGGCGGATGACGGCGCGGGCGGTGGTCGCTGTCGCAAAGTCGGTTCCCGTGACGTTCCAGCCGGTGCGTGCTGCTCCGGCCAGCTCGCTCAGCACGTCGAGTGTCGGGCTGTGGGCGGGCGGAGTTGAGTGCCGGTCTGACCCGCTGCGCCAGCCGAGCGCGAAGAGCAGATCGCTGATCTGGCTGCGCCACTCCTGCGCCGGTACGCCGCTGCCGGCCACGGCAAGGGCCATCCAGCCGGCTTGGCGATCGGCGTCGTTGGTGCCCAGCGGAAGGCGTTTGACGATGTGCTGCCACAGCGCCTGCGGATCTTGCCGGCAGCGGTTGCCGGCTGCGGTCGGTGTGAGACGGCCCTTGCGGACGGTGACTAGACCAAGGGAACGAGCGGCATCGCGGACACCAGCAACCGGTGGCGTCAAATCCTCGCGGTTGGCCTTGCCGATCCACCACCTGGTGATACCACTGCCTTCGGCGAAGTGCTCGACCACCGCGGGCGGTAGGTAGCCTGCCCCGGTGAGGGAGACCCCGTCGCCGATGACGTCGAGGAAGACCTGGTAGGTCTGGGTCAGCCGGGCGGCCTCGGCGGCGGTGACCTCGGTCGGTCCGTGCGAGAGCGGTCGGCCCAGCACCTCCCGCAACAGCCGGATGCCGCGACGCTCCAGCTGCCCGGCGAGCTCGGCGAGCTCGTCGGTCACCGCGACGGGCTCGGCGACCCCGACCGCGAGGGCGGCTCGGGTCTCCTCGATGTCGAAGTGGTCGGGGTGCCACTCCAGGGGCAGCCAGCCGTGAGCATGCGCGGCATCGTCGAAGACCTCGGGAAGGAGCGAGTCGTCGTACCCGCTGCGCACCCAGGCAGCCAGCTCCTCGTAGCCGCCGAGCCCTCCGCAGTCCTCGGGCGGGCAGGCCATCCGGCCCCCCATGCAGCGCACCGAGGCCGGCGGCTCGTCCAAGACTGCCTCGACGCGAAGGACGTGGTCCCAGCCGTCCCCGAAGTCGTACTCGTACCAGAGATGATCTCCCTCGGCTGCCACCGTTTGGTCGAGCCGGATGTCGTCCTCGAGCACGCCGTCCTCACCCTCGTCGACGTCGAACGCAGTGATGAAGTACGGCGAGCGATGGTCGCCGCCGGTCCGGAACCGGTGCAGGTGCGTGTCGGTCCACCCCATCGCCGCCTGGATCACCTCATGCAGCCGGGGCAGCGTGAGGTCGCCGGGCAGTTCGAGCCGCCTCCACACCGGCGGCTTCGCCCCCCGCAGGTCCAGGCGAACGCGGTACCCGCGTACCTCGGCCGAGACCGGGTGCAGCGTCGGTTCCTGGTCGGCCTGCAACTTCTCGAAGATGCTCGAGACCTGTCCGCCAAGAAGTGCCTCGAGCAAGGCCTGGTTCTCCTCGGGGCTGTGCCCAGCCATCAGCCGCTTCACCATCTCCTGGACGTCGCGCGGTTCGGCCACGGCGGATAGTCAATCACTCTCGACTCAGCGTTCCACTTCCACCACCCCAGTGGCCTGGTCACCACCACGAGATCCTCGACCTTGACCTGGAACACGTTCCCCCCGCGACAAGACCGCCAGCCTGCCAGCCGCGTGCCACCCCACAAACCTGCTCCGACCGCGCACTGCTGTCGGCCGAACCACTCCGACAACCAGCCACCCCCACAGCGGGATCGGCGTGCGGGGAGGCGGAGACCAGCCCGGGCGTGCTGCGCTGAGAGTGGGGCGAAGAGATCATGGCTGTAGGTTCGAAAGGCGGCGGCATTCATCAAGGGAGACGGCCAGAACTTTCGGCCGGCGGTGAAGCACTACTGGGAGGACGACGCGATGAAGCATCCACAACCGCCAACCAACGCGCCGCAGCTGACCGCTGCACTGAAACGGCATTGCGCACAGATGGGCTACGTCGCCGGCGACCCCGCAACGAGGGATGGATATGTCGTCGTCCGCGTGTCCATCCCAAGTCGTCATTCGGAAGCGATTGACGCGTTCAACGGTGAAGTCTTCACCCTTGACCTTCCCGGGGGCTACGGCTGGACGGAGTTTGCTAAGCAGGGCGAGGACGAAGTCCAAGTGCTCGAGGACTTGTTGGCCTTCCTCGACGCCTACGACGATCCCTTGACCCGGGAGGTAGCGGTCGGACGCTGGCTTCGAGGTCCGCGGCTCGAACTCCACTTGAGCAACGGGGCAGTCCTGCGGCGTCGAGGATGGAGTAAGGGGCCACCTGACCACGACCGCTGATGGCATCCGCCTCGGCCGCGCTCCCCGCCCCACAGCGAGAACCATTACCGGCGATCTTGGCGGGCGGGTGGTTGATCGGTCAACCGCGTCCCGTAGGCCGATCCCTCTATGGGCGCTGCCCTGTCACCGGCTTCCAGCACGTCATGCCAGGCCCGATGCTCGTGAGCAAGATTGAGGGCCACCATGCATCCGCATCTGGGCAGGCATGAGCGCTCACCCGAACCTGCACCAAGCCCTCCTTTCGGTCATGCGCGACTCGGCGAAGGTTGTCCAAGAAGCCCATGCCGACTCACACGGTAGAGCGTCGACGCGTGAGTGCGGGCACTTGAGCAGAGATGATCCGCAAGCCCATCGGTGTTTGAGGGAGCGCCGGCACGCTCTCCCCGCCGGGTTCCGTGGCGGCGGTAACGACTGGATGACGAATGCCTCACGGCAGACCGTGCGAGCAGCGCCAGCGGGTAGTTTCACCACATTCGCGACCGAGGGCAAGGGGTCCAGATGGAGTCGCTTCGAAGTGCGCCGTTGTCGGTGCGGGAACTCATCTGGGAATTGTCCGAGGTCGAGGACGCGCTGCGGCAAGCGCGGCGACGGGAGAGGGGCCACGGCCCAAGCGCCATCGTGGAGCCCGACGTGGCCGACCTGGTCCATCGCGAGCAGGTCCTCGTGCACGAGCTGCGTCGACGCCGGGCTCGAGCCCAACCTGGGGGCTGGCGACCGGGCCGCTCCGAGCGGTCCCGCTGATCAGACGAACGTGACCGGTAGCTTATCCATGAGGAACTGCCCCTCGGGCATGCCATGGAGATGTCGCCTCCGGCAGGAGCTGCGATCGGTCGCGGTCCTGCTCACCTTCGTCGTCGGCGCCGCGGTTTTGCCCGCTTGTGCCTCACCTGATATCGGACCCGCTGCTCCCCAGCAAGTCCCCACCACGGCCGGTCCGGGCACCCGCGCGACCACCGGCTGTGCGCCCGGTCATGAAGCCTCGGGCTTCGCGCTCTCCTTCGACCTGAACGGCCACGGTGCGAGCACGCCCCGGCTGGCCGCACTCCACTTCATTCGGCAGGGCGGCACGCCAGGCTACGGCACCTCCTCAAGGCAGTGGACCGGTCACCGCGACGATGAAGGAGTCATGCTCCAGTCAGGGAGGGTCTGGCTGCATGCAACCCAACTGAACGACCACACGTGGACGATCGACAGCGGCCACCGCTGCCCCAAATCGTGAATGCTGCCGGACGCGTCCCGTAGCAGGATCCCCGACTGGGACGAGCCGGCATTGCTGGTTCCTGCCGGTCAGACAAGGTACATTGTCTATATGAGGATCGGTGGGCCAGCCCGGCGCCACGGGGTCCCCGACGGCGATATCGAACATGCCGTCCGCAACATGATGCGGCGGCACGAGATGGGTGAGGGCCTGAGCTTGCTCATCGGCCCGGCATCCGATGGCGCGTTGCTGGAAGTCGGAGTGCTGGACTTCGACGGAGAAGACCCGGTGGCCATCCATGCGATGGCGCTTCGGCCCAAGTTCTACCGGTTCCTCGGATGAGGAGGTGATCATGATGCGACACACAGACGAGGAGATCGAGCACGCCGCGGAGCGCTTTGACAAGCTCGCCGACGAGCTCGATCCGGCCACGGCGGAGATCGAGAACACCGAAGACCTCCGGATGGTCGCGGTTGTCGCGGAGGCGACGCGAGCCGACGAAGCGCGGCTTCGGGAGGCCGTCGACGTGGCCCGAGCGCACGGGCGGTCATGGAACCACATCGCTGTCGCGCTGGGAGTCTCCCGGCAGGCGGCCCGCCAGCGATTCTCCCGGCAAGAGAATGTCTCGTAGGACGATCCTTCACTGAGGCCGCTGTCAGACCGCGTTTCACAACTCGCGTCGAGGGTCAGGGGTAGCGTTCGGGGGTGGCAGATCGGCGGACGGTGTGGTTCCTGAGCCACCCGCAGGTCCGGGTCGACCCTGGCACTCCGGTGCCACAGTGGAACTTGTCGGAACTGGGTCGGGCGCGCGCTCGAGGTCTGGCCGGCGCGCCCTTCCTGGTTGTTGCATCGTCGGTGTGGACCTCCTGCGAGACCAAGGCGCGTGAGACTGCGCGGCTGCTGGCGCCGGCCGATGTCCCGGTCTTGGAGCGGGAGGATCTCGGGGAGAATGACCGCTCAGCTACCGGGTTCGTCGCTCCCGAACGGTTCGAGCATCTGGCCGAGGCGTTCTTCGCGTCCCCCCAAGTGAGCGTGTGCGGGTGGGCGACGGCAGCCGATGAGCAGCGCCGCATCATCTCCGCGGTCGACGCCGTGCTCGCCGACGAGCGAGCCGGCGATGGCGACGTCGTCGTCGTCTCTCACGGTGGCGTCGGCACGCTGTTGCTGTGCTCCCTGCTGGACCGGTCGATCACCCGCGCACTCGATCAGCCCGGTCAAGGTCACTTCTTCGCCTTCGACCGAGATCAACGCCACGTGCTCCACCACTGGCGACCCCTTGAAGACCTCGCCGCAGGCAGCCGTTGAGCGATCGGCATGCGGCGGAGTGATGGAGATGACCGGTATTCTCGCTGATGGGACGGCACCCTAGGAGGAGCATGCTCGGGCCGACTGATGATGCGAACCTTTACTGGGCTCGGCCGACAAGTCGGTTGGCCGCCGGAGTAGGGGCGTTGGTCTTGGCCGGGTCCAGCGGCCGGATGGACACCGGGCGGGCGGACATGCTGGCCGGGCGAGGGGTTACCGCCCTCGCGCTTCGCTGGTTCGGCGGACCCGGGCTCCCGCAGGTGCCTCGCGAAGTCCCGCTCGAGCTGTTTGGCCAGGCAGCCGGTCTGCTGGCCGAGGACTGTGACGCTATCTGCTTGATCGGGCTGTCGTACGGGGCCGAGGCTGCCCTGTTGACCGCATCGCTGGTCGGCGGCGTCAGCGCCACGGTCGCCATAGCGCCCACCGATGTGGCCTGGGAGGGCCACGTGGACAGGGAGGAGGATCCAGCGCGCAGCAAGTGGACCTCGGACGGGCGGCCTGTCCCGTTCGTCCCGCTGGACCGCTCCTGGCAGCCACCGGCCGGCAAGCCGGCGTTCATCGAGAGCTACCGGCGCAGCCGGCTACGTGCCGCCCCGGAGCAGCTGCGATTGGCAACCATCCCGGTCGAGCGGTTCAGAGGCGAGCTGGTGCTCATCGCCGGTGGCGACGACCAGATCTGGCCCAGCGTCGAAGCCTCGGCCAGGATCGTGGCACGCCGGGAGTCGGCCGGCCTGGGCACGGTGCTGGTGACCGACGACCGTGCAGGCCACCCGGTGGTGCTGCCCGGCGAGGTGGCACCCAACCCGAACAGGCCGTATCTCGTCGGAGGCGACGCCGGCGCAGCCGAGCGTCTCGGAGCCAAGGCCTGGCCGGCGATCAGCAAGGTGCTCGGGCTGCCCGCGGATGCATGAACAAAGCCGTAGGGACCCCCGCACTTACGCGCGCCACCTGTTCCGTGAGCGGATCGACCATCGGCTTCACGGTGTCGGCTTCAAAAGGCGCAAGAGCGACCAGTCCTGAGTGATTCAACGCTAGCCTGCGAACGTGGGTGCCGCCGACGACAAGCACGACCGCTCGCGTTATCGACTGCGACGTCCGCCCAAGCGAGAGCTCGTCATGCTCGGCGTCGCCGTGGTGTTGTTCCTCGGCGGCATTGCGCTGTCGCTCGGCGGTGTGCCCGGAAAGGTGCTGACGCTGCTCCGCACCGCGGGTCTGGTGCTTATCCTGGCGACTCTCTTCGTCCGCCTACTAACCGACCGCCAGCCGTAGGCACGCGCAATCTGACTCGGATATCGCGAGCCGGGCCCGGCGTAGAGAGCGAACCGTCCCGTCTGCCGAACCGCCTGCGGCCCCAGAACAGGCCGCGTCGCCCCCCGGAGCCCGGCTGGTTCCGGAGGTGCGCCATACGGGACGGCTTGGCACATGTCCCACCAGGGCGTCCGTTAGCCGATCGGCGTACGGCACAGGCGATTCCCGCTTCGGATCGTCTGTGCCGGGTCGCTTATATCAGCGCCAGGTCGAAGGCATCGCTGATGGCTCGAGCCAGTGCTGGTTCCTGATCGTCCAGAAGCAGGCCGATGGTGTCGCCGACCGAGCTCTTGCGAACGGTGGTGATGTTGTCGCAGCTGATGACACTGTCGTGGTCCAGCCCGTTGCGGGGCCCGACCGGGACCTCGCTGGTGATGCCGCGGATCGTGGTGGTGATGGGGGCGACGGTGACCCAGGTCAGCAGGTGGAGCTTGGAGCGACGAGTCAGGATCAACGCGGGTCGACGCTTGTCCAACTGGACCGCCGCAATGGTGCGCATCAATCCAACGCGGGGTGGGGTGGGTCGAGCAGACTGTCGAAGTCCGGGTAGACGGCTTCGCCGCGCCTGACCAGTTCGGCCAAGGTGGCCTCTTCGCGCTGGTAGCGCTGTTCACGCTGGAGGCGCGCAAGAGCGTGGCGGACGGCTTCAGAGCGGTTGGCGGCGTGGCCTTGGGCGACCTCAGCGTCCAGAGACGCGAGCTCGTCGTCGTCGAGGCGGATAGCAATCTGTGTAGTCACGACTACAGTGTAGCCCGCAGCGTCAACCAATTGGTATGCACCTCCTCGCGCGGTGAGGTCAGCGGTCGTCCCGGTCGTCGATCGGCATACGTTCGCGCCTGACGACCTCAGTCATTGGTCGGCAAGGCGGTTCCTCCAGTACCCGGGATGCCGCTTTTCGTGGGCGTAGGCGACGATCACGATTTCGTCGTTGGTCCGGAAGTAGATCACGCCGTACGGGAATCCTTTGACACTCTTCCTGCGCAGGCGGGCTCGTCTTCCCAGCCGTGGACCGTCGGCCAAGCCTCAGGCATAGCGCCGATGTCGCGCCGCGCCTGGTGGGTCGCATCCAGCAGCTCCTGGCCAGTTGCGGGGTCGTCGTACCAATTCGCTGCGGCGCGCAATTCGGCGCGTGCCTCTGGGTGTTCCCGTTGAAGTGCTGTCACGCGTGCTTGTCCGCAAGTTCAGCGGACAGCAACCGGTAAGTCTCGTCGGCATCGACCAACTCCACGTCGCCGCGCGAGATCTGCTCGACGCGGGAGCGGAGTTCTTCCCTCCAGGCGTCATCGATGTCCGCCTGGTCGGCATCCTGGTCCTGGTCCACGCTCAGCCGGAGCAGGCGAGCGGCCTGAAGACGCTCAGCGGGCGGTAGTGAATAGCCCGCGTTTACGTACTCCGCCAGATTCGGTGCCATAGATCGAGTGTACGTCCTCGTACTCTTACCTGGCCCGGATCAGCGTTGTCCAAGCCGGCCGAAAGACTGTCTGGAGCGCGATGATCTTGCCAGACTCCTCCGGGCGCTCTCCGCGCGGTCACTGACGGCGATTCAGCACCGCTGAACGGGCGTGCCTGACTCACTGCCTACCGTGTCTGACGCGGCCGCGTCAGACGCGGCCGCGCGGCGCCTGAGCGCGGAACGTGGCCCTGATCGTTGCCTCCGCTTGACAGGATCCGTCGGCTTCGTGGGCCCCAGTGGTCTCCCAGAGCGTGGTGTTCTGGATGACCGGCAGGAGGGCTACCGGGAGAGGTCGGGCGTTGGGTCGGGCCGCATCGTCGGCCAGTGCGGTGCACCAGGCTCCGGTCTGGCGGGACGGCGCCGGTCTTGCCGGGCCTGGGCTGCCGCCCGGGCTCGCGCCTGTTCCAGCCGGGCCTCGCGGTCGTGCTCCCGCTGGCTGTTCCACGCCGCGCGTTGGGTCCGGAGCAGATCGGGGGGTTGGCAGCGGAGGGCGGGTTCGGATTCCAGGGCGTGGACCCGGGTGCGGGTTCGCTGCAGGTCGGCGGTGAGCTGGTCGACCAGGTGCGCGGTGCGGTCGAGCCGGTCGGCGGGATCCTGGATGTGGGCGAGGTGGCCGAACCGGGCCAGGCCCAGGGGGTCCGAGCGCACTTCGTCCTGGTAGGCGTCCCGGGCGCGGTCGGCGCGGGCCTGGGCGGCCGTGGCGGCGGCAGACTGCTCGGCGTGTTCGGGGTGCTCGGCCTCGGCCAGACGCCGAGCGGAACCGGTGAGGGCG
>NZ_VOHR01000004.1 GCF_009192725.1 Segeticoccus rhizosphaerae | reverse complement strand
AGCCGGGCGCGGCGTAGGCGGGGCCGGGCCGGCGGGGGTCAGACGCGGCGCTGAGCGTTGCCCGACGCCGACGCCGACGCCGGGTCGTCGGTCGGGTGACAGCGTGGAACCGGTGACTGCGGGTAGTAGAGCCACGGCAAGGGAAGGATCATGATGACGAGGTCGACAGACGCCACGGCCGTTGCGTCGGCGGCGGCCGGCCGCTGCCTTGCGCTGATCTTCGGAGCAGCCGCTTCGCTGCGACGCGGGCGGCCTCTGCACCCCCAGGGCCGGACCTACGAAGCGATACTCCAGCGTGTTGGCGCCGACACGGGAGTGCCGTGGCTGGACGAGACCGGACCGGTCAGAGTCCTGGTGCGCATGTCACGCGCCATGGGCCTTCCACCCGGACTCCCGGACATCTACGGCATGGCGGTACGCATCCCGTTGTCCGACGAAGAACGCGATGACGGTGACACGGGCCAGGATCGCGGTTGGGCCGACCTGCTGTTTGCCTCGACCGGTGAGAACGCGCTCGGCCGCTTCGTGCTCCGGTTGCGTCCGTCGTCGGCTGTCGGCCCGCTCACGACCCTCCTGCCCGTGCGCACCCCGGCCGGTCCGCTCCTGCTGCGCCTGGCGCCGCTCACACCGTCTACCGGGGACCACCTCACGCCCCCCTTGACCATGTCGGTCTCGTGCGCCTTCGGGACGGGCCGGTGGATGCCGTTGGGCACCATGCAGTTGGGCGCCGAGGTCACCGACCACGAGCACGACCGTCACGATCCCATCCGGCACCAGTTGCCGGGCACGGAGCAATATTCCTGGGTGGAACGGCTGCGGGAGCCGGCCTACCGCTCAGCCAGACGCCGCGGCCCTCTCGACGTCTGACTCCGCTCAGCACACACCGGCTCACCGGCCGGGCTCGACGTCAGCGGTGTGGGCCCTCGACTCGCTGGGTCCTGGTCGGCGCCGTAGAGTTCCGGAGGTGAAGGTGGGCTATCGGAACTGGTTTGGTCGGGTGGACCACCGAGGGGCGCTGGAAGACCTGCGGACTCGTGAACCCAACTTCCGGGACGAGGAGCTGGCGCAGCCCGGTTGGCACCACGACCTGCACCGCAGCCGCCTGCCCGACGAGTTGCCCGGCGACCCGCAGCCGGGTGGTGCCTGGGAGCTGGCCCGTCGGCTGATTGACATCTACGAGGCCCCGGAGCCCTCCATCATCAGGGGTGCGTATGCCGCGGCCAGCCCCCTGATCGGCCGCGACATGCTGCTGGAGGCGCGCTTCTACGGCCTGCACTTCTCCATGGGGGTGCGGGTGACCCACGTTATCGATGAGCTCCGCGACGACGGAACCCGCGTGTGGGGTTGGTCCTACGACACGCTGGAGGGCCACGTGGAGCGGGGCCGCATGAGCTACGAGGTCGTGAAACATGTGGACAGTGGCCACGTGGAGTTCGTGACGCGCGGGGTCTCCGAGCCCGCGCCGACCCTGGGGCCCTTGCTGCGACTGGGCTGGAGCCTGTTCGGGCGGAGGACCCAGGTGCGGTTCTATCGCCGCTGCGGCCAACGCATGCAGCGCATCGTCAGCGCCTCGCTGGAGGATGGGCATCGCTTCCCGAGGCCGGTGGTCGTCGACGGGCTGGTGCATGCGCCTTCGGATGCCGCCCCCCGGACCCGAGACCGCTTCGCGCTGCACAGCAAGCACCCGGGCTGAGGGGTCGGCGCGCAGCCCGGCCGCGCGGGCACGGATCACAGCCGGGGAGGTCGGTCAAGCCAGTGTCAGGCCAGCAGTGAGAGCAACAGGTCGGGGTCGGCCACGGTCACCGTCATGCCCGGGTGGCGCAGCCGACCGGTCGGTTCGAGGCCCGGCACCGGCTCACGGAAGGTCACGCAAACCGCGTCGTCGGCATTGGTCGCGAACGTGATGCCGCGATCCGCCAGCGACAGGTGGGCGGGCCCCGCGGTCCGCGGCCAGGAGAATCCGCCGGAGCGTTGCGCGCCCTCGATGTTCGAGCGGGCCGTGCGGAGCCGCCACGGGCCGAAGTGCACGATGAGCTCGTGTGGCGTGACGGTCACGGCAGAGGTGCTCGGGGTGATTCCGAACAACGCCGCAGCGTGCCGATAGGACGGGGCGAACCGGAACGGCAGGATGTTGACCGGGCCGGGGACACGGTTCGTCAGCCGGGTGCCCGCATCGGGCATCGGCTCGGTGGGCAGGAGTTCCTCGGGCACTTCCCGCGTGCGCACGTGCACGCCGTCTCGAGGGTGGCCGTGTGCCGCCTTGGCCGCTGCGAGGCAGAAGCGGACCCACATGTTCAGCTGGATCTCCTTGGCCAGTCTCAGGTGGCTGTAGAGCAGCCGCACCAGCGAGCTGGCGCTGCGGGCCCAGGTCTCGACCTGGAAGAGGAGGTCCGGGCCGTCCGGCTCGACGCTGAAACGCACCTGACCCGCCTCGAGGTGGCCTCGGAGGGTGGCCAGCCGCAGCACCCGAGGGGTCACCTCGACGACGCGGACCGGCCCGTCCCAGGGACCGGGCATCTGCACCACCATCTCGGTGCCGACGCTCAAGGCATCCGCGTCGTCCTTGGCGACCCCCACGACCTCCCGTGGGACGAATCGGGCGAAGTCGTCGACGATCTCGGCCATCAATTCCTCGGCGGTGCACCGAGGTTCGGCGATGTGGATGGTGAAGGTGCGGTGGAAGAGGGGACCGACGCCGTGACCCGCCAGTTGGTTGGCCTCGTCGAGCAGACCGCGTGGCAGGACCGGTGGCAGATCCTCGTCGCCGGCCGCCATGCTCTGGGACCGGTGCAGCGGGGTGGTCATCCACAGGTATCGCCAGGAGACCAAACCGGTCCCGAGCATCCAACGGGTGAGCATGGTCAGCATCGGAAGCCTCCTTTGACCGGTCCGGAAGGCGGGGTCCCGTCGTGGGGGTTAACGTGATGGCCCATTACCCCACGGGGCCACACTGACACGGGAGACCTGATGGTGGACAAGACATTGCACACGCTGGGTGCGCGGAGCACACATCTGCACGTCGCGTCGCTGGGAGCGGTTGGACTGTGTATCGGTCTGTGGATCCGCGCCAAGACCGTCGACCAGGAAGAGCGCGGAAACGCCGAGCGCCGGGCGCTGTTCGTGGGCCTGTGGCCACCCACGTTGTGGCTCATCGGCGACACGTTGCAGCGCTGGGAGCATCGCCACCCCCGCCTCCGCCGCCACTGAGCGGAGCACGGACCCCGATGCGTCCAGTTCGGTCCCGCCCAGGGACGTTCCACGGTGGCGTGGCCTGATGGTAGACGCCAGCATCCTGTGGCTGCGGAGGGACCTGCGGCGACAGGACCTGCCGTCGCTCACTGCCGCGCACCGGGCGGCCGGGCCAGCGGGAGTGGTGCCCGTCTTCGTCGTCGATCCTCGCCTGTGGCGGTCGGCGGGCGGCCCCCGGCGAGCCTGGCTCGCGGCCACACTGAAGGCCACGGACGAGGCCTACGACGGGCGGCTGGTCCTGCGCGTCGGCGATCCCCGGAGGGTCATCCCGAAGCTCGCGGCGGCCGTCGGCGCCCGCTCGGTCCACATCTCGCGCGAGACCACTCCCTACGGTCGGCGGCGCGACCGGCAGGTGGCGACAACCTTGGCGGAACGAGGCGTGGAGCTGGTGCCCACAGGGACGCCGTATGCCGTGGGCCCGGGCAGCGTGCGCAAGGGCGACGGCGAGCCCTATCGCGTATTCACTCCCTTCGCGCGGGCCTGGCGCGAGCACGGTTGGCCCCGCCCGGAGCAGCGCGTGACGACTCCGCGCTGGCTCGAGGTGGACGACGACCTCGAGGCTGTCCGCATGGTGGATCAGGCGGCGAACGGCAGCGAGTCGGCCGGCCTCCCGGTGCCGGGGGAGGCTGGCGCGCGGGAGACGTGGCAACGGTTCCTCGCGACTGGCCTTGCGGCATACGACGTCGACCGGGACCGACCGGACCGGGAGGGGACGTCGCGACTGTCGCCCTATCTCAAGCTGGGTGTCGTCCACCCGCGCACTCTCCTGGCGGACCTTGCACCACGTCTGGCACAGCACGGTGGCAACGCTGAGCGATTCGTCACCGAGCTCGCGTGGCGCGAGTTCTACGCGGACGTGCTGTGGCACCACCCCAGCTCGGCCTGGACGGATCTGCGCGAGTCACTCTCCGGGCTGCGCTATGACGAGCCGCGGGACGCGATCCACGCCTGGCAGGCGGGACGCACGGGCTACCCGCTGGTCGATGCCGGCATGCGCCAGCTGCTCGAGACGGGTTGGATGCACAATCGGCTCCGCATGGTGACCGCGAGCTTCCTGACCAAGGATCTGCACGTGTGGTGGCCGGTGGGAGCCCGCCACTTCCTGCAGCACCTCATCGATGGTGACCTGGCGTCCAACAACCACGGGTGGCAGTGGGTGGCCGGGACAGGCACGGATGCCGCACCCTACTTCCGGGTCTTCAACCCGACGGCCCAGGGCGAGCGCTTCGATCCCGACGGCGACTACGTGCGCCGTTGGGTGCCCGAACTGCGCCACCTGGCTGGCTCGGCGGTCCATCGTCCCTGGAGGGCGCCGGACGGCTACGCACACGACTACCCGAGGCGCCTGGTCGACCACGCCGAGGAGCGCCGGGAGGCGCTGCGGCGATATCAGGGCGTCGGGGCGTGACCTTCCGACCGACGCCCCCGGGAGGCCTCGCTAGGGTCCGCGTCGAGTCGGTTGACCCGTGGAGTTAATCAATCGAGCAAGGGCTAGACAATCTTTAGATAATCCCTAGACTGTCTAATCATGCGTAGTTCAAGAAGCAACGGCCGACGGGCGAGCGGGTGGCGGTGGGCCGCACCCGTCCTTCTGGTGCTCGTCTGGCTGGCGGTCGGCGGGGTGACCGGTCCGCTGGCCGGCAAACTGAGCACCGTCCAGACCAACGACGCCGCGGCCTTCCTGCCGGCCAGCGCCGAAGCCACCCAGGTCGCGCGGTTGCAGAAGCAGTTCACCGACCAGCAGACCGTGCCGGCCGTGGTGCTGTATGCCGACCGGTCCGGGCTGGACGCGGCGGTCACCGACCGGGCCCGTGCCGACGCCAAGGCCTTCGCCGACTTCGACGGAGTGGTCGGGCAGGTGGCTGGCCCGATCCCGTCCCGGGACGGCCAGGCGGTCGAGCTCATCGTGCCGGTCGACGCGGGCTCCGACGTGGCCGGTGTGGTCGATCGGCTCCGCGCCCGGGTGAGCGCGGGCCTGCCCGGGGGTGCGCGCGGCTACGTCACGGGTCCTGCCGGGTTCACCGCAGACCTCAGTGCCGCCTTCGCGGGAATCGACGGGATCCTGCTGCTGGTCGCCGTGCTGGTGGTGCTGGTCATCCTGGTCCTGGTCTACCGCAGCCCCGTCCTGCCGTTCGCGGTGCTGATCAGCGCGCTGTTCGCGCTCGCGGTGGCCAGCGGTCTCGTCTATCTGCTGGCCGACCACGGCGTGCTGACCCTCAACGGCCAGAGCCAGGGCATCCTCTTCATCCTGGTCGTGGGGGCCGCCACCGACTATGCCCTGCTGCTCACCTCCAGGTATCGCGAGGAGCTGCGTGAGCACGAGTCGCGGTTCGCGGCGATGGCGGTGGCCTGGCGGCAGTCGATGCCGCCGGTGCTGGCCTCCGGGCTGACCGTCATGGCCGGGCTGCTGTGCCTGCTGCTGTCCGACCTGAACTCGACCAGCAGCCTCGGCCCGGTGGGCGCACTGGGAATCCTCGGGGCGCTTCTGTCGGCGCTGACCTTCCTCCCTGCCGTGCTGGTGCTCCTCGGCCGGGCCGCCTTCTGGCCCAGGGCACCCCGCTTCGGCTCGCCGCACCCCGAGCGCTCGGGGATCTGGGGAGCGGTGGCCCGGTTCGTCGGTCGGCGCCCGCGCGCGCTGTGGCTGGGCACCGGCGCGGCCCTGGTGGTGCTGGCGGCGTTCGCCCCGACACTCCAGGCCGGAGGCACGTCGCAGGACTCGCTCTTCCTGAACCCGGTCCCGTCGGTGACCGGGCAGCAGGTCGCAGCCCGGCACTTCCCCGGAGGCACCGGCAGCCCAGCAGTCATCATCGGCCCCGCCGACCGCGTCACGGCGATGGTTGCCGCCGCCGAGCAGGTGACCGGCGTCAGCCAGGTGAGTCCCGTCGGGCCACAAGGCGGCCCGGTGCAGCCCGGCCAGAAGCCGGCCACCGTGGGCGGCCTCGCCCAGGTGCAGGCCACGCTCACGTCGCCGCCGGACAGCGAGCGCGCGATCGAGACGGTGCGGTCGCTGCGCGGCGCCGTCCATGACGCGGTCCCCGAAGCCAAGGTCGGGGGAAGCACCGCGACGACCCTGGACACGCGCAGCACCGCCGAGCGCGACCGCACGCTGATCATCCCGATCGTGCTCGTGGTCATCTTCGCGCTGCTGACACTGTTGTTGCGGGCGCTGCTGGCACCCCTGCTGCTGCTGGCCACGGTGGTGCTCAGTTTTGCCGCCACCCTCGGGGTGTCCGCGCTGATCTTCAACCATCTGCTCGGGTTTGCCGGGGCCGATCCCTCGGTGCCGCTGTTCGGTTTCGTCTTTCTCGTGGCGCTCGGGGTGGACTACAACATCTTCCTGATGTCCCGGGTGCGGGAGGAGAGCGCCCGCCACGGCACCCGTGAGGGGGTCCTGCGCGGGTTGGCGGTCACCGGCGGGGTGATCACGTCGGCCGGGGTCGTGCTTGCCGCGACCTTCGCCGCGCTGTCGGTCATCCCGCTGCTGTTCCTCGCGCAGATCGCCTTCATCGTCGCCTTCGGCGTGCTGCTGGACACCGTGGTGGTCCGTTCCCTCCTGGTCCCGGCTCTGGTGCATGACCTCGGGCCGCGGGTCTGGTTGCCGAGTCGGCTCGCGAGGGAGGATTGAGTGTGGTGCAGTGGGGGCTCGACGAAGGTGGTGGCGTGATGCAGGTGTGTCGCACCGTCGTGGTGGACCGGCCCCTCGAGCGGGTGTTTGCCTACCTCGCCGACTTCAGCCACGTCTCGCAGTGGGATCCGGGCACCCAGGAGGCGGTGCGCAGCAGCGGTGATGGCGGTATCGGAACGACCTACGCGGTGGTCTCCGTCTTCGCCGGCCGCCGGATACCCCTGGCCTACACCGTGACGGAGGTGGTTCCGGGGAGCCGGTTCACAGCCGAGGCACAGACCAAGACCATGTCCGCGCGGGACACCATGACGTTCACAGCGGTCGGGTCGGGCACGAGCGTCACGTATGACGCGCACTTCGCCTTCTCGGGCGGGCTGAAGTATGTCGCGTGGTTGCTGCGGCCAGCGTTCACCCGACTCGGCAACGAGGCCGAAGCCGGCCTGCGGACTGCCCTGGAGGCCCTGTGACGGCCGGGGGGCGGGCCCCGGCCTGGGCCCGACTGGCCGACACCCTCCTGGACCGGAGCCTGGTGGGCGGATACTCCCGCCTGGGCATCGCAGCCCGGCGGCGACTGGCGGGCTGGCCCGCCGACCCGGCACCGGGTGCCCTGGCCGGCAGACACGTGGCCGTCACGGGCGCCACGTCAGGCCTGGGTCGCCAGACCTGTGCCGACCTGGCGGCTCTCGGCGCGGTCGTCCACCTCGTGGTCCGCAACGCCGACAAGGGCGCCGGAGTGCGCGACGAGCTGCGCCACCGGTTTCCCGACGCCGAGCTGCGGCTGTGGCGGTGCGACGTCTCCGACCTTTCGGACGTGCGGCGGTTCGTGGGCGAGTTCGCGCGTGAGGTGGGCCGGCTCGACGTCCTGGTGCACAACGCGGGTGTGATGCCGGCCCGGCGCACCGTGTCGGCGCAGGGCCACGAGCTGTCACTCGCCATCCATGTGCTGGGTCCGCTGCTGATGACCGAGTCGCTGCGGCCGGCGCTGGCCGCGGCAGCCGGCGGTCGGGTGGTCTTCGTGACCTCTGGCGGCATGTACGCCCAGCGCCTGCCGGTGGACGACCCGGAGTACCTGGGCGGTGCATACCGCGGAGCCACTGCCTATGCCCGATCCAAACGGGTGCAGGCGTCCTTGTTGCCGATCCTCGCCGAGCGATGGGCGTCCGACCGGATCACGGTGTGCGGCATGCATCCCGGCTGGGCGGACACCCCAGGCGTCGTGTCCTCGCTCCCCGGTTTCCAGCGCGTCACCGCGCCGATCCTGCGTGACGCCGCCGACGGCGCGGACACCACGGTGTGGTTGGCCGCCACCGATCCGGCGCCGCCGACCGGCCGGCTGTGGCACGATCGACGGCCCCGGCCCGAGCACCTGGTGCCGTGGACCCGCGAGACCCCCGCGGCCCGTGAGTCCATGTGGACCTGGTGCGCCCTGTCGGCCGGTCTCGCACCGGGCACGACGGAGTAGGTGGCGCAGATGGCTGAGCAGGTCGACGTGGTGGTGGTGGGGGCGGGCCTGGCCGGGCTGAGCTGCAGCCGGACCCTGACCCGGCGCGGTCTGCGCGTCCGGTTGCTCGAGGCCTCCGACGCGGTCGGTGGCAGGGTGCGCACCGACCGCCTCGACGGCTTCCAGCTGGACCGCGGCTTCCAGGTTTTCAGCACGGCATACCCCGAACTGCCGCGCCAGATCGACGTCCCCGCCCTCCAACCCTGTCGCTTCGAGCGGGCAGCACTGGTGCAGCTGGACGGCAGGCTCTGGCGGCTGGACGACCCGCGCCACCGTCCCGCGGCGGTCCTGGAGGCGCGGCGCGCTCCGATCGGGGGACTGCGCGACCTGCTGCCGCTCGCGGCCTACGCCATCAGCTGCGGCTATGCACCGGCCACGTGGCTCAGGGGACGCACCGACCGGGCCACGCGATCCCGATGGCATCGGTGGGGTCTGTCCGACGAGGTTGTCGAGCGAGTGCTTGCCCCCTTCTTCGCGGGGCTGCTGCTGGAGCGCGAGATGTCGACGTCCAGCAGGTTCACCGACCTCATGCTGCGGACCTTCGTGAGGGGGTGGTCCGCGGTGCCCGCAGGCGGGATGCAGCGGCTCCCAGAGCAACTGGCTGAGGGCCTGGAGGTGACGTTGGAGAGCCGTGCGCGTCGTGTGACGGGTACGCAGGTGGAGACCGAGGACGAGCACCTGACCGCGCGGGCCGTCGTGGTGGCCACCGACGGGAGCACCGCCTCCGGGCTGCTGCCGGGTCTGCGGGATCTGTCCTGGAAGGGCGTGACGACCTGGTACCACGCCGCCCCTGAACCGCCCTTGGCCACGCCCACGCTGGTGGTCGACCCCGACCGGTCACCGGTCGACAACACCGTGGTGATCACCTGCGCGGCGCCGTCGTACTCGCCCGATGACCGTGCCCTCGTGGCCAGCTCGTGGGTGCACGGGCCGGGGGAGAGGCCGCAGGAGCCCGACGTGCGACGGCGGCTCGCGCAGCTCTACGGCACCAGCACCTCCGCGTGGGAACACCTGGCCACCTACGACCTGCCGCGGGCCCTGCCCGCCATGCCGGCCCCACACCCCTTCCGGCGCACGATCCGATGGGCCGGCTGCTACGTCTGCGGTGACCACCGCGACACCAGCTCGATCCAGGGCGCCCTGGTCTCCGGCCGGCGGACGGCAGAGGTGATCCTCGCCGACCTGGACGAGGCACCTGCCGGCCGCGAGGAGGACCCGACCCGATGAGAGACGATCGACGAATTCACCTGGTGACCGCGGGTGGAGCGCTGACAGCGGCCGTGGTCGGGGCGCTCGGCACTCGGGTGCGCACCCGGTGGTACCGCGAGCTCGACAAACCACCGTGGCAGCCTCCTGGCTGGGTCTTCGGGCCCGCGTGGACGGCCCTCTACACGCTCGGTGCCGTCTCCGCCGACCGGGCACTGTCTGGGTCGGCCGGGCCGGATCGGCAACGGTTGAGCCGGTGCTGGGCGGTCAACCTCGCGCTCAACACCGGCTGGAGCTGGTTGTTCTTCACTGCTCGCCGTCCTGGCGCCGCCCTCGTCGACACGGCGCTGCTCGAGGTCTCCACGCTCGACCTGATTCGACGCACCCGCCGGATCGACCGGCCGGCAGCACTGCTGCTGCTCCCGTATGCCGGCTGGGTCGCCCTCGCGACTGCCCTGAACCTCGAGATCGTGCGCCGCAACCCGGGTCTTCCGGGGCGGCGGCCCACGACGACGAAGCAACCGCGACGACGGGAGTCACCGTGACCGACTTCGAGCACAGCAGCGAGGTCTCCGCCTCGGTCGAGGACGTCTTCGCCTGGCACGAGCGACCCGGTGCCATCCACCGGCTCACCCCGCCGTGGCAGCCGGTCCGCGTGCTCGCGGAGGCGGCCTCGGTGCGCGACGGGACCGCTGTGCTACGCCTTCCGGGCGGGTTGCGCTGGGTGGCTTCCCACCAGCCCGGCGGCTATGACCCGCCGCGCCAGTTCGTCGACCAACTGACCGGCGCCCCGCTGGGCTCGGTCCTGTCGTGGAGGCACACGCACCTGTTCAGGCCGGTGTCCGACGACCGCACCCGCCTCACCGACCGGGTCAGCACGTCCGTCCCGGCGGCGGCCCTGCGATCCATGTTCGTCTACCGGCACCGGCAGCTCGCGACCGATCTGGCTGCCCTCGCACGGGCCAGAGCCTGGCGAGCGGATGGCCTGACCGTCGCGGTGACCGGGGCCAGCGGGCTGGTGGGCACCGCGGTGTGCGCGTTGCTCGGCACGTCCGGTCACCGGGTGGTGCGGCTGGTGCGTCACACCGCGAGCGGTCTCCTGGAACGGCAGTGGAACCCGAAGGCCCCCGACGCCGACCTGCTCCGCGGTGTCGACGCCGTGGTCCATCTGGCCGGTGCTCCGATCGCCGGTCGCTTCACCGACGCCCACAAGGCGAAGGTGCGCGACACCAGGGTCGGTCCGACCCGGGCGCTGGCCGAGCTGGCAGCTCGCGCCCAGGACGGTCCGCGCGTCTTCGTCTCGGCGTCCGCGGTCGGCTACTACGGCGCCGACCGCGGCGACCTCACCCTCGCGGAGGACGCGGCGCCGGGCTCGGACTTCCTCTCCGACGTGGTGCAGGAATGGGAGGCAGCGGGCGCGCCTGCGGCCTCGGCCGGCATACGCACGGTGCAGGTGCGCACCGGCATCGTGCAGTCACCCGCGGGCGGCACGCTGCAGCTGCTGCGACCACTCTTCCTGGCGGGCCTGGGTGGGCGGCTCGGCTCGGGTGACCAATGGATGTCGTGGATCGGCATCGACGACCTCGCCGACATCTACCTGCGGGCGGTACTCGACGACGACCTGTCCGGGCCGGTCAATGCCGTCGCTCCGGTGCCGGTCCAGGGGCGGGAGTACACACAGGTGCTGGGCAACGTCCTGCGTCGGCCAACCCTGCTGCCCATCCCTCGACTGGGGCCACAATTGCTGTTGGGGTCAGAGGGCGCCGACGAGCTCGCGCTCGCCAGCCAGCGGGTGGTCCCGGCCCGCCTGCAGCAGTCCGCGCACGTCTTCCGGCACCCGCAGCTCGAGCCCGCCCTGAGACACGTGCTGGGCAAGGAGACGCGCCTCTAGCCGGGCCGTTCCGGATCACGGCGACCAGAAGGTCCAGACTGTGGTCACGGATCGGGTACACATGGAAGACTCGACAGGCGATGGAGAATGACGTGCCACAAACGGCAGGTTCCGATGGTACGGCCGACCCCGGCGAGGTGTTCATCGCTCTGGGGCAGATGCTCTACCACGGGCCGGAGTTCGACCACGCCCATCAGGCGATCTGTGCAGCGGCCGTGGTGCTGGTCCCCGGCTGTGACCACGCCAGTGTCATGACCCGCTCGCCCGAAGGAGAGCTGGCCAGCCCCGCGGCCACGGACTCGGTCGCGCGGATGGTGGAGCAGCTCGAACAGGAAGTCCACGCCGGTCCTTGCGTGGATGCGCTGGTGGACGACAAGCCACGATTGGCCCCCGACCTGACCGACCCGGATGTGCCCTGGCCGACGTTGCGTGCCCGAGTGCTGGCGACCACTCCGGTGCGGGGCATGCTGGGGTTCCAGATCGCCGTGCCCGGTGGCCGCAAGCTGGGTGCACTGAACCTCTTCACCGACCGTGCGGGAGGGTTCACCGACGCTGCCGTCCACCAGGGTTCCGTGCTGGCCGCCTTCTGCTCGGTGGCGCTGAATGCGGCCGAGCAGGGGCAAGAGGCGCAGGAGCTGCGCCAGGGCCTGGAGTCCAACCGGGAGATCGGCAAGGCGATCGGGCTGCTCATGGCCCACCATCGGATTGACGACGCCGCTGCCTTCGAGATCCTGCGGCGGACCTCGATGGATTTGAACCTCAAGCTGGCCGAGGTCGCCGAGAAGGTCCTCTCCGGCCACCACGACCAGCTGCCCGGCTGACCTCGCAGGCACGGACCGCGCCCGCACCGGCCAGGGCCGACGTGCTGCGACCGGCCAGTGCCTCGGCCGCCTGGGCGGCGCGAGGCCCTCGGCCATGAGCCCCTTCATCCGCTCGATGCGCGCCTCGTCGCCGGGTGAGTAGAGCCGGTACCGCCGGCTGACCGCGTCGGGTCCAGCACGCCATACCTGCTCTCCCACGCGCTCACCCCCGCGCTCTCCCACTCGCGCGGGGTGTGGCTGGAGAGCCCGACGCGGCTGCTCCGCGCCCCAATCCGCAGGCCGCTCCCGGTCCGAAGAACTCATGAAGGCGCTATACAGATATTATACATACATTTGACATACCTTCAACAGTGTCCCTAACCTTGGCTTGCGGTCGCATCCGGCCGGGTCCGGCACGGGCCCTCGGCGACCCGCCCTGAGGAGAGATCATGAGTACACGTGCGCACCCATCGCAGGCGCGAGCCGAGGGCGGATCTCGCGGTTCGGTCGCCGTGGTGGGAGCGGGCGTCTCCGGGCTGACCGCGGCCCACCTGCTGTCCCGGCGGTATGAGGTGGTGCTGTTCGAGGCCGAGCCTCGTCTGGGTGGACACGCGCACACCCACGAAGTGCGTGACGCGCGCGGCGCCGAGCACGCGGTTGACAGTGGCTTCATCGTGCACAACGACGTCACCTACCCGTGGCTGCGCAAGCTCTTCGCGGAGCTCGACGTGCAGGTGCGACCGACCGAGATGAGCATGAGCATCCGCTGCGACGGGTGCGAGCTGGAGTATGCCGGTGGCCGCGGCGCCGGCGGGATCCTCGCCCAACCGGGACGCGTCCTGGACCCGCGGTTCCTGCGCCTGTTGGCGCAGGTGCGCCGGTTCCACCGTCGTGCAGCGACCTTCCTGCGCAGCAGCGGCGACGACCTGGGCACGTATGGCGAGTGGTTGGCGGCCGAGGGGTTCACCGACCATTTCATCGCGCACTACGCGGTGCCGCTGGTCTCCTGCGTGTGGTCGTCGGGCCGGGAGATCTCGCTGGTCTATCCCGCGCGCTACCTCTTCGAGTTCCTGGACCACCACGGGATGCTGGCGGTGACCGGCTCTCCCCAGTGGTACACCGTCGTCGGCGGGTCGAACGTGTACGTCGAGCGGCTGGCCGACCGCCTCGTCGACGTGCGCCGGGCACACGCGGTGACCGACGTCACCCGCCACGCCGACGGGGTCGACCTGCGGGACGTCACCGGCCGGGTCACCCGGGTCGACCGCGTCGTCCTCGCGGCCCATGCGGACCAGGCGCTGGCGCTGTTGACCGACCCGAGCGACGCGGAGGTCACCACGCTGAAGCAGTTCGCCTACTCCCGCAACGAGACCGTCCTGCACACCGACGCCTCGGTGTTGCCGCGGTCACCCCGTGCCCGGGCCTCCTGGAACTACCGGATGAGCGGCTGCACCACGCCGGACGAACCCCCCGTCGTGTCGTACTGGATGAACCGGCTGCAGGGGCTGGAGGCAGCGGACCAGTACCTGGTCACCCTGAACGACCCGGGTCGGGTCGCATCGGAGTTGGTGCTCGCGCAGATGACCTACGAGCACCCGATCTACACCCCCGAGTCACTTCGCGCCCAGGCCCGGCTGCCCGAGCTGGCGACCGAGCGCACGGCCTACGCGGGCGCCTACCACGGCTGGGGCTTCCACGAGGACGGTTGCCGCTCCGGTGTCGCGGCCGCCCGGCACTTCGGGGTGGACTGGTGAGCGGGCCGGAGGCTGCGCAAGGGCCCTCGACCGCCGACTCCGCGAGCGTCCCGGGCCTGACGGCCTTGCCGGACCTGCCTGCCCTGGTCGGTGGCCGGTTGACCCACCACCGGTTCGGAGCGGTCCGCTACTCCTTCCGCAGCCGCGTCTACCAGTGGCTCGTCGACCTGGACGACGTGCCACGGCAACCCTGGTACCTGCGAGCGCTCGCGCGGTTCGACCACGACGACCACTTCGGCGCGCACGACGGCGACGACACGCTGACGATCAAGGCCAAGGTGGAACGATTCCTCGCCGTCGAGGGAGTCGACCTCGGCGCGGGAAGCCGCATCCTGATGCTCGCCAATGCGCGGGTGCTGGGACACGTCTTCGACCCGTTGACGGTCCACTGGTGCTTCACCGGCGAGGGCGACCTGGCCTGCGTCGTGGCGGAGGTGCACAACACCTATGGGGAGCGCCACGCCTACCTGTTGCGCCCCGACCGTGACGGGCGTGCCACCACCGACAAGGCCTTCTACGTCTCCCCGTTCTTCGACGTCACCGGTTCCTATCGGCTTCGGTTCACATTGAGCCACGACCGGGTGGCGGTCTCGGTGGCGCTGCACCGAGACGGAGCAAACGTCTTCAGCGCAGCGTTCGCAGGTCGGCCCGAGGCCGCCAGCGGCCCCGCCCTGGTCCGTTACGCCTTGCGGTATCCGTTGATGCCGCAACGTGTTTCGGCACTCATCCGGATCCACGGCATACGGCTCTGGCTGCGCCGTCTCCCCATCCAGCCTCGACCCCCACAGCACCCCCAGGAAGGGGTATGACCATGACGGCATCGACCGTTACGACGTCACCCAGCGTCTTCACGACGCCTTCGGCTCCGGTGAGCGCGACCGTTGCCCGACTCGTCTTCGAGCGCGCGATCCGGATGGTCCCGGTCCGCGTCGACTACCCCGATGGGAGCAGTCGTGGCGACGACTCCCCGGGCGCGCCGGTGCTCGAGCTGGTGCGGCCGGGCGCCTTCTTCGCCCGGCTGGGACGTGACACCAAGATCGGGTTCGGCGAGTCCTACATGGCCGGCGACTGGAAGGCGGGTGAGGGCACCGACCTGGCAAACCTGCTGACGCCGTTCGCGGCCAGGCTCACGAGCCTGGTTGCGCCTCCGCTGCAACGGTTGCGGGCGCTGGTGGACCGGCGCCTGCCGCAGGACCAGGACAACACCCTTTCGGGTTCGCGCAGCAACATCGCTGCCCACTACGACCTGAGCAACGAGCTGTTCGCCGCGTTCCTCGACCCCACGATGACCTACTCCTGCGCGTTGTTCGACAACGATGCACACCTGGGGGAGGCCGACGATCGTGCTCTGCTCGAGCGGGCGCAGCTGCTCAAGCTCGACGCCATGCTCGACCTGTCGCGCGTGGGCCCGGGCACCCGGCTGCTGGAGATCGGCACCGGCTGGGGATCGCTGGCGGTTCGCGCCGCGAAGCGCGGCGCCAACGTCACGTCGATCACCTTGTCGGCGGAGCAACGCGATCTCGCGCTGGAGCGGGCCCGGGCGGCGGGGGTCGCCGACCGCGTCGACATCGCGCTGACGGACTACCGCGAGGTCCACGGGAGCTACGACGCCATCGTCAGCATCGAGATGATCGAGGCAGTGGGGGAGGCCTACTGGGCCACCTATCTGTCCGCTGTGGATCGGCTGCTCGCTCCCGGCGGGACGGCCAGCATCCAGACCATCACGATGGCCCACGACCGTCTGCTCGCGACCCGGCACAGCTACGGATGGATCCAGAAGTACATCTTCCCCGGTGGACTGATCCCGTCCCTGCCGGCGATCGAGCAGACCCTGCGGTCGCACACCACGCTGCGGGTCGAGGGCCGCCGAGAGCTTGGGCCGCACTACGCGCGGACGCTGGCCCTGTGGCGCGAGCAGTTCCGGCAGCAGTGGCCACAGGTGCGAGGGCAGGGTTTCGACGAGACGTTCCGTCGGATGTGGGAGTTCTACCTGGCCTACTGCGAGGCGGGATTCCGCAGCGACTACCTCGGCGTCAGCCAACTGCAACTGGCCCGAAGACCGTCGTGGGCCTGAGACACAATATCGCCGACTGGCTGACAAGCGAGGCCACGAGGGCCACGATGAGGAGCGGGGCCCGTAGCCTCACGAGGAGACCCGATGCTTTTCCACATCACGCAGGTGCACAGCGCGGAGCACTGTCCCAGGGACGAGGGTGGTTCCAACTCGCTCTACGACGCGACCGTCGACGGTGTCAGGCTGATCGGTCGCTACGGCGCCAACGCCCAGCACACGCTCTTCTTCGTCGTCGAGGCCGACGATGTCTCCGCCCTCCAGCAGTTCCTCTGGCCCGGGTTCCGGATCTGCACGAGCACCATCACGCCCGTGAGCGAGGTCCCGGTCCCCAAACCCTGACGTCGCCGACCGGGCTCCGCTTCAGGACTTCAGAGGAAATCAGGCCAAAGCGCCAGCCCGGCGTCCGAATACCGCGCCTGCCGCGAGGCCCGAGCCTCCCGGATAGTTGCCACTGAACAGACCGCCGAGCATCTCGCCTGCCGCGAACAGACCGGGAATGGGATCGCCGTCCTTGCCGAGCACCCGGCCGCGCGTGTCGGTCTTCACGCCGCCGAAGGTGAAGGTGATCCCACACGTCACGCCGTAGGCATAGAACGGCGGTGTTTCGATCATGGCCGCCCAGTTGCTCTTGGGCGGCACGACGTCGGACCGGCGACCGTCCTTGACGTTGGGGTCGAACGGCTTGTCGTCGTCGATCGCGGCGTTGAATTCCGTGATGGTGTGTTCCAGCCCGTCCGGGTCGATCCCCGCGGCCCGTGCCAGCTCGGCCACGGAGTCCGCCTCGACGACGGAAACCCCGGGCATCTCGTATTCCTCGGCCCGCAACATCGGACGCAGCTTGGCGTCGAAGATCTGGTGGGCGACGGCACCGGGCTGGGCAAGCACGTCGCGGCCGTACTTCGCGTAGGTGTAGTTGCGGAAGTCGGCGCCCTCGTCGACGAACCGCCGGCCGTCTCGGTTGACGATGATGCCGATCGGATAGCTCTGCCTGGTCAGCCGATTCGTCAACTCTCGGTTGCTCTCGTTCTGTGGCGTGAACGCATCCCACTGCACGCTGTGGCAGCTCGACCAGTCGCCGCCGCGCTGGGCGCCGATCGCGAGTGCGGCCGCGATGAGGTCTCCGGTGTTGTGGGGCGTGCCCCGGACCTTGGCGTGAGCCCAGTCGGCGCCGAGGTGCTCGGCGCGCGCTTCCGGGTTGGCTTCGAAACCGCCCGCGGCGAGGATGACCGACTCCGCCCGGAGTTCCTGGCGATCCGTCCCGTGATCCACGACGACGCCCGCGACGGTGCCGTCCTCGACCAGAAGCTCCGTGACCGGGGTGGAGAAGCGGACGTCGACCCCGAGCTGCTGGGCGACGCGGAAGTGGTCGGCCATCAGACCCTCGCCTCCTCCGGTGTTGCCGACGTGCAGGCCGCCCCAGAACAGGTAGCTGCCGTCCGCCCTCCGGTAGGACTGCCGCTCGTACATGAGCCGGAAGCGCAGGCCGAGCGAGTGCAGCCAGCGCAGCGTCGGACCGGACTCGTGCACCAGCACCTCGGTCAGCGCTGGGTCGTTGCGTCCCTCGGTCACCTTGGCGAGGTCCGCGGCATACTCCTCGGGCGAGTAGGCCGGCACCTCGGTGACCGCGTGCCGGTCGTCCGGGTCGACGACGTCGAGCAGTTCCGGCAGCCCTTGGTGCGCGATCCGTGTGGCGCCGGCGGTGTAGTAGCTGTTGCCGAACGCATTGGCCTGGTCAGCCTTCTCCAGCAGGACGACCTGCCGACCGCGGGTCGCGGCGGCGTGGGCGGCGGCGAAGCCGGCGTTGCCACTGCCGACGACGATGACATCGATCATGGTTCTTCCTTCGGTAGGTGTGTGATCAGGGCTTCGGTGAAGTGGCTGGTCCCAGCCTGCGGCGAGCCGTCGGCCCGCACCCGGACGTCACCGGACTCGAGCACTGCGGTCAGGGCGTCCTCGATGAGCCGGGCGGCGTTGTGCCGGGCGCAGTGGCGCAGCATCATCGCGGCCGACAGGATCTGCGAGACGGGGTTGGCGCGGTCCTGCCCGGCAATGGTCGGGGCAGAGCCGTGGATCGGTTCGAAGTAGGACGCGTCGTCACCGATGTTGCCGGACGGGCACATGCCCAGCCCCCCGACGGTGGCGGCACCGACGTCGCTGAGCAGGTCGCCCAGGAAGTTCTCGGTCAGCACCACATCGAAGAGCTCCGGGTGGGCGACCAGGTCGTGCCCGGCCGCGTCGGCGTAGCGGTAGTCACGCTCGATGTCGGGGTAGGCCTCGCCGACTTCGTCGAAGATCTTCCGGAAGAACGCGTAGCTGCGCAGCACGTTGCTCTTGTCCACGCAGGTGACCCGCCGAACCCCATCGACCGGAGCGCCCCGGCGGGATCGGGCGAGCTCGAAGGCGAACCGGGCGACCCGGGTGCATCCTTCGCGGGTCACCATGAGCTGGTCCGCCACCGCACTCGGTGTCACCACGCCCAGCCCGCGGGACAGGTAGAGGCCTTCGGTGTTCTCCCGGACGATGACGTAGTCGATCTCGCCTGGCGCGCGCCGGACAGGGGCTTGCACGCCCGGCAGCAGGCGGATGGGCCGCACGTTGGCGTAGGTGTCGAGGCCGGTGCGCAGGATTCCGCCGAGCAGACCCGCCTCCGTGCCGTCCGGTTTGCGGACCTCGGGCAGGCCGACGGGTCCCTTGAGAATGGCGTCGTAGTCGGTGCGCAGCCGCTCGAGAGTGCCCGGGTCTAGAGCAGCGCCGGTGGCGCGGTAGACCTCGGCACCCCCGGGCTCTTCGGTCACGGCCAGGTCGTCACCCGTGCGGGCGGTCGCGGCCGACAGCACCCGAAGGGCACTGTCGACCAGCTCCGGGCCGATGCCGTCCCCGCGGATCACGGCCAGCCGCAGCACGGGAGCCGCGGTGGTCCGGCCCTTGCCGGTCGAGCGGTTCGCGGTCACGAAGTCCTCCTGCGACGTTGGTCGTGGACGCGGCCTACCTCCCTCGTCCCAAGCGGGACTTGGACCGCATGGTGTATCCAGTTTGCATGCAAAGTGTACGACGGACTGTACCCGCAGTGTGAGCAGTTGCCAAGAGCGGCTACGGTGCTGGGGTGACCGACGCCTCGGAGAACCCGTCCTACCGGCAGCTGCAGAAGTACCTGCCCGGGGGAGTGCTGCGCGGTCGCACGACCGAGAGCATCACCGACGCGTTGCGCGAGGCGATCCTCGACGGCGTCATGCAGCCCAGCGCCTGGCTGCGCGAGGACGAGCTGGCCGCCGCGTTCAAGGTGTCCCGCACCCCGGTGCGCGAGGCTCTGCGCCGCCTCGCTGACGAGGGGCTGGCGGTCAAGACGGCCAACCACGGCACCGTGGTCGCGCCCCTTTCGCTGGAGGACATCCTCGCCCTCTACGTGGTCCGGGAAAACCTCGAGGGCCTCACCGCCCGGCTTGCCGCGAGCCGGCCCAACCAGGAGGTCATCGGTCAGCTGCGCGCGATCGGCAAGCAGATGCAGGCGGCCGCCGACGCGGGTGACCAGGCCCGGCTGTCCAAGATCAACCGCGACTGGCACCGCGCCCTGCGCGAGGGGGCCGGCAACACCTACCTCGACCGGTTCCTCGGGCAGGTCGAGCACGCCGTGCGCCGGCTGCCGAAGACCACGCTGGCCCACCCCGGGCGGATCGACGAAGTCATCGCCGAGCACGAGCAGATGGTGGTTGCGATTGAGGCGAGCGACGCCGAGACGGCCGAGCGGCTGGCCCGAGCCCACATGCGCCGCGCCCGCGAGATCAGGATCGCTGTCCTCCTCGGAGGCTGAGTGGACTCCGTGGGCCTGGACGTCAACCGGCTCCGAGTCCTCGGCGCGATCGCGCGCCGGGGGTCGATGACCGGCGCCGCCGCCGACCTGCAGTACACCCCCTCCGCGATCTCCCAACAGGTGCGCCGCCTCGAGGCCGAGGTGGGCCAGCCGGTGCTCGAACGGCATACCCGCGGTGTGCGGTTGACCGACGCGGGACGCGCCATCGTGCGGCACCTCGCCTCGATCGACAACCAGCTGGCGGCGTTGCAGAGCGAACTGGACGACATCGCCGGCCTGCGCGCCGGATCGTTGCGACTCGGGACCTTTCCCACGGTCGCCGCGTCGCTGCTGCCGGTCGCTGTCAACCGGTTCCACCAGGAACATCCCGGTGTGGACCTGAAGGTGGTCAGCGCCCGGCTGGAACAGCTCATGGAGCATCTCGAGCGGCGCCGGGTCGAGATGACCCTGCTGTGGGACTACCCCTGGTCGCGCATCGAGGTTCCCGAGCTCGAGCTCATCGAGCTGTTGCAGGACCCGACGGAGGTGGTCGTATCCGCGACGCACCACCTCGCTGGGCGCGGCGAAGTCCGTATGGCGGAACTCGCCCATGAGAGCTGGGTCACCCGAGGCGGCGCGCACCCGGTGGCCGAGGTGCTGTCGTGGACGGCCCTCCGGGCGGGCTTCGAACCGACGGTGGCGTTCGAGGCCAATGACTACCAGGAGGCGCAGGCGATGGTCGCCGTGGGCCTCGGTGTCGCGCTCGCTCCACGACTCGCGTTGGCCAACCTGCGCGACGACGTCACCGTGCTGTCCCTCGGCGACGAGGCACCTCGGCGGCGCATCCTGCTCGCCGCCCTGAAGGGGCGTTCACCGACACCCGCCGAACGGGCCATGGCGCAGGTGCTCCGGGATGTCGGGGCGGAGGCGGCTGCCGACCTGGGCTCGGCCCGCGCGGCGCGCGATGGGGGCTCCGCGACGCCTCCGAGTTAAGCACACGTAAACACCCCCTGAAAGAAGTAGCGATTGACTTCATGCGTCAGAGTGCATGAAGGTGGCGTGCATTCCGAGTCCAAGTTGCATGCAAAGAGGTGTGTCTTGCGAATCCCCGCAGTGCTGATGCGAGGTGGCACCAGTCGTGCCCTGTTCTTCCACCGGAGGGACCTCCCCGAGGAGCCGACGCTCAGGGACCAGTTCATCCTCGCCGCGTACGGCAGTCCGGACCCCGACCGGCGCCAGGTCGACGGGATCGGTGGCGCCACCTCGAGCACCAGCAAGGTGGCCGTGATCTCGGACGGGAGGGACCGTGGCGTGGACGTGCTCTACCACTTCGGCCAGGTCTCGATCGATCAGGAGCTCATCGACCGGCGGGGCAATTGCGGGAACATCTCAGCGGCGGTGGGACCGTTCGCTGTGGACGAGGGCCTCGTTGAGGCGACCGACCCGGTCACGCTGGTGCGCTTCCTCAACGTCAACACCGACAAGGTGATCGTCGCCCACGTGCCGACCAAGGGCGGGCGCTTCGACCCCACCGGCGACTTCTTCGTGCCGGGAGTGCCGCGGGGCGGCTCGGCGCTGCGGCTGGACTACGAGGATCCGAGCGGTGCGGTCACGGGCAAGCTCCTGCCGACTGGCAACACCACGGACAAGCTCGACGTGCCGGGCGTGGGGACCCTGGAGGTCAGTCTGGTCGACGCAGCGAACCCACTGGCGTTCGTGCGCTGGGAGGACCTTGGCCTCACAGGCCTCGAGTCGCCCGACCAGATCGATGGCGACCCGGAACTGCTGCGCCGGATCGAGGCGGTGCGCTCGCACGCGGCGGTCCTGGCCGGCATCAGCCCCGATGCCGCGACCTCGACCGCGACCAGCCCGTCGGTGCCCAAGCTGACTTTCGTGGGGACGCCGAGGGACTACCAGCGGACCGACGGCACGAAGCAGAGCGCCGGTGAGACGACGCTGCGTGCGTCGATGATGTCGATGGGTCGGCTGCACCGCAGCTACGCGGTCACCGGTGGTATCTGCACGGCCGTCGCCACCATGATCCGTGGCACCATCCCGCACGAGGTCGCGCGCCAAGAGGGGGAAACGGTCCACATCGGGCACCCGTCCGGCGTGTTGCCGCTCGCCGCGGAGGTACATCCCGACGGCGACACGTGGCGGGTTCCATCGGTCTCGGCCTTCAGGACCGCACGCCGGCTGATGGACGGACATGTCATCGTGCCCGACGCCTACCTCACGACAGCAGATCAGAACGCCAGCCACCAGTCGGGCGAGGCCCCGGACCACTTAGTCAACCCCACGGAGGTATACCCATGATGATCATTGGACGGCGCAAGGCCCTTCCCGTCGCCATCGGCCTGGCCGTGGCCGGATCCCTGACGCTGACCGCGTGCAAGGGCACGAGGAGCGATGCTGTGGGTGAGGTGCCGGGCAGCGTGCAGCTCATCGTCCCGTTCGCCGCCGGCGGCGGCACCGACACCTTTGCCAGGGTCCTCGCGCCGCCGCTCGGCAAGGCTCTCGACGGCAGCCCCTCCATCCAGGTGGTCAACCGCGAGGGCGGCGAGAGCATCACGGGGACGAACCAGTTCGTCAAGCAGAACCCCAATGACGGCTCGCAGTTCCTCGTGGCCTCGGCCACCACGACCTACCAATGGCTGCTGGACATCCCCCAGGTCAAGTACGACTTCAACACTCTGAAGCCGCTCATCGTGGCCGGGACCGGCGGGGTCATCTACGCCTCGAAGGACTCCGGCATCAACTCCGTCCAGGACCTGAAGAGTCCGCCGAAGCCGTTGTCCTACGGTGGGATCAGCGCGACCGGTCTCGACCTCAGCACCCTGCTGGCCTTCAACCTGCTGAAGCTCCACCCCAAGGTCACGTTCGGGTTCGAGGGCCGGGGACCGGCCCGTCTGGCCATGCAGCGGGGCGAGACCAACATCGACTACCAGACCACGTCCGCCTACCTCACGCAGGTGAAGCCGATGGTGGACAAGGGTCAGGCCGTGCCGCTGATGTCCTTCGGCGTCCTCGACGACAACGGCAACGTCGTGCGGGACCCGAACTTCAAGGACCTCCCGACGGTGCCTGAGGTCTACCAGATGCTTTATGGGAAGAAGCCGTCCGGTGCCGCCCACGATGCGTATGTCGCGTTCCTCGCTGCAGGCTTCTCCTTCGAGAAGAGCGTGTGGGCCACCCCGGAGACCCCGGAAGGAGTGCGGCAGGCCGTGATCGGCGCCGTGCCGACCCTGAAGGACGACAAGAAGTTCGAGCAGCAGCGCAAGGACTCGCTCGGCGACTACCCGCTGCACTCAGGCCCCGAGGTGAGCAAGGCGCTCAAGAAGGCTTTGACCGTGCCGGACTCGGTCAAGAAGTACGTCTTCGACATGCTCAAGAACGAATACCACACGTCCGTCCAGTAGGACCAGGACCGACCGGAGGACTCCACCATGCTGGATGCTGCGCTGAACGCGCTTGCGGGATTTGCGAACCCTGCCACCTTGATGATGCTCGCGATCGGGGTCGCCGCCGGGTTGGCGATGGGCGTGCTGCCGGGACTGGGAGGCACCGCTGCCGTCGGGATCCTCCTGCCCTTCGTCATCACCCTGGATCCGAGCCAGTCCCTGCCGATCCTGATCGGCGCGGTGGCTGTGGTGCACCACTCGGACGTCATCACGGCGATCCTGCTGCGGGTGCCCGGTTCCGCGTCAGCGGCGGTGATCATGCCGGACGGCAACGCGATGGCCAGGCGCGGCCAAGCGGCGCGGGCCTTGTCCCTGTGCTTCGTGGCGTCGATGATCGGTGGAGCCCTCGGCGCGGTGGGCCTGACCTTCTCGATCCCGATCGCGGAGCCCCTGGTGCTGGCCTTCGGGTCTCCCGAGCTGTTCATGCTCACGATCCTCGGCATCAGCCTCGCCGCGTTGCTGTCCAAGGGCAACATGCTCAAGGGCCTGGTCTCGGCCGGCCTGGGTCTGTTGATCGGCATGATCGGGGCCGCACCGGCCGCTGCGGTCTACCGGTTCTCCTTCGGAGCGGACTCGCTGCTCGACGGAGTGGGCCTCATTCCACTCGCACTCGGCCTGTTCGGCCTCGCTGAGATCGCGCACATGGTGGCTCGCAAGACGGCGATCGCGGAGAAGATCGACATCGGCGGTGGGTGGCTGCAGGGCGCCCGCGAGGCGCTGCGCGAGTGGAAGATGATGCTGCGCGGTGTACTCGTGGGCATGTGGGCCGGCGTGCTGCCCGGCCTGGGTGCCACTGCGGGTACCTACATGGCCTACGGCCAGGCCGCCGCGACAGCGAAGGGCAAGGACCGCAAGGCGTTCGGGAAGGGCAGCCCCAAGGGCCTGGTGGCCGCAGAGAGCGCCGCCAACTCGGTGGAAGCGGGTGACCTCATCCCTACGCTGTTGTTCGGCATCCCGGGCGGTGCACCGGCGGCCCTGTTGCTGGGTGCGCTGCTGGCCTACGGCATTCAGCCGGGGCCGCAGATGCTCACCAACCACCTCGACGTGATGTACACCGTGGTGTGGTCATTCGCGATCGCCAGCGTGGTCGGTTCCGTGGTCTGCTTCTTCCTCGCCAAGCCCTTGGCGAGACTGAGCTTCGTGCCCTTCCAGTACCTTGCCCCCGGACTGCTGCTCATCATGCTGGTCGCGGCGTATGCCGAGTCCGGCCAGTTCGGCGCGATCGTCGCCATGCTCGTCCTGGGTGTCATGGGCTACGTGATGAAGGAAGCCGACTTCCCCCGGGCGCCGTTGCTCATCGGTTTCATCCTCAGCGTGCCCATGGAGCGCTATTACTTCCTTACCGACAGCCTCTACACCACGGGTGAGTGGATCCACCGGCCGTTCGTCATCGTGATGGCCCTGATCCTGCTGGCACCGCTGGCCCTTAAGCTCTTCAACGCGATGCGGAGGCGCCGGTCGGTTGACGACGCCGGATCGTCGGTCACCGACGAGCGCGAGCAGGTGCAGGAGTCGCCTCAGCACGTTCTGGTGGGGGCTTCCGGTGGCAGCTCGCAGCGAGCGACGGGCGATGTGGGTGGCGGGGTTGGTGCGGGGTGGCATGCCACACCGACCGGAGGGGGTTCCGGGGACGCGGAACTTCCTGATGACGCCGAGGAAGGCGGACTCGCGGGATCGAGATGGCCGCTGGTCTTCGGGGTGCTGGTGCTGGGCACGTTCGTCGTAGCCTTCGTTCTGGCTCAAGGCTATGCGTCGCGGGCGCGACTCATGCCGGTCTTTGTGACTGTGCTCGGAATCGCCCTGACCGGTCTGTTCGTCGCGCGCGAAGGGCGAGCCGTCGTCAAGGGCGACCGCCGGGTCCTTTCGTGGAATCTGCGGGTGGCGCAGACCGGGCTGGCCTTCGGCTGGCTGTTGCTCTTCGTGGTCCTCGTCTTCCTCCTTGGATTCTCCGTCGCCACGCTGATCTACGTGCCGCTGTTCCTGATTCGCGTCTCCCGCCTGAGCCCACTGCGGACCGTGGCCTACACCATGGTGGCCGTCGCTGTCCTCGCTGTGGCCTACCTCTACGGCAACATCGACCTCCCCGGCGGCATCCTGTTGCCTGCATTACCTGTCCTGTATGGATAGGGGAACGCCGAGATCGCGTATGGTCGTCCGCCGTGGCGATTGACCCAACCACCTGGCCCGCACAACTGCGTGCGGGCCGGGTGTGGTTGCTGGTCGTCGGGAGCGCCACGGCCGCGATCTTGCTTCTGCGGTTGCTCGGGCTTCCCTCTGCCACGTTGTTCGGCGCGCTGCTCGGCGGAATGTGCTGTGCGCTCAGCCTCCGTCGGCCGCCGAAGCCACCGCGTCGGACCTTCCTCGCCGGGCAGGCGCTGATCGGCGCGACGATCGGAAGCCTGGTCACACCGGCGACGCTGCAGAACGCCTGGAATGCCCGGTTGCCGATCCTGTTGGTCACTCTCTCCACGCTGCTGATCAGCGTGCTCGCAGGACGGTTGATGGCCCAGCGAGGAGAGGTCAGCCGGGTCACGGGTGCGTTTGCGCTGGTGGCCGGCGGCGCTTCCGGGATCAGCGGCATCGCTCGGTCGCTGGGCGCCGACGACCGTGTCGTAGCCGTAGTGCAGTACCTACGCGTCCTTCTCGTGCTCCTCGCGATGCCTGTGGCCGCGGCTGTGTTGGACGGATCGTCGGCTGGCCACCCGAGGCCACCTGTCCAGGCGCACAGTCCGATCTGGGTGGGTCTCGTTCTCGTCGTTCTCGCACTCGCTGTGGGGCTTCCCCTGGCGCGCCTCCTGCACATACCGGCTGGCCCGCTCCTGGGGCCACTGTTGGTCGCCACGGTGGTGGCCGGCAGCGGCTTCCTGCCCGACCCGACGGTGGCGGAGCCGCTTCAGCAGCTCGCCTATCTGCTGATTGGACTCCAGGTCGGCTTGGGTTTCACCAGATCGAGCCTACGCAGCATCGCGTCCTTGCTGCCGACCGCAGTGGGTTTGATCCTTGCTGTGGTGCTTACGTGTGCGGGGCTCGGCTGGGTGCTCACCGCCACCACGGACATGGCGCCACTGGACGCCTACCTCGCGACGACCCCGGGGGGCTTGTACGCGGTGCTCGCCACTGCTGTGTCCTCTGGATCCAACCTCGCGTTGATCCTGGCGACGCAGGTGACTCGTGTGCTGGTCATGCTCCTGGCCGCTCCGGTCCTTGCGCAACTCCTGTCGCGGGAGGGTCAGGGCAAGAGGGAGGGTTGAAGTCTCCGGGCAGGTGGCCGACCAAGGCAGGAGCAGCCACGAGGGGCGGAGTGAAAAGTGGCTTGTGACGGTCGCGGGATGCCGGGTAATGTCCTCCGAGTCGTGACCAAATCGAGGGAGGTGGGCGCCGTGAACAACGCAACCCCATGGGTGCTCCCCCTCTCGTTCACGACTGCGCGACAGCGGTAGCTGTCGCCGGGAGTGCCGCACACGCACTCTCGAAAGGCACCACCATGCAGCTGAAATTCCTCGCGGAGACGTCGTCGGACGACGTCGTCGACCGCAGTTTCACCATCGGAGACATTCCCGGCGTGCTGTGGTCCCCGGTGTCCGTCCCCGCTGGCGCTCCCCTCCTGCTCATGGGCCACGGTGGTGGCCTCCACAAGCGATCGCCGGGCTTGGCGTCACGCGCCCGGGAGGCGGTCGTGCGCGACGGATTCCACGTCGTGGCCATCGACGCGCCCGGTCACGGCGAACGCCGCCGCTCACGTCGGGATCAGCAGTGGGTCGACGCGATGCTCCGCGCCCGAGACGAGGACGAGCCCCTCGCTCCCATCATTGCCCCGTTCAACGGTTCCCTGGCAGAGCGCGCGGTGCCTGAGTGGCAGTTGACGATAGACGCCCTGCAAGAGCTCCCCGGGATCGGCGCCGGTGCGCCGATCGGATACTCCGGCATGACGACGGCAAGCGCCATCGGGATTCCACTCGCAGCGGCCGAACCGCGCATCCGAGCGGCGATCTTCGGCGGCGTGTTCGTGTACGACGCCATCCTGGAGGCCGCACGAAGAGTGACGATCCCGATCGAGTTCCTGCTGCCGTGGAATGACCATGAGATCGATCGCGATTCTGGTTTGGCGCTGTTCGATACCTTCGCCTCGGAAGACAAGACGTTGCACGCCTTCCCGGGATCACACTTCCACGTGCCGACGGAGCGGATCGACACCCGGTTCTTCACCCGCCAGCTGGGCGGGCCGGGCTCACGGTAACAACCAGGGTGACGCGACGCTGGCTGCTCCCCTCAACCCCACTCCATCCTCCGTCGTCCACACTTCCCTTACCCCCGGGCGCCATCATTCGGGCCCGGCACCTGGACGCGTGGCCGTCGTGTCCAGGTAGAGGGAGGGGTGGTGACAGGCGTGCAGGACTGTGGCGGGCCAGCTCTCGTCGTAGGTTGTCGAGTTGAGCAGCCGTGCAGCGGTCACCCTCTTGTCAATTCCGTGCACGACCATCACCGCGCGCGCAGAGTTGGCGACGATGGTGGCCGGGCCCACCGTTACTCCAAAGTGCGGGACGTTCTCGACACGGCCGAACTGGGGGAATGTGGCAACGTTGTCGCGGCGAGTGGTCTCGGGCAACTCGACCACTCGTGACGTTGCCGCGAGATGCGTGCCCGGCGGGTTGAACGCGACATGGCCGTCGGAGGCGCCGCTCGCGAGGATGAAGAGGTCGATGCCGCTCTCGTGCAGCCGCTGTTCATGGGCGTCAGGATCGGCGGCGTCGGGCACCCACACCGCGGACGGGCCCCGTCCCGGCCCCGCCGCCCGAGCAAGTGGCCCGGCGATCTCGCGGGCGGCAAAGCCCGCGCAGCTGTAGGAGGCGGCTGGGTCGACGTTGCGGTATCGACCGTTCACGCTCTCGACGTACTCGTCCATCATGGCAACGACCACCCGGCTCAGGTCGAGCTTGCGCAACCGGACCTGTGTGGCCAGCGCCGCGTACACCGGGCGCGGCGAGCGGCCACCTGGGCAGCCCAACACGTACGGTCGGCGTTCTGCCATTGCTGCGGTGATGCCGTTGGCGATCTCGATCGCCAACGTCTCACCGAGTTGTGCGGGGGTGTCGAAGACGGTCGACTCGGTCATGACGAGGCCTCTTTCGGATTCGACTGCAGGAGGCTCCACGCGTCGTCGACCGCGGACAGGACGGCCCCGATCAGGGACCCGCGATCCGCGAGAGTACTCGTCACCACCGGCGAGGGCGCGGGGAGTAGTTCGGCGCACGTCTGTGACACCGATTCGAGCAACAACTGGTTACGTCCGATACCTCCGCCGAGGACGACCAGCTCGGGATCGACCACGCTGCAGACGGCCACCACGGCCAAGCCGATTCGACGGCCCTCATCGGCTACGAGCCGGCGTGCGGCTCTGTCACCTTGCTCGGCCCGGTGGAACAGCTCTGCCACGTCTTGCGGTGGGTCTGCATCCCATCGGGCAGACTGGGCGCGATCCAGTAGGCCGGCCGCTGCGGTCTCAGCCTCGAAATTGCCGCTCGCGCGGTGTTCCTTGGCGAGCGGGCGCCGGCCGAGGGGAAGGTAGGCGATCTCGCCGGCGGCACCGTGAGCGCCCCGCAGCAGGCGACCTCCGTGCATGATCCCAAGTCCGATTCCGGCACCTATGGCCAGGTGCACGAAAGTGCCGACTCCTTCGGCAACACCTGCCCTCGCCTCACCCACGGCGGCAAGATTGACATTGTTTTCCACCCGGAGCGGCGGATCGAGTCGGTCACGCAACGCTGTCAGATCAATGATCCCGTCCGTTCTGACGTTGTAGGCAAAACGCGCCTGGGTGGATCCTCGGTCGATCACGCCGGGCGTGCTGACAACGATGGACGCAAGTGCGCAGCCGTCGCCGCCAAGCACCGCGGTCGCCTCCTTGTGAACCTGTCTGATGAGTCGTCGGACCTGTTGCTGGACGCGGCTCCCGGTGGTGCGCTCGTGGCGCTCAGCCAGGATCTGGCCGTGCAAGTCGGCAACCGCGACTCGCGTGTTCGTGCCGCCGATGTCCACCCCGGCGACCAAGGACGCCCGGGCGTTGATGGCGTAGACACGCGGGTTTCGCCCAACCGCCCCAGCGGTTCGGCCGCGATTCACCACCAGGCCAGCGGCTTCCAACGAGACGATCGCCTCCGAGATCGTGGGCTTGCTGAAGCCCGTGGCGGCAGCAAGCTCTGGACGAGTCGCGTCTCGTAGGCGCAGCTCTGCGAGGACAGCCACGTCGCGTGGGCCCATCGCCATACGCCGCTCCTTGTGAGAATGGTTGACACCCGGCGTTGCACCGAGGATGCTGATAATACGTTAGTAAGGTAACCGAATAAAAGGAGTCCCGCTGTGTCCACCTCGACATCACAGCTGCCTCGCAGGACCTTTCTCGCGGGGGTGGCCGGGCTGGGGGCCGTCGGAGCACTGGCGGCGTGCAGCAGTGGCTCCGAAGCGCCTTCGTCCAGCGGAGGAGGCTCAACCCCCGGTCAACTCCAGGGCACGATCAACGGCTTGTTCATGAAGCAGGCGGGTTACTCCGAGCAGCACATCCGTCAGATGGCTGCGGCGTTCAAGAAGGCCAACCCGGGCGTGACGGTCAATATGGAGTTCGTCGCTTACGAAGCGCTCCACGACAAGATCGTGGCGGCGGCAGCTGCGGGCACCTACGACCTGGTATTCATCGACGTCATCTGGCCCGCCGAGCTCGCGAGCAAGGGCCTCATTGCCGACATTTCCGATCGGATCCCGGCCAACTGGTCGACCGACATTCTCCCCGGCGCGCTCAACTCCGCCGTCTATCAGAAGAAGTTCTATGGCATCCCGTGGCTGCTGGACACCAAGTACTTCTACTTCAACAAGGCGATGCTGTCCAAAGCAGGTATCGAGCCGAGTTCAGTCACGACGTGGGACGGTGTGGCCGCCGCCGCCAAGACCTTGAAGAGCAAGGGCATCGTCAAGTACCCACTGATGTGGTCCTGGTCCCAGGCCGAAGCGGTCATCTGCGACTGGGCCGCGCTGACCGCCTCCTTCGGGGGCAAGCTCTTCGACGATTCCGGCCAGCCGGCCTTCACTTCGGGAGGTGCGGTGCAGGCGCTGGAGTTCATGCGTAGGACGTTGGTCGATGGCCTGACCAATCCATCTTCGACGCAGTCACTCGAGGATGACGTCGTCAAGGTGGTCAGTGCCGGCGACGCTGCCATGGGACTGAACTGGACGTACATGTTCGCCGCCGCGAACGACCCGAAGCAGTCCAAGGTCGCAGGCGACGTCGTGATCACCGAGGTTCCGAACGGGGGTGCTGGCCGGATGAGCGTGAACGGGTCGTCCGCCTTGTCGATCACCGCGACGACGAAGAACCCTGATGCCGCGTGGGCCTTCGCCAAGTTCGTCTCGAGCCAAAAGATCCAGGAAAAGTATGTCTCGGACTCGCTGCCGATCTGGAAGGCGTCCTACGACTCCCCGTCGGTCATCAAGAGCGCGCCCGAAGTCGTGCCCGTGGCCAAGGAGCAGCTGGCGAACATGGTCAACCGGCCCCAAGTGGTGAACTACAACGCGATCTCCCAGAAACTGCAGGTAGCCGTCCAGAAGGCGCTGCTCGGCGAGGTCGACCCCAAGCAGGCGATGACCACTGCCGCCGGAGACGTCGAGCAGATCCTCAAGCAGTGACCGTGGGCTCGTCGGCGGTGTCGACGACGCCGCCGGGTCGGCGTCATCGGCGCAGGAACGGCCGAGCGGCCCTGCTCTTCCTCGCGCCCGCGGGGCTGGTCGTGTTCGGCTTGGTGGCCTGGCCGATCATCCGCACCGGGTGGTTGTCCTTCCACCGGGTCATCTCCCCGCTGCCCACCGTGCCCACCGAATCCGTCGGACTACGCAACTTCTCCACCGCGCTCACCGACCCTGCCCTGATCTCGGCCGCCGGTCGCACCCTCTACTTCACCCTCGTCTCGACGGCTGCGGAGCTGACGTTCGGGATTGCGCTCGGTGTCCTGATGGCCCAGCGTCTGAGGTTCCGTTGGCTTTTGCGAGCAGCGGTCCTGCTCCCATGGGCCCTGCCAACGGTGGTCAACGCCGCCATGTGGCGGTACATGCTCAATGCCGACTACGGCCCCGTGAACGCCTTGCTGACCCAGGTTGGGCTGATCGACGGCTACCGTTCCTGGTTGGGAACCCCGCTCTCGGCCCTTCACATGATCATCATCGCCGACGTGTGGAAGAACACCTCAATCGCGGCGTTCTTCGTTCTGGCCGGCCTCACCGTGATCCCCCGCGACCTGATCGAGGCGGCGGAGGTGGACGGCGCCGGCACGATCCGCCGCTTCTTCGCCATCACCTTGCCGTTGTTGCGTCCGGTCATCGCGGTGGTGCTCGTACTGCGCACGATCGAAGCGTTCAAGGTGTTCGACATCGTCTTCGTCATGACCCGGGGCGGACCGGCCGACGGCACCCAGACCGTTGCCCTCTACGCCTACATCACCGCCTTCTCGAACCAGAGCTTCGGCTACGGCTCTGCCGTCGCACTGCTCATCGTGCTGGTGGTGCTCGTCCTGGCAATGATCTACATCCGCCTGCTCACCTCCAGCTCAGGACCGGAGGACCGCTGACATGAGTCTCGAACACTCGGCGAGCCAGCGAGAGGCTGGTGGAAACGCGACCCGCCAACCCGCCAGTCGCCGGGAAACGGGCCGTCGGCCGGTGACTCGTCGTCACCGGCGAGATGCACACGCACCATGGTGGCAGCACCTGCTCGCGTTGCTCGTCGTGATCGTGTTCTTGGCTCCGTTCGCCTGGCTGGCCATCGCGTCGATCACCCCGGCCGGTGCCCTGCTGGATCGACCGTTGCGGTGGTGGCCCAAGACGCTGGACCTCTCGCGCTGGTCCGCCATCGCCACCGGCGGTGCGGCGACGCCCGCGGGGGGCTTCCGGCAAGCCATGATCAACTCGACGATCGTCGCCCTCGGCACCGTGGCGCTGTCGCTTACGGTCGCCGTCCTCGGAGGTTACGCCCTGTCGCGCCTTCGCTTCCGCGGCCACCGAATGGTCCTGCTCGGCTTCCTCAGCACCTACATGATGCCGCCGATCGCCATCGTCATCCCGCTCTACCTCATCCTCGTCCAGTTCGGTCTGCTGGACTCCAAGATCGGACTGATCCTGGTCTACTCGAGTTTCATCACCCCGTTTGTGCTCTGGACGCTGACCGGGTTCTTCGACACGCTGCCCAGGGAGCTGGACGAGGCGGCCACCGTGGACGGCGCTGGCCGGCTGCGGATCCTGGTGCAGGTCCTGTTGCCGTTGTGCCGGCCCGGGATCTTTTCCGCGGTGCTCTTCGCCAGCCTGCTGTGCTGGGACGAATTCCTCTACGCCCTGATCTTCACCTCGTCCTCGTCGTCCAAGACGATCCCGGTCGCCGTCGCGGAGTTCAGCGGCAAGTTCTCAACAGATTTCGGGCTGGTTTCCGCCGGAGGACTGCTGGCGGCCTTGCCGCCGGTGATCGTCGCCCTGATCTTCCAGCGGCACATTGCCGCAGGCCTGGCCGCAGGCGCGGTGAAGGGATGAGTCGGGTCCTCATCGTGGGGAACGCCAACGCGGACGTCCTGGTCAATGGGGTCACCGAGCTGCCACCACCCAGCACCGACACCCACGTCGAGGAGATCACCGTCCGAGCAGCGGGCCCCGTGCTGAACACGGCCTTCATCCTCTGTGCGCTCGGCGACACGGCTCCCGACCTGCTCTCCACCATCGGTGACGACTCGTTGGGCCAACTGGTGCGGGACGAGTGCCAGCAACACCACCTGCCGGCGGATGGCTTGATCTCGATCCCCGACTGCCGCACCGGCGTGTCGGTGGCGATCGAGGGCCCGGAACGGCCCCGAGCGTTCCTGACCGACCTGGGTGCCTTGGCTCGCTTCGAGCCGGACCACCTACCGCGGTCGCTCACCGGCGTCGGAGATCTCCTGTCTTGCGGCTATTTCTGCACCCCACAACTGCGTGGAGAACCCACTCGCCGTTTGCTGTCCCGGGCCGTCGCTGCCGGGGTGCGGACCTGGCTGGACTGTGGCTGGGATCTCGAGTCCTGGGCCGGTGCGGGTAGGGACGAGATCCTCGCGCTTCTGCCGCAGGCAGACGTGTTCGTGCCGAACATCGAAGAAGCCGAAGCCCTCACCGGCAAGTCGGACCCGGTAGAGGCCGGCACCGTGCTCGCGGCGCTGACACGCCACGGCGTGGTCATCAAAGCCGGCGAGCATGGCGCATTCTGGGTCGGGGGCGACGGGCACGTCACCCACGCCCCGGCGCCCGAGGTCCCGTTGGCAGACACCACGGGGGCAGGTGATGCCCTCAACGCCGGCATGATCTACGGCCTGCGGCACGGCCTGTCGATCGACGAAGCGCTACGCCTGGGAGTGCAGGTGGCCAGCACCGTGGTCGCCAGGAGCAGCGCCGAGCGCTGGGATCCGCTTCCGGAGTTCGGCGTCGAACCAGCTCGCGGCCGAGGCACACCGATCCGAGCCACGTAGCGTCCGGAGCCAGCGTCCCCGAAGCCTGGCGCAGGGCCCCGCCTGCGAGGGAAGTACGGGTCAGGATTCGGCTCGCATCAGCGCGATTCGGTTCAACAGGTCTTCGAGTGACTCCTCGAATTCCACTGCGGAGTGGTCCTCTGCCAATGCCTTGCCGAGTCGGGATACGACGGGGTAGGGCGTCAGGGTCTTGCCCAGGTCCTGGCTGTTCTGGCTGTCTTCGAGGACGTCGAGGGGTCCGACGTCTCCGCCGTGGGCGGTGACCTCCAGCAGTAGGTGGCCGAGCAGGAAGCTGGTGAATGCGCGGTAGGCGGACACGGTGGCCGTGTCGTTGAAGCCCTCGCTGCGCAAACCGTCCAGGAACGCCTCGACCCATGCCAAGCTGCGCAGGGGGGGACGTAGCCACGGTGCCTCCGGTGGGCGGGAGGCCACGAGCGGAAAGGCTTTGGGGTGGGCGAGGGCCACCCGACGCACCCCGTGCGCGAGCCGTTGCAGATAGTCCTGCCAGCCGTCCTGCGGGCGGGCGAGGACGTCTTCGTCGCGGTGCATCTGGTCCATGATGGAGTCGACCACCGCGTCCAGGAGTGCTTCACGACCTGACACGTATCGGTAGAGCGACATGGCCTCGACACCGAGGACGCCTCCGAGCCGGCGCATCGAGAGGCCGGGCAGGCCGAACTCGTCGATGTAGCCGACGGCGGCGTCCACGATGCGGTTGCGGTCCAGCGGTACCCGTGCGGAAGGGGGCTGGCGACCGTCGACGACAGTGGCGTCGGCGTCGGCGACCGGCCTGGCGACATCCACCGCGTCGTCCCGCTCGGTGGGCATGGGTTCCTCCTTCGTCGGCTGTCTCCATGCTAGGGAACGTCTCTTGACGCATGTGACTTACGGTGTAACCCTTACGGCGTAAGTGCCACAGGAACGGTCTGGCATCAGCGCACGAGATGGAGGAGACGGTCGTGATTGGAACTGAGCAGCTCGAGCAGATTTCAGGGTCTGGACGTGGTGGACGGCAGCGGGAAGAAGGTGGGCTCGGTCGGGCAGGTCTACCTCGACGACGAGTCGGGGCAGCCGGAGTGGGTGACCGTCAAGACCGGGATGTTCGGCACCGGCGAGTCCTTCGTGCCGCTGTCCGAGGCCTCCTTCGACGGTGGCGCGGTCTCGGTCCCGTTCGACAAGGACAAGGTGAAGGACGCTCCTCGGGTGGATGCCGATGAGCATCTGGACCCTGAGCAGGAGCGGGAGCTGTACCGCTACTACGGCCGGGACTATGGAACCGCGGCCGCGGCCGCAGGAGGACGCCAGACCGAGTCGGGCACCGGCCGGGCGGCATCCGGACGGACTGAGAACGCCGTCGACGCCGAGCGCGGTGGTCCCGGGAGCGACGCCTCTGGGCCCAACACCGACGAGGCGATGACTCGTTCGGAGGAGCGGCTGGAGGTGGGTACCGAGAGCCGTGAGAGCGGCCGAGCGCGGTTGCGCAAGTTCGTGGTCACCGAGAACGTCACTCAGACGGTGCCGGTCAGCCACGAGGAGGTGCGTATCGAGCGCGAGCCGATCACCGACGCGAACCGGGACGAGGCGATGAGTGGAGGCGAGATCACCGAGGAGGAGCACGAGGTGACCCTGCACGAGGAGCGCCCGGTGACCCGCAAGGAGACCGTGCCGGTCGAGCGGGTCCGGCTTGACACCGAGACCGTGACCGACCAGGAGCAGGTGAGCGAGCAGGTCCGCAAGGAGCAGATCGAGGCGGACGAAGACCGCGGACGGGACGCCTCGGTCGACCGTGGCCGCGAGTAGGTCCTGGGCGACAAGCTCGGCCTGTAAGCGGCCGCAGCTGGACCATGGCCACCGAACGCACGTCTGCGTTCGGTGGCCGTGGCCTGATCCCGGTCTGAACAGCCCGGCCCGTCGGGGGAGTCTGGCATGGGCTCGGCCTCGCGGCGATCCGGGCACCGCTACGGGGTCAAGAAAAGCCACTGTTTCCCATGCATTCCACAAGGAACGGAGTTCGACATGTTGGGTAAGGCAGCGTTGGTCGTGGGACTGGGCGCCGGCTACGTGCTCGGGGCCCGAGACGGCCGAGCACGGTACGAACAGATCAAGACCGAGGCCAAGCGCCTGTGGCACGACCCGAAGGTCCAGGAAAAGGCGGCCCAGGCGCAGGAGCTGGTCAAGCAGAAGGCGCCCCAGGTCCAGGAGAAGGTCGCGGACGCGGCACGGAGGGCAGGCAACCAGGTCAACCGGGACCACGAGGACGACTCCACGGCGACCGGCGCGCCCCCGGCACCCTCCACGGCAGGCGGCGGCCTGTGAGGGCGGACCCGTCCGGCGCCACCCCGGTGGATCGCCCGGCCCGGGACCTGGCTACCGACGCTTCGAGCGGAGAAGCCTCCACCGGTGAGCTGGTCGCCCGGCTGACCCAGCAGTCCAGCCGGTTGATTCGTGACGAGCTGCAACTCGCGAAGGCGGAGATGGCGGCCAAGGCCAAGCACGCGGGAGTCGGCGCCGGGCTCTTCGGCGGGGCCGGCATCTTGGCCCTGTTCGGGTTCGGGGCTCTGATCACCACCGCGATCCTGGCGCTGGCCCTGTTGCTGCCTGCGTGGTTGTCCGCGCTGATCGTCACCGTGGTGCTGTTCGCCATCGCCGGGATCGTCGCGCTGGTCGGGAAGAAGCAGACCAGTCTGGCCACCCCAGCGGTCCCGGAGAAGACCATCGACAGCATCAAACATGACGTGGAGACCGTCAAGGAAGCAGGAACGTCGTGACCACACCCCAGCAGCCACAGACCGACGCGGCGCCGATCGACGGCAGCGAGGCGGCGGATCTCGAGCAGATCCAGGCGAACATCGAGCAGACCCGCGAGCAGCTCGGTGAGACCGTCGAGGCGCTCACCAGCAAGCTTGACGTCAGGTCCCGGGCCAAGAGCAAGATCACCGACGTCCAGAACCAGGCGATCGGCACCCTCCACACGGGACGGGCACGCGTGTTCCAGTTGACGCAGTCGGCTCGACGCTCCACCACCGACGAGCACGGCGAACCCACGCCAGTCGTCATCGCCGCCGCAGCGGGGGTGGCAGCCGTGCTGGTGAGCGTGCTCGTGGCGGGGTGGAGAAGGCGTCGAAGCACGACGCCGGTGCTCGACCGGGTCCGGCGCCGGTGAGCTCGCCGTCCGGGCGCACCGACGGCGCGAGAACAGGTGACTCCACCCAGGCCGATTCCCCCGGCACGAAGCCCGATTCGCCGGGGGACCTGACCAAGCCCTCCTGGGGGTACGTCCTGCGACGGACCCTGCGGGAGTTCTCCAGAGACCAGTGCACCGATCTGGCAGCGGCGTTGACCTACTACGCGGTGCTGGCCCTGTTCCCCGCACTGATTGCCGTGCTGTCCCTGGTCGGCCTGGTCGGTCAAGGGCCGAAGACGGTCAAAACCCTCCTCGGCATCCTCAACACTGTGGGGGTCTCGTCTCCGACCCTCGAGCAGACCATCACCCAGCTGAGCAACACCCCCGGTGCCGGCATCGCCCTGGTCGTCGGGCTGGCGACTGCCTTGTGGTCGGCGTCGGGGTACGTCGGCTCCTTCGGCCGGGCGATGAACCGGGTCTACCAGATCGACGAGGGCCGCCCGATCTGGAAACTTCGGCCGGTGATGCTGCTGGTCACCCTGATCACGGTGGTCCTGGCAGCACTGGTGCTGGTCGGTCTGGTGATCAGCGGGCCGGCGGCCAAGGCGGTCGGGGACGCCGTCGGGCTCGGCGCGACCGCTGTCCTGGTGTGGAACATCGCCAAGTGGCCGGTGATGCTGGCCGTCGTGGTGCTGATCGTGGCGCTGCTTTACTACGCCACCCCCAACGTGAAGCAGCCGAAGTTCAAGTGGATCAGCGTCGGCGCACTGGTCGCGATCCTCACCTGGGTGCTGGCCTCGGCGGCCTTCGGCTTCTACATCGCCAACTTCTCCAGCTACAACAAGACCTACGGCTCGCTCGCCGGGGTGATCGTCTTCCTGCTCTGGTTGTGGATCACCAACCTCGCGTTGCTGTTTGGTGCCGAGCTCGACGCCGAACTCGAACGCGGCCGGCAGCTGCAAGCCGGAATGGCCGCCGAGCAGACCCTCCAGCTGCCGCCACGCGACACCCGCAACATCGAGAAGGCCCAAGCCAAACAGGACCAAGACATCGCACGAGGCAGACGGCTGCGACAAAGCCAGGGCCAGAGCCACGAGCACGAGGACTAGGTCGTCGACGCTCATCGGGAACACAGCAACAAGCCGGCCCAGATCTAGACCAAGACGTCGCGCCGCTTTGCCCGCCGCGATATCGGGCTGTGCGGTTTCCTGCTCAGTACTGGCTGAGCAGGAAGGAGAGCGTGAACCCCAGGGCGGTCACCAGCCCGGTCATCGGGCCGCCCCGCTCGAAGGCCTCCGGCATCATCGTGTCTGCCAGCATCGTGATGATCGCGCCGGCTGCGAAGGCCTGAACGCCGCCGACCACGACGTCCGGGGCCAGCCCGAGCACGACGTAGCCCAAGAGTGAGGAGATCGCAGAAGCGGCCGTTACCGCCGACCACAAGCTCAGAATGTAGCGAGTCGACTTGCCGTTCTTCCGCATCCCAGCCGAGGACGACCACCCCTCCGGCACGTTGGACAAGAACACCGCTACCACCATGGGGACTCCGACCGACCCTCCACCGAGCAGGGTGATGCCGATCGCCGCGGACTCCGGTATGCCGTCCAGCAGGGCTCCCAGCGCGAGTGCCATTCCTCCACCACCGCCATTTGTGGCTTGGTGGCCGTCAGACCCCTTCTGGCCGCGCGACCTCTTGCGGTCTTTGCCACCGTGGTGGTCCAGGATCCAATCGCCGCCAAAAAAGGCCAGAGCTCCAAGAGCCATGCCCACCGTCACGGCGGCCACGCCGCCCTTGTCGAACGCCTCTCGGGTAAGCGAGAAGGCCAAGGCGCTGATGAGGACCCCGGCGCCGAACGCCATGATCACGCCGATCAATCGTGGCGACGCCTTGAGGTAGACACCAGCAAGCGCACCCAAGAGCACGGCGCCGCCCGCAACACCACCCCACAAAAGCGCCCACCACATCGTTCCGACCCCTCCTCACCCTCGACCTCACTGCGGCACTGGTGTCGATCTTGGAGCACGCGGGGACCGTCCGCATCTTGAGAGGCCCAGGTGTCGCCGCCGACACCGCAACGCGGTCGTCCACGGCGCGCCAGCCGGCGCCGCGGTGGCCGCCCTAACCACGCAGGTCAGCTGCTCGCCGAGACGATGGGCCGGCCCCGGCGCCGTCTCAGGCAGGCCGAGATAGTGGCGCAGATCGGCAACGAGCACGCTCGGATGCTACCGGGACAAGGGGCGTACGCCCACGTCGGCCTGAGCCTCGACGCCTACGAACTTGGTGGCAAACGCTGCCCTGCATCGCCAGCGGAGCGCCGCGTCTGTGCGGCCGGCCGCGAACGCGGTCAAAACAGGTCGAGGACGGTGTTTGCACCTTCTCTGCTCAACACCGCGCGTGTGGGCAGGGAACCGACGGCCCCCTCCTCAACGGGGTCTTCGGCGTCGGTGGCCAGCTCGGCGCGGCTCTCGAGCACGATCTGCAGGGCCGCCTCGTCGTAGTCATCGGGCGGGAAGCCCAGCGCGCGTCGTACCCGCAACCGTCCGATCAGCAGCATGGCCCAGTCCATCTGGGCGTCCTGCCGCTCGGCGAGCAGCGCCCCACGGGTGAGCCAGCGGTTGGCCTCCTCCAGCCTCCCGGCGGCCTCCCACGCCTCACCGACCAGGTGGTAGGTCGCCGCTGTGTTCGGCCGGCTCCGCCGCAACTCCTCAGCGGCCTGCTCGGCCTCGCTGGTGCGGCCCAGATCCAGCAGCGCCTGCACCACGAAGCCACGCGCGTCCGGGCTGGTGACCTCCGGCCGCTCAGCTGCGCGCAGATAGGCCTCCAGGGCGCTGGCGTACTCCTCCGCCAGGGCGAACTGTTCTCCCGCGCCGACCAGCAGGTCGGCGACCGGCACCTCGTCGCGCTCGTGCGGGTGATCGGCCCAGGCCAGCATCTGCCGGGCAAGGTCGCGGTGCCCACCGGCACCGGCCGCCCGCGCGGCCTTCTCGTCCAGGAGCTCTTCGGTCAGCGGCGCACGCATGCGGTTCAGGGTAAGCGTCGAGCCCAGACCCCTCACGGCCCGGGCTCCACCACGGGCGTCCCACATGACAGACCTCTGCGGACCATCGCCGATCCCCACGCAGAACCTGACCCCCGTCGCCAGCAGAGGTTCGTTGTGCGGCACAGAGTCTGCTGAGTTCGGCAACGGCTAGGAACCGTGCCGGCGGAATGCGGCGGCCAGGTAGGTGCCGATCAGTACCAGGGCGGCGCCGGTCAGGAAGGTGGATGATAGGTGGTCGCCCAGGATCGCCGCCGATAGGGTCAGGCCGGAGACGGGCTGGAGGAACATCAACGCCCCGGCCTGCCCGGCGGGTACCGCGCGCACGCCCCAGAACCACACGATGAAGCCGGCGAAGGTCACCACCAGCGCGAGGTAGGCCAGCATCAGCCAGCCGGCCAGGGTGGGAGCCTGCGGCTGGGTGCTCGCCTGCCACATGCCCAGGGGAAGGGAGGTGATGGCACCGCCGATGCATCCGGTCTCGATGAACACCAGCGGTTCGACACGTCGCAATGCGGCCTTGCCGAGCACCGTGTAGAGCGCCAGCGCCGCACCGGCGGCCAAGACGATCAGCCCGCTCAAAGCGCTCCCGTTCGGGGGCCAGTCCTCTGCCAGCCCGCTCACCAGGACCACGCCGGCCAGGGCGAGGACCAGTCCCGCCGCGCTGGCGAGGGTCACCTTCTCTTGCAGGACCACGGCCGCGAGGATCGCGATCCACAGCGGCGCCGTCACCATCAGCACCGTGGCGCTGGCGGCGTCGGTTCCGGCCGTTCCGATGGCCTGCAATGCCTGAGTCCCGGTGTAGCCGATGACGCCCAGCCCGGTGGCGACGGCGCCCTGTTTCCAGCCCAGTCGGATGATCGGGCCGATCCCGACCAGCCACCCGAACAGCAGCGCTGCCACCACCAGCCGCAGCGCCGTCAAGACCAGTGGGGAAAAGCTCGCCAGCGCCACCTTGGTGGCCGGCAACGAACCGCCCCACACCAGATTGAGAACCGTCAGTGCCACAAGGGCCGCCTTCGCCGACGGCTCTGCGGGCAGCAACCGGCTCAATACCCTCACGGTGTCAACGCTTGGGCGCCGTCAACGCTTGGGCGCCGCGCACGCGGCCAGCGTAAGCGGCAGGCGTGAAAGAGTTGCCGCCCACCCCGGCGGTTCACCATCAGATGGGGTGCCGTCAGCGGGCCGGGCCCGGGGGCCCTCACCCTCAGTCTTGGGTGCTTTCGCGGCGCGCCTGGCTGAGCAGGGCCAGGGCAGCCTCCCGCGGTGAGGTGAAGGTGCGCGCGAGCACCCGCCCGCCGGGTCGGACCGCTTCGAACCCGTACTGCTCAGGTGTGAGCCTGCGGCGAAGGACGCGGCCGACCAGTTCGTCGCCGACCGCGACCGCGAGGGCACCCGAGGCCAGCAGGCCGATAGCCACCTCCCGGTGCGGCTGGAGGTGGTCCTTCGCGGATCGGTGGTCAAGGGCAGACACAACCTGAAGATCATGCCAGCAGTCATCCCGCTCGGCGCGGTGCCACGCCTGCCCAGGTGGCTTCCCGCGGGCGCTGGTTGATCCCCACGGGCGCTGCTCACCGCTTCCTTGTGTTCCCCGGCCCGCGGCGGGCGACGGCGGCGGGCAGACCGCCGGCCTGCGGCGG
>NZ_VOHR01000399.1 GCF_009192725.1 Segeticoccus rhizosphaerae | reverse complement strand
ACAGGCCCTACCCCACCTCGTGCGCGGCTTCTTCGGCGACCCAGACCTGGCCTACATCACCGCCAACTGATTCGACCTACTAACGCCCTTCTTGGTAACCAGCCGTCTCACGATCTGACGGGGGTCCGCTCAGTCCGTTGGGCCCTCCAGGTGAAAATCGTCGACGGCTCGGTTCCCAATCAAGCTGGGCAATACTGTGCGTCATCGCAGCAGCCGGGCGGCGCCGCCTTGCGCATGTTGGGTCAGCCGCAGCGAGCCCGTCTGCAGATAGGGGTCGGCGCCCAGCGGTCCCTCTAGGGTCCTGGATCCACGGTCAAGCGGTCCCTTCCTCCCGGATGCGCACCACGACCATCGACCTCGTCATTCGTGCGGGTGACTCCGTCGACGGCGGTAGGTCCCCACCGAGCGCTCCGATGGCCCTCTCCAGGGCCCGCAGCGCGAAGTCTCCCTCGTCGGTGATGCTTCCCCAGGTGAGTTCGATGTCGGCATCGGGCGTTTCGGCGGCTGGGACCGACTTATCCACAATCGCTTGTAGCTCCATCAGGTGCCGCCAGAACGGATCGTCGACCATCAACTGCGCGAAGTCGGTTCCGAAGGCTCCTAGAAGCTTACTGAGTTGCGGAATAAAGAGACGCGTTACCGATCGATGTTCAGCCTTTCTCGCGGAAGTCTTCAATGCCACGGCGAGATATTCGTGCGCCTCCGCCAGCTGCTGAAGTACCCGTTCGCGTTCTGGCTCGGAGAGCTCCATCACGGTTGCGCGAGTGCGGCCGTCACTAGGGCAGCCGCGTACGAGCTGCCGTACATACGTATCGCCCGACCGTCCGAGCACACTGTTGTCCCGAACGGCTGGTCGTGAGTGCCCCCGTAAGCATCGACCGTGCTGACGCCGCCTGCCAGCGGTACCCTGCAGTTGTACTCCACCAACTCGCCTGTCCACTCCTGCGCGCGCGCCACAAGTACCCCCGGCAGCGTGGCAGGTAGAGCCATGGTCTCCCCGCGCCACGTGTTACCTGCGGCACACACGAAGACGGGCAACCGGAACCCTCTCTCCTGCGCTCGAGTCAGGATGAATCGGAGCGTTTCTAGGTTGCGCGACGCGTCACCCGAGATCACGGCTCGCTGGGCGATGCACACGAGGTCGGCATCAGCGACGGAGCTTGCAGCGAAGACCAAAGCGTTCAACAGCGCGGCCGAGGCGCTGTACCGGTCCTCGCGCTCGAAGACCCGGGCGCTGGTCAACCGGGCGTCCGGTGCGCGCATACGGATAACGTCGGACAGTGAGGTCCCATGACCGTGCCAGTCCTGCGGCGGGGAGTCGGCCGTCCCCATCGGGGTAGACATGACGAAGGCGTCCTGAGCGCTCGCACGCTCGTCCCCCGTATCGATAACTAGCACTCGGACGGGGTCCTGCCAGGCCACGGTGCCGGCGGCACCGACCACGGACGTTGGGAGTTGCGGGACGCGGTAGGCGGCGAGGAGTTCGGGGCGCCGCTCGACCCACTCCGTGAGCCAGGATCCGGGGCGGGGGCCACCGATGGCGCTCCCCGCGGGTGTCAGCCAGTAACCGGGGTCCACGAGAAGTCTTGAGTGAGCGAGGAATTGAGCACTCTGACTGACGGCCCGTGCGACCTCGTCCGCGACGCCGTCTGGATGGCGTAGGACGGCGACGCGCAGGTCGATTGGCTCGCCGATCAGGGCACCGGCGGCCTCACCCGGCATGGGCAAGATCCTTGGGGGTTCGAGGTGGTTCAACAGTGGATAGTCCACAGCCCGCCAGTCGTCCGACAGGGACTGGAGGTCGGCCAGTTCCCCCACGATGGTCGTGAAATCAACCGGCGGCCTTCGTAGCAAACTCCGCACCGAACTGACAGGGGGGCGGGGCGGAGCGGCGTGCCCGAGGATCTCGCGCAGCGACGCACGTGAACGCGACTTCGCTGCTGCACCGGATGTGCTCAATGGTCTTCCTGCCTAAGCTCACGGGCGCGTAAGATGCGTCATCTCTGGTGACCCAGTTAGTCACTGTGGCACGTCCGCATAGGTGCTGTCGATGACGCAATCTCAGAACGACTACTCCAGCGAACTCCTACGACCGGCGGTCGCCGAGTTCACCGGTTGGCGGGTGGCCGTCAACGCCGCGGGGACAACGACCAGTGGTCCGTGTCCTCGTTGCTCCCATCTGTGCCTGATCCAGATCCAGGAGCGTGTCCTGCAAGGAGGTGCGCCGGCCTCTCTCGACGCCGACATCGTCATCGAAGCCATCCCTCGTCGATTCACCTGCAACTGCGAAGACGATCACCAGGGCCGACCGGATCAGGTGTTCGCGGGCTGTGGTGCGTCATGGATGGTTAGCATCGTCCACCACGCGAGCGGTTGGGCTCTCGAGCCATTCGAGGACGAGACGCTCTTTCCTGCCCTCACCGCTCTAGCCTCCGATCAAAAGACTCAGGACTTACGCATCCGTGCAGCCGCTGAAAAGTGGCTCGGCGCTATCACCGCCCTACTCGGCCTATTCTCGATCGCAGGTGTCGTGACTGCCAAGGACACGATGACCGGGTTGGCGGGCGGGGGGAAGGTGATCGTGGCTAGCGTCTTCGTCCTCGCGCTTCTCGCCGCCGCGTCGTCTGTCCTCGAGGGATACCGGGCTGCCTACTCTTGGCCGGCGGATGTCGATGTGCGGGACGAGGCGCAGATTCGCGAGTGGTACGAGAAGCGCCGTTTGTTCGCCGGGAAGGCTGCAAAGCAGCTGAGGAGGGCCATTATTTTATCCGTCGCCACAGTCTTACTGCTCGCAGTGGCGATGATGCTTCTTTGGTTTCTCCCACGCACATCCGCCCCCACGTCACCGGCAATGGTCAGTGCCACCCCGACCCCCGAAGAGCCCAGCGCGCTGTCATCGCTGGTGTGAGCCCAAGGCATCGCCGCTCGGTAGGCCCAGGGGCGCAATCGAAACGTGGGTTCGTCGTAGAAATGAGTGTCGCCTAGTACTACAGCCGCACTTATGGTGAGGCGCCGCGGCGGGCGTAGTGGCAGCGTTGGGCGCGGGCTTGATGTCGGCGTCGCCAGTGGGACCAGTCG
>NZ_VOHR01000398.1 GCF_009192725.1 Segeticoccus rhizosphaerae | reverse complement strand
AACGCGCCGAGCAGGCGCGTGTCCTCGCCAGCACGCTCGGCGAGGACACGCGCCTGCTCGGCGCGTTCCGGGCGTGCGGGCTGCTCGTGCCGGTGTGGGACCTCGACCCGGCGCTGGAGGCCGGCGACTACGAGGATGCGATGGCACAGTTCGGTCGCCGCTTCGACGAGGCCCTCGACGGCGGGCCGCTCAGCGTGGACGAACGCCGCGCGCGCTCCGGCCTGCTGAGCCGCCAGGTCACGCTCCGCTGAGCGACATGGCCGTCGCCGCCATCATCCCGGCCAAGGACGAGGCCGACCGGATCGCCGCCACGGTCACCGCGGTCCGGCAGCTCGCCGAGGTCGACCTGGTGATCGTGGTCGACGACGGCAGCACCGACGACACCGGCGAGATCGCCCGAGCCGCGGGAGCGTTCGTCGCGAGGCACCGCCGCAACCGGGGGAAGGCGGCCGCGATGATGACGGGTGCGGCCCACGTCGCCCGGCGCGACACGACCCACCCGGCCGCTGACGGCGACGCGCGTGCGCTGCTCTTCGTGGACGCCGACCTCGAGGAGAGCGCCTCGGCCCTGGCCGCGCTGGTGCCACCGGTCACCACCGATCGGGCCGACATGACGATTGCCGTGCTGCCGCCCCAACGGCGCACGGGCGGCGGCCGCGGACTCGTGGTCGGGTTGGCCCGCGAGGGCATCGCCGACCTCACCGGATGGACGTCGACCCAACCGCTGTCGGGCATGCGTTGCCTCTCGCGCCGGGCCTTCGAGGCCGCCCGCCCGCTCGCCCGCGGCTGGGGAGTCGAGACGGGGCTCACGATCGACGTGCTCGACCACGGGCTGCGGATCGAGGAGGTCCGCTGCGCGCTGCACCACCGGGTCACCGGCTCCGACTGGCGGGGTCAACTGCACCGGGGCGCGCAGTACCGCGACGTGTGGCTGGCCCTCACGACCCGGCGGCTCGCCCGGGCCCGGCGGCGCCTCGCGTCGAAGCGACCGGGGTGACGAGCCTCCTGCCGAGCCGAGGCCGCTTCGACCAAGTGGTCCGGCCGGCAGCGCTCGTGGTCTCCTTCGGACTGCTCCTGGTCGTCGGCGCGACGGCAGAGTCGGCGGCCCGGCCGGGACTGGGTCCGCGCAATTGGGCGCCGGGTGCGCTGCCGGTTCACCTGTCGTCGGCCACCGTCACCGTTTTGCTCTGGGCCGCCTACCTTCTCGGTGCCGGCGCCGTGGGCCTGGCGCTGTGGCGGCCCCCCTCGCGGCCGGTCCGCTGGGCTCCGCTCGTCGCGCTCGGCGTCCTGGTCCTGCTCACCGCGCCGTTCGGCTCTGCGGACCACACCAACTACGCCGCCTACGGACGGATCGCCGCCCAAGGTGGTGACCCGTATGCCGTCGCGCCCGTCACGTGGCACGGTGGCAACGATCCGGTCACCAGCGCCGTCGAGCCGCCCTGGCGGATGACTCCCAGCATCTACGGTCCACTGGCCACGGCGGTCCAGGCGCTCACCTCGCTGGTCGGCGGGGACAACCTGCGGCAGACGGTCTGGCTGTGGCAGGTGGTGGTCGTCGCCTGTTTCCTCGGCGTGCGCGCGATCTTGTTGCGGCTGGCCGAGACCGAACGCTCCCGTGCGCGCGTCGACGTGTTGTGGACGCTCAACCCGGTCGTGGTCGGGGTGCTCGTGTGCGGGGCGCACGTCGACGTCCTGGCGACGCTGGCTGTGGCCGCCGCCCTGCTGCTGGCTCGGCGCAACCCCCTCCTCGCCGGGCTCGCCGTCGGCGCGGCAGTGAGCACCAAAATCACCTACGGAGTGGTGGCGCTCGGACTGCTCTGGGGTTGGCGGCTGCTCGGCCGACGAGAGCTGTTCCGTCGCGCCGGCACCGGTCTGCTCGGTGTCCTGCTCGTGGTCGTGCCGCTCTACGTGTGGGCCGGGCCGCACGTCTTCCGCCAGCTCGGCAACGCCGGCGGCAGCAGCTCGCTGGCCACCGCCTGGTCACTGGTGGTGCAGGTTCTTCGTCACGTGATGCCCGAATGGGCCGTCACCACGGTGGTGTTCGTGCTCGCTGCCATCACCATGATCGTCTTGGCGGCGGTCCTCGCCAAACTGCTGCACGCCGACGGACGCCGCCTCGACCGACGCCACCTTGACGGACACGGCGTCGTGCGCTCGGCGACGCTCGCCACCTTCGTGCTCACCACGGCATACGTCATCGCCGCTCCCTACTCGCTGCCGTGGTACGACGCGCTGACGTGGGCGCTGTTGCCGTTGCTCGTGCCGACCGCGGTGGACGGGGTGCTGCTGGGGAGGTATGCCGTGATGGCGCTGGCCTACGTGCCCGGCCGCGTGGTCGGGATGAGCACGTCGGTCGAGGCGTTCACGCTCGACTTCCGCCGTTGGTGGGCGCCCTGGGCGGGCTGGCTGACCTGGCTCGCGCTGGCGCTCATGGTGCGGCGGGTGGGTGCGCTGCGTCGTGAGTGGTGAGCGGATCGGCCACCGGCGTGGCGGTGCCTGCGGCTCGGCGGACCCCGACCGCGATGAGCAGCGGGATGGCCAAGGTGGCCCCGATCGCGGGAATCACGGTGCCGGAGTCGTTGGCGGCGAAGCCGATGACCCAGCAGATGGCGAGGGCGACCAAGCCAGGGCGCAACAGCGGGACGCCCTCCAGGGGCGCCAGCAGCCGCCCGGGCCGCGACGACGGGCGGGCCACCAGGTAGATCGCAGCCGCGAGGCCGACGGGCACCGCCATGGTCAGCGGCGAGCTGAGCAGGATGGCGACGTTCTGGTCGAGCTTGCGGCCGACCACCTCCGAGGCGTGGCCCTCGATGACCGACTGCACGAAGGCACCGAGGTGGGTGCGTGACGGAGCCGGCCGCAACCAGTCGAGGACGGCCAGCAGCGCGAGCAGCCCGACGGTCGCTCCGATGATGGCAGCGGCCCGGCGCCAGGTCAGCCGAACGCCCAGGGCCGCCAGCAGGAGGAAGCCGAAGGCAGGCACGAGGGCGGGCGGACCGCCGAAGTCGGCCCCCCAGCCGGGCCACCCGTCGACGAGCACCGCAGCGATGCCGAGCGCGACGACCGTGGCAGCGGCGAGCCG
>NZ_VOHR01000397.1 GCF_009192725.1 Segeticoccus rhizosphaerae | reverse complement strand
GGCATCGCGCTCGGCCTCCGTCGGCAGCACGCGGACGGCCACGCTGCCGCCCTGGTCGACGACCGCGGGGAAGCCGTGCACCACGCGGTCGCCCTGGCGCCGTTCGAAGCGCTCCTGCAGCCGGCCGAAGTCCCACTGCTGCAAACCTTCCCGTTCGACCGCCCGGCCCACCCGCTGCATCGTGCGGCGCACCTCCGGCCGGAGGCGGGACTGGAGCGCCTCGAGGTCCTTGCCCTCACCGAGCGGGCGACCGCGGTCGCCCTCGATCCGGAAGGTGACGCGCAGGTGGTCGGGCACCCGGTCCAAGTCCCACGCGTCCGGGGCGACAGCGACGCCGGTGCGCTCGCGCAGCGCTCGGCCGAGCTCCTCGGTGATCGAGCCGGCCCGGGGGTCGGCAGCGGCGAGCGCCGCCCTCGCGTGGTCGGGAGTGGGGACGAAGTTGCGCCGGAGCGCCTTGGGCAGCGACTTGAGCAGGGCGATGGCGAGGTCCTCGCGCAGTCCCGGCACCTGCCAGTCGAACCCGGCGTCCTGGACCTGGTTGAGCACCTCGACCGGGATGTGCACGGTGACGCCGTCGGCCTGGGTGCCGGGCTCGAACTGGTAGGAGACCGCAAAGGTGAGGTCGCCCTGATGCCACTCCTGCGGGTAGGCGTCGGCATCGATCTCGTCGGCTTCGTCGCTGACGAGCAGGTCCTCGGTGAACGTCAGCAGATCGGGGTTCTCGCGCCGAGCCTTCTTCCACCACGAGTCGAAGTGCCGTCCCGAGACGACGTCTGCCGGCAGCCGCTCGTCGTAGAAGTCGACCAGCGTCTCGTCGTCGACGAGCAGGTCGCGACGGCGGGCGCGCTCCTCGAGTTCGCCCAGCCGGCGAACCAGTTCGCGGTTGGCGTGGAAGAACTCGTGGTGGGTGTCCCACTCCCCCTCGACGAGCCCCTGCCGGATGAAGAGGTCGCGCGACTCCTCGGGGTTCACCCGCGCATAGCCGACGGTGCGCCCGACGACCAGCGGCACGCCATACAGCGTCACCCGTTCCTTCGCGACGGCGCTGGCGCGCTTCTTGGACCAGTGCGGCTCGGAGTAGCTGCGCTTGACCAGGTGCTGCGCCTGCTTCTCGATCCACGCGGGGTCGGTGCGGGCGTTGACCCGCGCCCACAGCCGCGACGTCTCGACGAGCTCGGCCGACATGACCCACTGCGGCTGCTTGCGGAAGAGCGCGGAGCCGGGCGAGATGCCGAACCGTGCCCCACGGGCCCCGAGGTAGTCACGCTTGTCGGGGTCGCGCAGGCCGATGTGCGACAGCAGCCCGGCCAGGAGCGCCTGGTGGATCCGGTCGGCGTCGGCCTCGTCGGAGTTGAGCGTCAGCTCGAGCTGTTTGCAGGCCTGCTTGAGCTGGCTGTGCAGGTCCTGCCACTCACGAATTCGCAGGTAGTGCAGGTATTCCCGCTTGCACATCCGCCGGAACGCACTGCCCGACAGCTCCCGACGCTGCTCCTTCAGGTAGCGCCAGAGGTTGAGCAGCGCCATGAAGTCGCTGTGCTCGTCCTTGAAGCGGGCGTGGCTCTGGTCGGCCTGCGCCTTCTTGTCGGCGGGCCGCTCGCGCGGATCCTGGATGGACAGGGCCGCGACGATGACGAGCACCTCGCGCAGGGCTCCGTTGGTCTCGGCCTCGAGCAGCATCCGGGCCAGTCGTGGGTCGACCGGCAGCCGGGCCACCTTCCTGCCGTATGCCGTGAGCCGCTTGCGTGGGTCGCTCACCGACCCGTCGATGCAGCCGAGCTCCTCCAGCAACCGGACGCCGTCGGCGACCTGCCTCGAGTCCGGCGGGTCGACGAAGGGAAACCTGACGATGTCACCGAGGCCCAGGGCGGTCATCTGCAGGATGACCGACGCGAGGTTGGTGCGCAGGATCTCGGGGTCGGTGTAGGCCGGTCGGGCGTCGAAGTCCTCGCGGGAGTAGAGCCGGATCGCGATGCCGTCGGCGACGCGGCCGCACCGGCCCGAGCGCTGGGCGGCGCTCGCCTGCGAGATCGGCTCGATCGGCAGGCGTTGAACCTTGGTGCGCTGGCTGTAGCGCGAGATCCGCGCGGTGCCGGCGTCGACGACATACCGGATGCCGGGCACCGTGAGCGAGGTCTCCGCCACGTTGGTGGCCAGCACGACGCGACGGCCGCTGTGCGAGCTGAAGACCCGGTGCTGCTCGGCGGCCGAGAGCCGCCCGTAGAGCGGCAGGATCTCGGTCTGCGGCAGCGACATCCCGGTGAGCGCGTCGGCGGCGTCACGGATCTCTCGCTCCCCCGACAGGAAGACCAGGATGTCTCCGGTGCCCTCGGTCCACAGCTCCTCGACCGCCTCGCAGATGCCGGTGACCTGGTCGACGTCGACGAGGGTGTCGCCCTGTTCACGGACGAGGGGTCGGTAGCGGACCTCGACCGGGTAGGTGCGCCCGGAGACCTCGATGATCGGTGCAGGTCTGCCGTCGACTGCGAAGTGCTCGGCGAAGCGCTGCGGGTCGATGGTGGCCGAGGTGATGATCACCTTGAGGTCCGGCCGGCGCGGCAGCAGCTGCCGGAGGTAGCCGAGGATGAAGTCGATGTTGAGGCTGCGTTCGTGCGCCTCGTCGATGATGATCGTGTCGTAGCGGCGCAGCTCGCGGTCGCGCTGCATCTCCGACAGCAGGATGCCGTCGGTCATCACCTTGACCAGGGTGTCGCGCTGGGAGTGGTCGGTGAAGCGGACCTGGTAGCCCACCGCCGTGCCGAGGTCGGTGCGGGTCTCCTCGGCGATCCGCTCCGCCACCGACCGGGCGGCGATCCGGCGCGGCTGGGTGTGGCCGATCAGGCCCTCGACCCCGCGGCCGAGCTCGAGGCAGATCTTGGGGATCTGCGTCGTCTTGCCCGACCCCGTCTCGCCGGCGATGACCACCACCTGGTGGTCACGGATGGCCGTCGCGATGTCGTCCTTGCGGGCGACGACCGGCAGGTCCTCGGGGTAGCGCAGGGGGGCAAGGGCCGCCAGCGCAGCCGCGCGCCGCTCGATCCGGGCCGCTCGCTGGTCTGAGGTCTCCCGCGGTCGGCGACCGCCTCCATCGTGCTGCGCACGACCGCCGTGCGAGCGG
>NZ_VOHR01000396.1 GCF_009192725.1 Segeticoccus rhizosphaerae | reverse complement strand
GTCCAGCGCTGCTGCCACACCGCAGGTCGGCGCCATGGCGCCGGCGAACCCGGCGCCCTCTGCCCGCAACACCGCCGCGCAGGCGCTCCGGCCACCGACGACCCCGACGTTGCCGAGGAGCATCGAGGACTACGCCATCCACGTGTCGGCGAGCTCGTGCGACACGTCGGACAAGCCCGGGACGGTCAAGCTCGCCAAGCTGCTGGTGAACACCTACCCGGGGACCAGCTACAGCCTGTCGCGTTCCTGCGGCTCCAGCACCATCCCGACGACCGAGCACTACGACGGCCGCGCCATCGACTTCGCCACGAATGCCCGCACCAGCAGCGGCCGGGCCGTCGGCGACAGCCTGGTGCAATGGCTGCTCGCCAAGGACAGCTCGGGCAACCCCGGCGCGAACCTGCGTCGCCTCGGGATCCAGTACATCATCTGGAACAACTGGGCCTGGTACACCTACAAGTCGCCCTGGATCACCAGCAACGGCGGCTGGGTGCACTACCGGGAGGACTGCTTCACCACCGCGACGGGCGCCGCCTACGACTCCTACTGCCACCGCAACCACGTGCACCTGTCGCTGTCCTGGAACGGGGCAATGGGCCAGACCACCTGGTGGACCGGCCGGGTCAACAGCTTCGACTACGGGCCGTGCAGGGTGCCGGACCTCAACTGGGCACCGACCCGTCGTGCCTTCAACGGCACCAAGTGCCGCAGCTATCCGACCGTCCAGCCGGAACCCGGGTCGTCGGCGTTGCACCGGACGCTGGTCACCTTCTCGGGGATGTCGGCCCGGCTCGGTATGCACGGGAACGCCGTGAAGGCGGTGCAACAGGCCGTGGGAGCCGGTGCGGACGGCTCGTTCGGCCCTGCGACCGACGCCATGGTCAGGCAGTTCCAGGCCTCCCAGGACCTCACCGCGGACGGGATCGTCGGCGTCAACACCTGGCGCGCCCTGCTCAAGGTGACCGCGCCGGGCTACCGGCCGCCTGTGTCTGCCACCCCACCACCTGCGCCGGCCCCGACCCAGCCCGTGATCACCGCCCCGGCGCCGGAGCCGTCGCAGCCCGTGAAGGCCCGGACCAACGTGTCACTCGCGGCCTCCGCCGCCCGGATCACCAAGGGGCGCAACGTGATGCTGACGGGCGACCTGCTGACCACCTCACGTCGCAAGATCGTCGGCGAGACGGTGCGGCTCTACCGCAAGCCTGCCGGCTCGCGAGTCTGGAGCCCTCTGCGGTCACTCCGGACCGGTGCTTCCGCGAAGTTCCGCGCCACGGAGCGTCCCGGCGTGACGACGGCCTACCAGGCCCGCTACACCGGATCCTCCCGGTATGTCGCGTCGGCGTCGCCCTCGCGCACGGTCACCGTGACCGTCGTCAAGGCGCGGCCCTACGCGAAGTACGAGAAGGTCGTCCTGCGGGTGGGGTCCCGCGGTGTCTCCGTCAAGGTGCTGCAGCGGGCCCTGCGCATGCCGGCGCGTGAGCTGGACGGCGTGTTCGGGCCCAAGACCCGCGCCTGGGTGGTGGCCTTCCAGAGCGCGCACCGACTGCCGGTCAACGGCGTGGTCAGCGCCCGGGTCTGGCGGGCGCTGTAGAGCCCGCGCGTCCCGGCTCGGTCCGAAGGGGCGGCGCCGCTAACCTTGGGGCTCCCGGCCGAAGTGGAGCAGTCGAATGAAGGCAACCGACCAGTTGACCGAGGTCTCGGAACACCAGGACCTCGCTGCTCTCCCCCTGGATGAGCTGCGTCGGTATCGCCAGCTGCTGCGCGACGAGGAGGACCGCGTGTCCTACCACCGACGGGTGCTCTTCGGGCGGGTCGACCTGTTGCAGAAGGTGTTGGACAACCCGCACCGCACGGACCAGTCCTGGTTGCTCAACGCGCGAGAGCTCGCACACGCCCTGCGCGACCGCCACCCGGGCACCCAGCGGGCGGCGCTGGTCCGGATCCGGCATGCCGAGGAGCTCACCGAGCTCCCGGACACCGAGGGCGGCGGGTGGAGCCGTGACCCCGACCTGCACGACCCCGACGACGTGCAGGACGTGCTCGCCGAGACCCGGGCGGTGGCCGACCGGATCAGTGGCTACCGCAGCCAGATCCACGCCCGGATGGACGAAGTGATCGCCGAGCTCATCGCCCGGTACAGGGCAGACCGCTCGGCCGTCCTGCGGCTCATCGACGAACGCTGAGGCAGGGCGTCCGTCGGGGCGCACGACCCCCCGGAACGCGGCCGCTGACGCTACCGGCTCAGGAGCTCGGACGCGGCCAGGAGGCCCTCGTCAAAGGCGCGCACCGCGTTGAGGCCTACGGTGTCGCGGGCGCCCCCCACGACCACGCTCGGCAGGCCGCGGGAGACCAGGGCGCCGGAGACGGGGTCGTGCGGCACCTGTCCGGCGGCCACCACGACCGAGTCTGCGGCGATCAGCTCCCTCCCGACGGCCCCCACGACCAGCACGCCCTCGGGCACGATGGCCTCATAGCGGACCCCCGTGCGCAGCACCGTTCCCCACCGGCGCAGCTCGCCGAGCAGAACCCAGCGGGTGGACCGCCCGATCCCCGTGCCGATCCGGCCGGAGCGCCGCATGAGAGTGACCTGCCGTGCCGGGGTACCCACCCCTGGGGTGGAGCCCTCGGCGATGGGCAGGTAGTGGTCCCGGAAGCGTCCCAGCTCGTCGCCGGCCTGGACGTGCGTCAGCAGGTGTGCGAGGTCGACCGCCACACCACCGCCGCCGATCACCGCGACCCGCGCGCCCAGCCGCCCACTGGTGGTGCCACGCGGGTCCAGCGCGGCGAACGCTTCGGGATAGGTGAGCACGTGCTCGAGATCCGATCCGGGCAGCGCCGTCTCACGAGGACGCACCCCGGTCGCGACGACGACGCCGTCGAGATCGTTGTCGCCGGTCAGGCGCCGCACGTCGACGGGCTGCCCGAGGTGGACCTCGACACCGAGCCGGTCGAGCTCGTGGGCGTAGTAGCGCACCGTCTCGGCATAGTCGGCCTTCCCCGGCACGAGCCGGGCCATCCGAAACTGGCCGCCGAGCTCGGCTGCCTGCTCGAACAGCACGACCCCCGCGCCCGCCAGGGCCAGGCCACGGGCGGCGGACAGCCCCGCCGGGCCGCCACCCACGACG
>NZ_VOHR01000395.1 GCF_009192725.1 Segeticoccus rhizosphaerae | reverse complement strand
TTCCTGGGCCGAATTATGTTGGCGTCAAACGCAATCGGCCGGGAGGCGGACCGAGCCGCGCCGAGGTCATCGAGCGGCTCGAGCGCGACGGGCTGCTGCCGGCGATCACCTTCATCTTCAGCAGGGCCGGCTGCACGGCGGCCGTCGGCCAGCTGCTGGCGTGGGGCACCCGGCTGATCCCCGAGGACGAGGGGGAGCGCATCCGCCGACACGTCGAGGAGCGGGTGTCCTCGCTGGCCGACGAGGACCTGGCCGTCATCGGCTACTGGGACTTCGTCGAGGGCCTCACCCGGGGTTTCGCCGCCCACCACGCGGGGATGCTGCCGACCTTCCGGGAGATCGTGGAGGAGCTCTTCACCGCCGGGCGGATCCGGGCGGTCTTCGCCACCGAGACGCTGGCCCTGGGCATCAACATGCCGGCCCGCACGGTGGTGATCGAGCGACTGGTCAAGTACAACGGCGAGACGCACGCCGACATCACGCCGGCGGAGTACACCCAGCTGACCGGCCGTGCCGGTCGGCGCGGCATCGACGTGGAGGGGCACGCTGTGGTGCTCTTCGGTCGCGGGCTCGACCCGGAGGCCGTGGGCGGGCTCGCCTCGACCCGCACCTACCCGTTGCGTTCGAGCTTCCGGCCGACCTACAACATGGCCGTCAACCTGGTGTCCCAGGTCGGTCGCGAGACCGCGCGAGAGATCCTCGAGACCTCCTTCGCGCAGTTCCAGGCGGACCGCTCCGTGGTCGGGATGGCCGCCGCTGTCCGACGCAACGAGGAGGCACTGGAGGGCTACGCCGAGGCGATGAGTTGCCACCTCGGGGACTTCAGGGAGTATGCCGCGCTGCGCAACCAGATCCGCGACCTGGAGAAGGCTGCCGCGAAGCAGCGGTCGGCGAGCCGACGCGCCGAGACGACACTCAGCCTGGAGCGGATGCACCCCGGCGACGTGTTCAAGGTCCCGACCGGGCGACGCGCCGGCTACGTCGTCGTCCTGGCGGGTAACCGTGGGGGCAAGAGGGAGGCAGCCTCACCCACCGTGCTGACCTCGGACGGCCAGGTGCGGCGCATCACCGCGCACGACGTGTCGGCGCCGGTCGAGCCCGTGACCACGATCGCCATACCGAAGCACTTCAACGCGCGGAACGCGAGGTCGCGGCGGGACCTCGCTGCGACGTTGCGGGTCAAGGTGCCCCATGACCCGCCGCCGAAGAAGAGCTCCGGCCAGGACGAGCAGCGGGAGGACCGCGAGGTCGCCCGGCTGCGGCGCGAGATGAGGGCCCACCCGTGCCACGCCTGCCCGGAGCGGGAGGACCACGCGCGCTGGGCCGAACGATGGTGGCGGCTGCGGCGCGAGACCGACGGACTGCAACGCAAGGTGGCGGGCCGCACCAACTCCGTGGCGCGCACGTTCGACCGGATCTGCGACCTGCTCGTCGACCTCGACTACCTCGGTGCGGGCGGTGAGTCGGTCACCCGGCAGGGTGAGCACCTGCGCCGGCTCTACACCGAGAAGGATCTGCTCGCCGCGGAGTGCCTGCGGCACGGCATCTGGCAACGGCTCGATGCCGCCGGGTTGGCAGCCGTCGTGTCGATGCTGGTCTACGAACCGCGCCGCGACGACACCGACCTGGCGCCGCGACTGCCCACCGACGACGTCCATGAGGCGTATGACGCGATGGTGCGACTGTGGAGCGGGCTGGAGGACCGCGAACAGGAGCACGTCCTTCCGCCGACCGGGGCGCCGGACGCGGGCATGGCCTGGATGATCCACCGCTGGGCGTCCGGACGGGCGCTCGACGAGGTGCTGCGCGATTCCGACATGGCGGCGGGCGACTTCGTGCGACGGTGCAAGCAGGTCGTCGACCTCCTCGGCCAGATCGCGGAGGCGGCCCCGCAGCCCGCCCTGTCGGCCACGGCGCGTCGCGCGATGGACGCGGTGATGCGCGGGGTCGTCGCCGCGGACCGCCTCGACTGATCACCCGACACGCCCCGGCAGGGGTGGTATGGGACGCGTCAGTCGATCGCGACCTGCAGCGCGGCGAGCACGCGATTGACCGGGCTGCGCAGGTCGTGCGAGTCCACCAGGTCCAGCAGCAGGTCGGGGTGGGCCACGGCCTCCGGCAGGCTCAGGTCCGTCTCCTCGATGGGACAGTCGGTCGCCACGGCCACCACCTTCGGTGCGACGTCGAGGTAGTCACTCGCCTCTTCCAGCCGGGCGCGCCGAGCGCCCTTGAGGTGAGGGTCCCCCTCGGCGAGCGCCGCTCGCAGGGCTGCCAGCCCGCCATACCGGTTGATGAGCGCCGCGGCCGTCTTCTCGCCGATGCCGGCAACCCCGGGCAGGCCGTCGCTGGTGTCACCGCGCAGGGTCGCCATGTCGGCGTATGCCGGGCCGGTGTCGATGTCGTACTTGTTGCGCAGGAACGACTGGGTCACGACGTCGGGGTCTCGGACCCCGCCGCGCGCCGTGTAGAGCACCCGGACGCTCGCCTCGTCGTCGACGAGCTGGAACAGGTCGCGGTCGCCTGTGACGACGTCGACCGGGCCCCGGCCGCGGTGCCGGTGCACGAGCGTGCCGATCACGTCGTCGGCCTCGTACCCGTCGGCCCCGAGCCGGGGGAGGCCGAGTGCGGCCAGGACCTCGACGATGACCGGCACCTGGGGGACCAGCGCCTCCGGGGTGTCCTCGACGTCGGGGCGGCCCTCCACCGCGCGGTGCGCCTTGTAGGTCGGGATCGCCTCTACCCGGAATGCGGGGCGCCAGTCGTTGTCCCAGCAGGCAGCGAGGTGCGTCGGCCGGTAGGTGGTGAGCAGGGTCGCGACCATGTCCAGCAGGCCGCGCACCGCGTTGTTGGGTGGAGCGCCGGGTGAAGCGCGCCGGTCGGGCACGCCGTAGAAGGCCCGGTAGTAGAGCGAGGCCGTGTCCAGCAGCATGAGTCGCTCAGTCATGAGGGGTCCCGCGAAGTATCGGAGCGCAGCGGAGAACTTCGTGGGGTGGGCTCACTGGACTACCTTCCTCGCGTCGGCGGTTCTGGATGGACCGCTGATGCACCCGAGGTGCCGTCGGGTCACTGCCCTGCTCGCTCGACCGTGAGAGGTCCAGCATGAGTTCTGCAGGGCCCGGCGGTCACCC
>NZ_VOHR01000394.1 GCF_009192725.1 Segeticoccus rhizosphaerae | reverse complement strand
CGCGCCGGGGGCGGCGCGGTCGTCGGCCTCGAACGGGCCCTCGGGCTCGCCGGGCGCGACGACCTGACCGACCTCGCGCCCCTGCCCGAGGTGTGGAGCGATCGCGGGATCCGCTTCAACGACGGTGGCTGCGACCCCGACGGCCGATTCTACTGCGGGTCGATGGCCTACGACCAGGCGCCAGGCGCCGGCTCGATGTTCCGCCTGGCGGCGGACGGCTCAGGGGGCTACGCGACCGAGCAGATGTGGAGCGGGGTCACGGTCTCCAACGGCTTCGCCTTCAGCCCGGACGGCTCGCTCGCCTACTACAACGACACCCCCACCCACCAGGTCAGCGTGATGGACTACGACCGGGAGGGCGGGCTGGGTCCGCGCCGGCCACTCGTGACCGTCGACCTGCCGGACATCTCGGGGCCGGACGGGCTCTGCGTCGATGCGGAGGGCTACGTGTGGACCGCGATCTACGGCGGATCGGTCGTGCACCGCTACTCCCCGGACGGGCGACTCGACGGCGTGGTGGAGCTTCCGGTGCGGCAGGTGACCGCCTGCACCTTCGGCGGACCGGACCTCGACGAGCTCTTCATCACGACCTCGCGTGAGAACCTGCCCGTCGATGAGCAGCCGCAAGCGGGCTCGGTCTTCTCGGTCAAGCCCGGCGTGACGGGCCAGCGCACGATCGCGTTCGCCGGCTGACACCCCGCCCCGCCCCGCCCCATCCGGCGGGTCAGACGTCCGGGCCCTCGGCTCGCCGCTTCTCCACCTCCGACATGGCGTCGCGCAGTCCCGACAGCCACTCGTCCGTGTGCTTGCCGACCAGGCGGACGCACCATGCCAGGGCGTCCGAGCGCGAGCGTGCCACCCCCGCGTCGACCAGGGTGTCGAGGACCTGCCGCTCGCTCTGTCGCAGGCGGGTCATCGACGGCACCGCCAGATGGGTGAACAGACGGCCGGTCTCGCCGATCCGGGCGCCCCAGGACACGGTGCGGCCGTAGCGGTCCTGTGCCTCGTCGGCGATCCTCATCCGCTGGGCTCGGGTGTCCTCGCGCCACCGGGTGATCCGTCCGTCGGCCGCGGACGTCCCGCCCTCGACCCGCGGCAGCTCGCCCACGACCGTGATCTCGTCGCGGTCCACCGTGATCGTCGGCTCGCCGGTGAACCAGTCGTCGGGCAGCCGCCCGGCGAACCAGTCTCCGGCGTCCGACGCATCCGGCAGCCGCCGGCTCTCGCTCTGTCGTCGCATGACCTGCACCTCTCATGATTACTTTGTTACCAAGTAATCATGCGTCGCGTCGTCCCGCACCGCAAGGGGGTTTGACGTGTTGCCGGGCACGGGGTCGCGTCACCTCCGCGGCGCCCACGGCGACGTCACGGCATACAGGTGCTCCGGATCAGGGGCGCTAGGCCATGTCCTCGAGTTGTCGACCCTTGGTCTCCTGGACGAACTTCAGGACGAAGCCCAGGGACAACAGCGCGAAGACGGTGTAGAAGCCGTAGGCGAAGCCGAGCCCGATGTCGGCCATCTTGGGGAAGCTCGTGGAGATGGCGAAGTTGGCGATCCACTGCGCGCCCGCCGCGACGCCGAGTGCGGTCGCGCGGATCCTGTTGTTGAACATCTCGCCGAGGAGCACCCAGACCACCGGGCCCCAGGAGACGCCGAAGAACACGACGAACAGGTTGGCGGCGATGAGTGCCGTCATCCCTCCCCCGCTGCTCAGCACCGGCTCCATGTGTCCGTCGGCGTTCAGCTTGGTCGGTGCGGTCGCGAAGACGATGGCCAGCGTGCCCAGGGTGACGAACATGCCCGAGGAGCCGATCACCAGCAGCAGCTTGCGGCCGATCCGGTCGACCAGGGCGATGGCCACCAGGGTCACGACGATGTTGGTGACCGAGGTGATGACGGTCTGCTTGAGCGCGTCGGCCTCGGTGAACCCGACCTGCTGCCACAGCGCCGAGGAGTAGTAGAAGATCACGTTGATGCCGACGAACTGCTGGAACACCGACAGTGCGATCCCGACCCAGACGATCGGCAGCAGCCCGCTGCCCTTCTTGCGGATGTCGGAGAAGGACGAACGGCGGTCGATCTCGATGGTGCGGCGGATCTCGTCGATGCGGGCTCCGACGCCGGTGCGCATCACCTGGCGCAGCACCGCACGTGCCTTCTCGGTCTGGCCCTTGGCCATCAGGTGGCGCGGCGACTCGGGGATGGTCAGCGCCATCGCGCCGTAGAGGACGGCCGGCACCACGCCCACGAGGAACATCCAGCGCCAGGCGTCCATCCCCCACCACAGCTGCTCGCTCGCGCCCCGAGCGATGTGGGCCCAGAGCGCATCGGACAGGAGCGCGACGAAGATGCCGGTCACGATCGCGAGCTGCTGCAGCGACCCCATCCGCCCGCGCAGCACCGCGGGCGACGTCTCGGCGATGTAGGCGGGCGCGATCACCGAGGCCGCGCCGACGCCGAGTCCACCGATGATCCGCCAGAAGGTCAGGTCCCAGGCGGAGAAGGCGAACGCCGACCCGATGGCGCAGACGAAGAACATCGCGGCGGCGATGACCATGACCTTGATCCGGCCGATCCGGTCGGCGAGCCGCCCGGCGAGGTAGGCACCCACCGCGCAGCCGAGCAGGGCCGACGCCACGACGAACCCCTTCGGCCCGGGCGCGAGATCGAACTCGTCACCGACGGCGTTCACCGCACCGTTGATGACCGCGGTGTCGAAGCCGAAGAGGAAACCACCGAGCGCCGCGACCGCGGCCAGCATCACCACCCGACCCAGGACGTAGTCCTCCTGGACCTCCGCATCCTCAACCGTCATGACCGACCTCCGTGCCCTCGAGCGTGCGGACCCCGAGCGCCGAGCGGCGACGGGCAGTCGTTGTCTACCACGGCCCACCTGCCCCGGTGCGGATGACGATCCGCAGTCTCGCCCACCGGCACGGCCACATCCGGGACGGCGCCGCGGGCGGCATACTCCCCCAGCCTGTGGTCCGTCCCGAGGTGACGATCTTCGGGCTGACCGACGCCCAGCGCCGCTTCGTGCCGACCCACGGCAGGTCGACGACGAACGCGGGATCAGCTGCGGCGCGGGCGGCGGGGATGGCGCACCCGGGCCGCTGCCCGGGCCAGGCGCGTGCGGACG
>NZ_VOHR01000393.1 GCF_009192725.1 Segeticoccus rhizosphaerae | reverse complement strand
AGGAGGAGGCCGCTCGGGAGGCTGCCGCCCAGAAGGCCATGGAAGAGGCCGCTGCGAGGGCGGCCGCCCAGGAGAAGGCGCGCGAGCGGGCCGCCCAGGAGGCGCGTGCCGAGGCGGCGCGACGCGCAGAGTCGCAGCGGCAGCAGGAGGTAGCGGCCCGACGGGCAGCCGCGCAGAAGGCCCGGGAGCAGAAGGCCGCCGACGAGCGGGCCGCCGCCGAACGCGAGCAGGCGCAGGCCATTCCGGTTTCCGCACCCGAACCGGCCCCGGCTCCGTCCGGACCGGCGAGTGGTGCGAGCGCCGCCATCGCGTTCGCTCGTGCCCAGCTGGGTGACCGCTACGTCTGGGCCGCGGACGGCCCGAGCACCTGGGACTGCTCTGGTCTGACCCAGGGGGCGTGGCGGGCCGCGGGCGTGTACCTGCCGCACCAGTCAAAGCTGCAGTACAACGACACGATGCGCGTGCCGATCAGTGAGCTGCAGCCCGGCGACCTGGTGTTCTACGGGTCCTCGCCGTCGACCATCTACCACGTCGCCCTCTACATCGGAGGCGACACCATCATCGAGGCGCCGTTCGCGGGCGGTTACGTCCGCACCTACTCAGTCTTCCGCTACGGCGACCTGCTGCCCTACGGCGGTCGCGTCCTGTCCTGACCGCAGCGACGCGCTGGGTCCGAAGGACCCGACTCAGGCGTGCGGTCCGGGCCAACGAGCGGTGGTCATCCCGGCGTCCTTCGCCCGCTGGATGGAGGCCAGGATCTCCTGCTCGGACTCCTCCCGGCCGGCCCAGTGGGCGCCCTCGACCGACTTGCCCGGCTCGAGCTCCTTGTAGGTCTCGAAGAAGTGCTGGATCTCGAGCCGGTCGTACTTGCTCACGTGCTCCAGCTCGGTGATGTGTGACTGGCGGGGGTCGTCGGCCGGCACGCACAGCACCTTGTCGTCGCCGCCGGCCTCGTCACGCATCCGGAACATCCCGATCGCCCGTGCCGCCACCAGCACGCCGGGGAAGGTCGGCTCCTCGAGCAGCACGAGGGCGTCGAGCGGGTCTCCGTCCTGCCCGAGTGTGTCCTCGATGTAGCCGTAGTCGGCCGGGTAGCGGGTCGAGGTGAAGAGCATGCGGTCCAAGCGGATTCGGCCGGTGAGGTGGTCGACCTCGTACTTGTTGCGCTGACCCTGCGGGATCTCGATCGTGACGTCGAACTTCATGGGAGGCCCCTTCTGGGTCTTTCGCGGTCCACGGGTGGCTTAGGCTCGCTCGCAAGTGTCCCGTATCCGCACCCGCGTCGTTAAGGGGGGTTGTGCGTCTCGTCAAAGTCGTCTCGGGGGTCATCGCCGTGTCCGTCGTGGCCGTGGTGGGCTATGGCGCCCTCGACGTCTACGACAAGGTGCCCGGCGTCCTCACCCGCGACCAGACGACCTCGGCGCCGAGCCCGAGGACCGGCCAAAGCTCCACGTCCGGTGCGGCCACTGCCGAGCAGCACACCGAGCAACACACCAGGATCGCGCCGGTCAGCAACCCGCGGCCGCCGCTGCCGCGGCTCGAGGCCGGGGCCCCGGTGCCGACCGAGAAGGGGCTGCGGACCTTCCTCGCCGGCGCGTTGCGGGACAAGCAGCTGGGCAACTCGCTCGGCGTGACGATCCGGGATGCGTCGACCGGGAAGCACCTGCTCGACCTCAGCGCATCCGCACCCCGCACCCCGGCGTCGACCACCAAGCTGCTGACCGCGGCGGCGGTGACCACCACCTTGGACCCCGGCGGTCGCTTCACGACCAAGGTCGTCCAGGGATCGAGCCCGCGCAGCATCGTACTGGTCGCGGGAGGCGACAGCCTGCTCAGCCCCGGCAAGGGCGACCGCTCCTCGACGTCGGGCCACGCCGGGCTCGACGAGCTCGCAGCCGAGGTCAAGGCATCGCTGGCCAGGTCGCCGCGCCCGAGCAAGACCAGCAAGTCAGCCAAGTCAGCCAGTTCGAAGCCGCTGCGGCTGACCGTGGATGACTCGTATGCCGCGGGGCCGCTGCACGCGCCCGGCTGGAGCCAGGGCGTCATCAACCAGGGATTCGTCGGCGGCGTGGCCATGCTCGGTCTGTCCACGCAGCGCGCCACGACCGGCCACCCAGCCTCGACCGACCCCGTGATGAGCACGGCGTGGGCCTTCCGCGAGGCGTTGGCCCGGCATGGGGTCACAGTGGCCGACGCCGTGGAGCGCGGCCGCGCTCCGTCCTCCGGGCGCACACTGGGGGCGGTGCGTTCGGCACCGATCGGCGACGTGCTCGCGTTGGCCCTCGACCAGAGCGACAACGCGCTGACCGAGCAGCTCGCTCGCATCGCCGCCGCGCACGAGGGCGCCCGGACCGACTTCCCGTCGGTCGCCCGGTGGGTGACGCGCACGGTCAAGGGTCTCGGCATCGACGTCACAGGAGTGCACCTCGTCGACTCCTGTGGGCTGTCCACAGGCACCAGGATCCCTGCCCGTGTGATCGGTGATGTGCTCACACTGGCGACGACCGGGCGGGACCGGGCCCTGCAGAGCGTGCTCAGCCAACTGCCCGTCGCCGGGCTGACCGGTACCCTCTACGACCGCTTCCTCAACCCGGAGGCGCGGGTCGCCGACGGGATCGCGCGCGCCAAGACCGGCAGCCTGCCGGGCGTCTCCTCGCTGGCCGGCACCGTGCTCGACCGGGACGGGCGGCTGCTCGTCTTCGTGCTGATCGCCGACAACGTGCGGCCCTTCACGCCCCCGGCCAAGGGCAAGGCCGCAGGCGGCTCCCGCGAGCGGCCCGGGAGCAAGGGAGTGAGTGGCAATGCGTGGGTCGCCATGACGCAGGTGCGGCGGGGACTCGACGCGGTCGTGGCTCGCTTGGCCGACTGCGGCTGTCGCGGCTGAGCGAAGAACACTCAAAGGAGCGCCACAGCCGCCGGGGATCGCGACCCCCGACACGACAAACCCGTACGGTGTTGGCCATGGCAACCACTTCGACCTCCGGCGCGACCGGGCCGCACGAGCTGGTCGACTGGGACTTCGCCGGGGCCACGGGCCGCCGGCTCGTCCCGGCCGGCCCCAAGGTGACGGCAGCGGAGGCGTCCTCCGTGGTCGAGGAGCTGCGCGCCGACGCGGAACGGGCCCGCACCCCGGTGGCGGAGA
>NZ_VOHR01000392.1 GCF_009192725.1 Segeticoccus rhizosphaerae | reverse complement strand
CCTCATCTATCACACGAGCAACATGCCGGTGAATTCCCAGTCTCACACAGTCGACACGCGGGACCAGCAAAAACTAAGTGCGGCTGTAGTACTAGGTGGCTCTCCTGCACGCGGCTGTCGGCGAGCAGGTCCGCCGCCGGGCCGGACAACACGACGTGACCGGTCTCGAGGACGTAGGCGCGTTCGGCGACGGTCAGGGCCGCGTCGACGTCCTGCTCCAGCAACAAGATCGCCGTGCCCGAGCGAGCCACCTCCGGAAGGCGCTCGAGGATCTCGTCGACGACGACCGGGGCCAACCCGAGGGACAGCTCATCGATCATCATCAGGTCGGGCTCGCTCATCAGGCCGCGGGCGATGGCGCACATCTGCTGTTCCCCGCCTGACATGCTGCCGGTGACCTGGGCCCAGGCGTTCGCCCAGGCGGGGGAACAGCTCCACCACCCGGTCGATGTCGCACTTGCCCGGGCGCCAGCCCCCGAGTAGGAGGTTGTCGCGGACGGTCAGGCCGGCGAAGAGGCGGCGGCCCTCGGGCACGTGCGCCATGCCGAGGTCGACGATCGACTCGATCGACCTGCCCTGCAAAGCGGTACCGCGGAAGGTGGCGGCCGTCCACGATCCTCGCCATCCCCGAGAGGGCCCGCAGCAAGGTGGTCTTGCCCGCGCCTTTCGGACCGACCAGGGCCACGATCCCCGCTCGTCCACCTGCAGGTCGATGTTCCACAACACCTGCACCCGGCCGTACCCGGCGGACAGGCCGGACGTCTCGAGCATCATGTCTGGCTCCTGCGCCGTTTGGCGTAGCGGTGACCGAGATAGGCCTCGATCACCCGGTCGTCGGCGAGCACCTCCTGGGGGCCGCACTGGGTGAGCACGCTGCCCTGGTGGAGCACGAGGACCCGGTCACTCACCGCGAGGATCGCCTTCATCACGTGCTCGACGACAAGGATGGTCATCCCCTGCTGCTTGAGACGGCCGATGAGCTCCAGGCTGGGCTCGATCTCGCTGTGTCGCAGGCCCGCCATCACCTCGTTGAGCAGGAGCAGTCTCGGCTTGAGCGCCAGTGCCTTGGCGAACTCCAGCCGCCGCGCGTCTGCGACGGACAGCTCGCTGGGTGCCCGGTCGCCCTGCGCGGCCAGGCCCACCCGCTCGAGCACCTCGTCCGCGGCCTCGAGGGCCTAGGACATCATGCCGGTGCCCTCGGGGCCACAGAGCACGCCGACCGCGACATTCTCCCAGACGGTCATGCCGCGGAAGGGTTGGACGATCTGGAAGGTCCGGGCCACGCGGGCCTTGGCGATCACCCAGGGACGGGCGCCGGTGAGGTCCTTGCCATCTCACCGAGCTGGCCCTGGCAGACCTGCTCGAGGTCTACCGGATCCGGGAGCTGCTCGAGGAGGAAGCAGTGCGCGCCGCCGTGCCGGTGCTCACCGCCGACGACCTCGACCGGTTGCACGAGCTCGAGCCCGACGTGGGTGCCGCGGCTGCAGACGAGGACGTCATCGCGATGACCTAGGCGAACCGCCGGTTCCACTTCGCGCTCATCGACGCCTGCGCGCTGCCTCGGCTGACCCGCCTGATCGGCCAGCTCTCGGATGCCACCGAGGTCTACCGATCGGTCTACTACAACGAGGTGCCCCATCGGTAGCTCGTGCTGGACGAGCACCGTGCGGTGGTCGTCGCCGTGCGCGCGGGCGACGTGGCGCACCTCCGCTGGCTCGGGGAGCACCGCCAGCACGCGGTCGCCGCGCTCCGCCCGGTGCTTGCCCCTTCGCAGCCCTAGCTGCGCTGCCTCCGGAGGGGTCATGCGTCGCCGACGGTGACCGCCTCCGCCTCTGCCGCGCTGTGCGCCGGCTCGGCGCCGTGGTCCGGCTCGGTGTCGATGTGGTGCAGGACGGCCCGGCCAGTGTTGAGCATGATGACGGCGAGCACCACGGCTCCGGCTCCGACCCAGAACGGCAGGTGGACGCTGATGCTCTCACCGAGCTTGCCGGCCAGCCAAGGAGCCACGGCGCCGCCGCCGAAGCGGACGAAACTGTATGCCGCGGAGGCGACTCCGCGCTCGACCGGCGCCGCCTTCATGACCGTCTCGGTGATCAGCGTGTTGTTGACGCCCAGGCACGCGCCCGCGAGGATGACGCACACCGCGAGGACGGCCTTGCTCGACGTGAATACCGCCATGATGGCGAGCAGCACCGCGAAGGCGCCCAGTGCCGCCGAGATCGAGTTGAGCGTGCCGAACCGGCGCTGCAGGCGCGGCGCGACGAAGACCGAGGTGATGGCGAGCAGGATTCCCCAGCCGAAGAAGATGAACCCGATCTGGATCGCGCTGAGGTCCAAGGGAAACGGGGTGAAGGCCAACAGCGTGAAGAAGCCGAAGTTGTAGAGCAGCGCGGTCAGTCCGGTGACCAACAGACCGCGGTGCCGCAGCGCCCGCAGCGGGTCGAGCACGGAGGTCGCCCTCGGAGCACGCGGCGTGGAGGGGAGCAGGAAGACGGTGGCGACGAGGGCGATCAGCATCAGCGCGGAGACCCCGAAGAACGGCCCGCGCCAGGAGATGTTGCCGAGCACCCCGCCCACCAGCGGTCCGGCGGCGATGCCGATGCCCAGTGCCGCCTCGTAGAGGATGATCGCCTGTGCCACCGACCCCTTCGCGGACTGCACGATGGTGGCAAGCGCGGTCGCGACGAACAGCGCGTTGCCGAGTCCCCAGAGGGCTCGCCACGCGATGATCCCGTTGACCCCGTGCTGGGTTCCGGCCATGCTGGCGCCGATGATGATGACCATCAGGCCGAGCAGGAGAGTCCGTTTCGCGCCGAGGCGGCTGGAGATCGCGCCCGTGATCAGCATGGCCAGCCCCATGATGGCCATGTAGCTGGTGAACAGCAACGAGACCTGCGACGGAGTGGCGTCGAGCTGGTCGGCGATCGGCTTGAGGATCGGGTCCACGAGCCCGATGCCCATGAACGCGATCACGCTCGCGAAGGCGACGGCGAGGACGGACTTGGGTTGGCGCCACATGCGTTAGGACTCCTGCGAAGGTTGGGCGGGTTGGCGGTGGTGGGTGGGGTCGGCCGCGCGTTCGGGGCGGTCGGCGGCCTCGAGCAGCCGCCCGAGGCTGGTGATGGCGGTGCGCAGCGCGCGCCGGTCGACGGGGTC
>NZ_VOHR01000391.1 GCF_009192725.1 Segeticoccus rhizosphaerae | reverse complement strand
GCCGGCCCGAGCGCCGCCGACCGGCCGGAGGCCGACGACCCGAAGCCGGCAGACGCTGCGGGGGCGGCAGACGCGGCAGAGAGACCGGATGCGAGCGGGGCCGGTCTCCCGCGCATCGGCACCGCCGTGCGCGACGGCAAGTTCGAGTTCACCGTGACGAAGGTGGACCGCGGGATCAAGCAGGTGGGCGGCGACCTGCTGGGCGAGAAGGCCCAGGGCCGGTTCGCGCTCGTCCACGTCACGGTCAAGAACATCGGCGACGAGTCCCAGCTGCTCGACGACACCTCGCAGGTCGTCCGCGATGCCACTGGCCGTGAGTTCGACGCGGACTCCGTGGCGGCCATGTCCATCGAGGGCAACGACGTCTTCCTCAACGAGATCAACCCCGGCAACACCGTCAAGGGCGTGCTCGTCTATGACATGCCGAAGGACGCCGAGCCCGCCAGCATCGAGCTGCACGACTCGATGTTCTCCGGCGGCGTGATGGTCAGCCTCCGGTGACGCTGCCCCCACATGCGTGAGGGCACCGCCGGGCAGGGGTCATCGCGGCCCGAGCCCGGTGCGGCCGTCGATCAGCTCGCGGACGATGTCCAGGTGGCCCGCGTGCCGCGCGGTCTCCTCGATCATGTGCAGGACCACGGAGCGGCCGTCCGGTGCGTACTCGGCCAGCTCGGGCGGTGGCGCGACCCGGGGTGGCGCCGCCAGGTCGGCGACGACGACGTTCTGGTCCGAGATCGCGGCCTGCTTCCGGTAGAAGTCGACCACGTCGGCCGTCTGCGCGCGCACCGTGAACGGGCTGTAGGGACCGTCCAGCGGCCACGGCGGCAGGTTGCCGGCCGAGCCGGCCAGCACATGGTGCAGCCACAGGTGCTCGGCGCCGCACAGGTGAGCCACCAGCCCGAGCGGAGTCCACCCGGACGCGACTGCCGGTGTGTTGAGCTGGTTGTCGTCCAGCCCGTCCAGGATCGCCACGACGCTGTCGCGCTGGGCGTCCAGGTAGTGCAGCAGGGTCATCGTCTCGTCGTTGTCTGTCACGGAAGTCGTGACGGAGCAGGCGGAGCATAATCATCGGTTGTGGGTGAGGTTTCTGTCACGAGCGACGACGCGTTCACCGACCTCGTCGCGCCACTGCGACGGGAGCTGCACGCCCACTGCTACCGGATGCTGGGTTCGGTCCACGACGCCGACGATGCCCTGCAGAACGCGCTGGTGCAGGCTTGGCGTGGGTTCGGCGGCTTCGAGGGCCGCAGCTCGCTGCGGCGGTGGATGTACACGATCGCCACCCGGTGCAGCCTGGACCTGATCGCGGAGCGTCGCCGCCGGGCCCTGCCGATCGATCTCGGCCCGTCCAGTCAGGAGCCGGTCGTCGACGACGTGCCACGCACCGATGTCGCGTGGCTCGGTCCCTATCCTGACGGCGGGATGGAGTCGCGCTTCGAGGAGCGCGAGGCGGTCGAGCTCGCGTTCGTCGCAGCCCTGCAGCACCTCCCCGGCAACCAGCGTGCGGCGTTGTTGCTGTTCGAGGTGCTGGGCTTCTCCGCGCAGGAGATCGCCGACATGATGCAGACCTCGACGCCGGCCGTGAACAGTGCCTTGCAACGGGCCCGCGCGGCGCTCAGGGAGCATATGCCGTCCGGCAGCCAGCAGCAGGCGCTGCGGCGGCTCGGCGACACGAGGCTGCGCAAGCTGGTCACCGGGTTCGCCGCCGCCCTGGAGCGGGGCGACGCCGACGAGCTGATCGAGCTGCTCAGCGCGGGGGTCACCTGGTCGATGCCACCGCTCCCACACTGGTACCAGGGCCTCGAGCACGTCGGCCCGTTCGTGCGAGCCGTGCCGCTCGGCTCGTGTGGCGAGTGGCGCGCGCGAACCCTCACCGCGAACGCACAGCCCATGGTCGCGCTCTATCTGCGTGCCCCCGGCGACGACGCCTACCGGGCCTGGTCGCTGAACGTGCTGACGGTGCACGACGACGCCATCGGCGACGTGACCTCGTTCATCGGGGTCGACGCGTTCACGAGCTTCGTGCTGCCTGTGACCGCCTGACCGGCAACGGCGTGCCGCGGGCCGGCCGACCCGGCTGGCGCGCGGAGAGCATGGCCGACCGGAGGACCAGAACCCTAGGACAGGTTGCCGTCCCGCAGGTCGGCGAAGAGCCGGCGCGCGGTGTCGCCGAGCACCACGATGGACGCGCCGGCCGCAGACGTGCCGAACCCGCCGACGGCCACCTCATTGCGCACCTTGGCCGGGTTCATCCGGAAGATCGTGGCGGTCAGGGTCAGCACCTGTGCCGGTGACAGGTCCGTCTCGACGTGCGGCCCGACCTTCTGCAGGTAGGTCGGCAGCGAGCGCGGTCCGGACAGCCGCACCATGCCGGCCCCGGCGAGCAGGACCAGGCCCTGGTTGCGGCTGCGGCCGAAGTCGCCGTCCGGCAGCGTCTTGCGCTCCCGCGCGTAGGCCAGCGCCTCTTCGCCCGAGAGCTTCTGCCTGCCCTTCTCCACATCCGCTCCGGACGCCTCCCCCTTGACCGCCTTGGGCACGTCGATGCGCAGGCCACCGACCGCGTCGATCGCCTTCTTGAAGCCCCCGAACCCGGTCAGCACGTAGCCCTCGATCGGCAACCGGGTGGCACGGCACACGGTCTCGAGCTGTGCCTTCGGCCCACCGAACACCATGGCGGCGTTGATCTTGTTCTTGCCCCCGGTGGAGAGCGACACGTAGGAGTCACGGGGTATGCCGAGCACGCCACCACCGCCCTTCCCGTCAACTCCGACGACGTGCAGGCTGTCGGCGCGGGAACGGTCGACCCTCTGCCCGTGGCTCACGCGGGCGTCCGAACCGATGAGCAGCACCCGGCGGTCGCCGCCGAGGACCGGCTTGACCCGCAGCGAGGGCCACCAGCCGCCGACGACCCGCCAGCTCTTGCCCTGCTCCACGGCCAGCGTGACGTCCTTGCCCGCGGTGACCACCGCGACCCGGGCGTCCTTGAAGCGGCCGACGGCGCCCTTCACCCGGACCTGCCGGTCGGAGACCTGGCGATGCTTGAGCGCCGCGGTGGCGGCGCTGCTCGCGGGGACCCGGCCCCCGCCATACAGGGGGTCGATGACGGCTGCGAGGCCGTCTGGCAGGCCGGCCCCCGGTGGCCTCGGCGTCTCGCGAGA
>NZ_VOHR01000390.1 GCF_009192725.1 Segeticoccus rhizosphaerae | reverse complement strand
GCCAGCTCGTCGGCCAGGCACCGCATCGTGACCGACAGCGGCCGCCCGTCTGCGTCGGTCGCACCCCGCAGGTCGTCCAGCACGGCCAGTCCGGCCGCGCCGAGCGCGAAGTCGGTCTGCCCCGCGCGCCAGGGCCGACCCGAAGTGTCGCTCAGCACCAAGCCGATCCGGGGGAAACCGGCTGCCTCGCTCCCACCCGGATGGCTCCCACCTGGGTCCCTCCCACCTGAGTCGCTCCCACCTGGGTGGCCGCGTCCAACGTCGGCGCCGCATGCCGCCGCGGCCGTCGCCAGGAGCTGTTCCAGCAGCACCTGCGCGACCGTGTCCGGGTCATCGGGCAGCAGCAACAGCTCGTCGGACCCGGTGTTGGAGGCATCGACGCCTGCCGCGGCCATCACCGGCCCGGCGAGCGCCTCCACGACCCGTGTCACCGACATGTCGGTGCGCCGCTCGGCGACCACGCGCCGGCTCTGAGCCAGGACCACGGCAGCCTTGTCGCCGGCCGGCGCGCGCAGCCCGAGCGCCTTGGAGACCACCTTGCTCGACAGGACCAGCACGTCACCGTCGACCAGCTCGAGGCCTCCCCGGCGCAGTCCCTCGGAGATGAGCCGAGCCAGCCCGGCCAGCCCGTGTTCCGCCGTGATCTCGGGCATCCCCGTGACCGGGGTGACGACCAACGGGGCGGTGCGTCCCGTCATACGGCGTGGCGTCCCTGCCGGCCCAGCTCGAGCCCCAGCTCGAGCGCCGCACCGGCGATGTCCGCTGCGTGGTCGACGTCCTTCATCCACAACGGGAGGGCGCGCACCTGCAACCCGGGGTCGAACCGCGGGCCGCCGACCTCGACCTCGGCGTCGCGCTCGTCGACCAGCCACCCGTCGAGGAAGTCGGCGTAGAGCCCGGCCACCGCCTGGGTGGTGGACTCGACCCCGATCGCCGACAGGCAGGCGTCGGCGTGGCCGCGCACCGGCGCGCCGCCGATGAGCGGGGAGACGCCGACGACGGGAGCAGTGGTGCCGCGCAACGCATCCCGGACGCCCGGCACTCCCAGGACGATGCCGATCGACACCACGGGGTTGCTCGGCGGCAGCAGCACCAGGTCGGCGTTCCGCAGTGCGTCCAGCACCCCGGGGGCCGCGGTCGCCCGGTCCATCCCGATCGCGACGAAGCGCTCCGCCGGCACGGCCGCCTGGTGACGAACCCACCACTCCTGGAAGTGGATCGCCGACGGGCCTTCCCCCCGGTCGACGACCACGTGCGTCTCGACCGGAGTGTCACTCATCGGCAGCAGGGTCACTCCCCGATCCGGCAGCCCCCACCGCGCCGCCAGACGAGCGGTGACCTCCGAGAGGGATACCCCCTGCCCGAGCCACTGGCTGCGAACGATGTGCGTCGCGAAGTCCTTGTCGCCCAGCCCGAACCACTGCGGTTCCGCTCCGTATGCCGCCAGCTCGCCCTGCACGGAGTGCGTCTCGTCCGCGCGGCCCCACCCCTGCTGCTCGTCGATGCCCCCGCCGAGCGTGTAGAGCAGCGTGTCGAGGTCGGGGCACACCCGCAGGCCGAAGAGCGTGATGTCGTCACCGGTGTTGCCGATCACCGTGATCGTGGATCCGGCGAGGTCGGGGGAGCGGTCGAGGTGGGCGAGCAGTCCACGGAGGAACCGGGCACCGCCCACACCGCCGGCGAGTGCGGTGATCTGCATGGCTGACAGTCTTCCAGCCGACCTCGCCGCCCCACGCGGTGGTCCACCGGCTCACGGAGCGAAGCCATGGAAGGGGGCCCACAGGGGCAGCTGTGCAGCGACCTGAGAAGCGCGCGGAAGTGGCTGAGAAAGGGCACGGCACCACGCGCCACCGGGCCTGAAACGGGGCGGAGCCGGAGGAGTTTTATCAGACGCGGGCTTGACTTTGACCGTATGACACGCGTGTAATTCCATTGTTGTCGTCCATCCGGACAAGCTCGACACGTGCAGCAGGGACCCGCCGGGGTCGTCACCTGGCGGTTCACTCGGCGAAAGCGGTGTGGCCCGTGTCGATTTTGCCCGGCGGTTCGTGCAACGCGAGTGCTGGCTAGCGATGGGTCGAGGAGGAGCCGTGCACGAGCTACAGCTGATCACCAGTTTCGGTGAGGTCGACGAGGAGGGGGAGCTTTCGTGGCAGGAACGCGCACTGTGTGCGCAGACCGACCCGGAGGCCTTCTTCCCGGAGAAGGGGGGATCAACCCGCGACGCCAAGAAGGTCTGTGTCGGGTGTGAGGTGCGGGCCGAGTGCCTGGAGTATGCCTTGGCGCACGATGAGCGCTTCGGCATCTGGGGCGGCTTGTCCGAGCGTGAGCGCCGCAAGCTCAAGAAGCGCGCCGTCTAGTCGCCGCGGCGACGAAGCGGCTGGACCATGACGCTCGCTCCACCCCGCGCCCACGGGGCGCGTGTGCCTGCTGCCCCCGCGATGGGGTCGGTCAGCGCCGTCCTCGTCGTCCACGACGGCGAGCCCTGGCTGGTCGAGGCGCTCGACGCCCTCGCGATGCAGTCGCGCCGACCCGACCACCTGGTCATCGTGGACACCGGCTCCACCGACACGAGTCCGACGATCCTGCGCCAGCACGCCAGGATCCGTGCCTCGATCCCCTCCGTCGAGATCCTCACCCTCGGTCGTGACGTCTCGTATGGCGTCGCTGTCGCCGCGGGCGTCGACGCCCTTCCGAGCGCCACGCCCGGGGAGTGGATCTGGCTGCTGCACGACGACACGGCACCCACTCCGCTCACCCTCGACCGGCTGGTCGACGCCTCCCGCCGGTCTGCCTCGGTCGGCATCGTGGGGCCCAAGGTCACCCTGTGGGAAGAGTCCCGTCGGCTGCGCAGCGTCGGTCTGCAGTACACCCGCACCGGACGCGCGTCCGGGGGGCCCGAGGTCGGCGAACCCGACCAGGGGCAGTACGACGCCCGCACCGACGTCCTCGGGGTCAGCAGCGCCGGCATGCTGGTGCGACGCGACGTCTTCGACGAACTGGGCGGGTTCGACCGCTCCTTCACCGGATCCGAGGACCTCGACCTGTGCTGGCGCGCCCAGCTGGCGGGGCACCGGGTCGTGGTGGTCCCCAAGGCCGTCGTCCGCGAGGGCGCGGCCTCCGCCCGGGGCGACCGTCCCGGTGGTCGCTCGCCCGCG
>NZ_VOHR01000039.1 GCF_009192725.1 Segeticoccus rhizosphaerae | reverse complement strand
CACCGGGTCGATGACCGCGGACACGTTCATCGAGTTCTGCAAACGCCTGATGGCCGACACCACCGGCCCGGTGTTCCTGGTCGTCGACGGCCACCCCGTGCACCGATCCAAGAAGGTGAAGGCCTTCGCCGCCAACAGTGACGGCCAGCTACGCCTGTTCCAACTGCCCGGCTACTCCCCACAACTCAACCCCGACGAATGGGTCTGGAAGAACATCAAGCACGACCGCGTCGGCCGCTCCGGCATCACCGGTCCGGACCAGTTCAAAGCACTGGCCGTCGCGGCACTGCGACGCCTACAGGCCCTACCCCACCTCGTGCGCGGCTTCTTCGGCGACCCAGACCTGGCCTACATCACCGCCAACTGATTCGACCTACTAACGCCCTTCTTGGTAAGACGGAAACGGCCTCGGCCTTCCTGCTCCTCCTTTAGCCTTCGGCCATGTCGTCCCGGCCGGTCTCGCCAAGAGCTTCCGGGGACTCCGCCAACAGCGTGTCGTCCGCCGTCCTCACCGGGGCCGCGATGGGCTTGGGCGCTCTCGTGACCGGCCTGATCCTCTGGAGCCCGTACCTGGTCTTCGGGTATCGCAGCCCGTCGATCCACCTGGTCCTGGACACCGTGGATGCGTGCGTGGCTCTGCTGGTGGCCTACCTCGTTCACGGTCGGTTCGTCCGGGGTGGCAGGTCTCAAGACTTGCTTCTCACGCAGGGTCTCGTGCTCTTGGCGGTCGCTGGTTTCGGTCTGACCTATGCCGTGCAGGCGCTGAGCGGCACACAGGGTGGAACGGTTGACGTGTGGCTCCCGCTCACCGTACGAGTCGTCGGTGCGCTCCTCATCGGGGCCGCGGCACTGCAGGACTTCGAGCGGCAGGTGAAGCCTGCGTGGCGCCGGTGGGCGGTCGTCGGGCCCGCCGCGGTGGTGGCGAGCGCCTTCCTCGCCTTCTTCGCCGCACGGTCCAAGCTTCCGGTGGCCCTGGACGGAACGTACTTTCCCATGTCAGCGCAACATCCGGTCTTGTCGGGACATCCCCTACTCCTGGTCGCTCAGGGCGTCTCCGGGTTCTGCTTCCTTTTCGCCTCGATCGCCTTCACGCTGAAGTCGCTGCGCCATGGCGACCAGCTCCTGCGCTGGCTCGGTCCGGCCTGTGCGCTGGCCGCCTTCTCCCGTGTCAACTACATGCTGTTCCCCTCCCTCTACACGGACTGGCTGTATGCCGGGGACGTCCTGCGGACGGGTTGTTACCTGGTGCTCCTCGTGGGGGCGGGGCGTGAGCTGGGGCAGTATTGGACCGCCCGAGCGACGGCGGCCGTCCTCGAGGACCGGCGGCGACTTGCGCGAGAACTGCACGACGGTGTCAGTCAGGAACTCGTGTACATCCGCGCCGAAAGCCACTCCATCCCGTCGAGTGTCTGTGCCAGGGAGCGCATCATCAGCGCCTCCGACCGCGCTCTGGATGAGTCGCGGGCAGCGGTGCAGGCGCTGGGCCGCTCGAGCGAGGAGCCGTTGGGCTTCGTGCTCCACCGAGCCGCACGGGAGTTGGCGGAGCGGTTCCAGGTGGACCTTGAGGTGGACCTCGACGACTCGATCCAGGTCCCCGAGGAACAGCAGCACGCCCTGATGCGGATCACCCGGGAGGCGGTCTCCAACGCGGTGCGTCACGGCGAAGCCCGGCGGGTGTGTGTGCAGCTGGGTCGAACGAGCAAGCAGCGGTCCCTGGTGATCCAGGACGACGGAAGGGGTTTCGACGTGGCGATGGCCTTCGAGAGCGGAACCGGCTATGGGCTGGTCAGCATGCGCGAGCGTGCCCGTGGACTGCCCGGTTCGTTCGACCTGACCGCGGAGCGCGGCGCCGGGAGCCGGATGACGGTGACGTGGTGACCGACTCTCCGACCCGCGTCGTCATCGCGGACGACCACGTGCGTGTGCGCGCCCTGATCCGGGAGGCGCTGGAGGCCGGCGGGTGCGAGGTCAGCGCCGAGTGCGCGACCACCGAGGAGGCGGTGCAGGCCGTGCTGGAGCGCCGACCGGATGTGGCGCTGCTCGACATACACATGCCGGGCAACGGAATCCGCGCGGCACAGCAGATCAGCCAGGCCCTGCCTCAAACCGCCATCGTCATGCTGACGCAGTCCCGCGAGGACGAGGACCTCTTCGACTCTCTGCGGGCCGGGGCCTCTGGATACCTCCTGAAGGACAGTGACCCGGCGCAATTGCCCACCGCCCTGCGGGCGGTGCTCGCCGGGGAGGCGGCCATGCCGGCGAGCCTCGTGACGCGGATCCTGCAGGAGTTCCGCGCGCCCACCCGTCCGCGGTTCAGGCGGAAGACCGCCGCTGCCACCAAGTTGACCCCGCGGGAGTGGGAGGTGATGGAGATGTTGGGCCAGGGGCACTCCACCGAGGAGGTGGCGAGCCGGCTCTTCGTGTCACCGACGACCGTGCGCGTCCACGTCTCGGCGGTCCTTCGCAAGCTCAGGGTGAAGGACCGCGAGAGCGCTTTCAAGTTGCTCAGGGACGAATAGCCTGATGACCCGCGTTGGCCATGGCGACCAGCGCCACCCCCAGCGCAGCGGCCTCGTCCAACGTGTACTCGCTCGAGCCCACCACCACGTAGGGCCCGTCCTTCGCCCCCGACCGCGGGTCCACCGACAGGCACAGCCGCGCGAGCACGCCATCGGCGAGTGCGACGGGCTCACCCATGTGCACCCAGTCGTCCTCGCCGAGGTGCATTCCGTGGGCGGTGACACACCAACGAGGGCACGTCTCCCTGGCTGCCCCAGGGTGGCCGCCCATGGCGCGACGACGGACCGAGTCGGACATCGTCAACTCCGTTCTCCCGAGCAGTCTGCGCTTGAGCGGCCACCGGCCCCGCACGGGGCTTCCGCCCGCGGCGGGCCGAAGCGTGCCGTCTCGCCAGGAAGCATCGGACTGGCAATCAAGAGAGGGGCCCCGGTGGTCGATCCGGGGCCCCTCGTCCAGTTCGGTCCCTACTTCAGCATGAAGTTCGCGCTGACCTGGGAGTCGTCCTGTGTGGTCATCGTGACGTTCCAGCAGGTGCCCGGCTTCTTCGGCGTCGCCCAGTTCTGGATGAACTGGCCGGCCGTGGAGTCGTAGCGGAGCGAGGTCCCACCGGCGGTCGTGATCTCGATCGCATCGGTGGGCGCCGAGCTGCCAGGGCAGGCGACCTGCTTCTGGATGAAGCTCTTGACCGCTGAGGTGGCGGTGAGCTCACTGCCTGCGAAGGCCTCGAACTTCAGGGGAACGGTGCTGCCGCCCTTGACGGTGTTCCACACACCGTTCATGTCGACCGGGGCATAGAAGCCGTTGAGGTTCCACGCGAGCACCGTGTAGACCAAGGTCGCCGTCTGCGTGTTGCCGGCGTTGTCGGTCGCGGTGGCCGTGTAGCTGTGGGACCCCAACCCGGTGCCGCCTCCGGTGACCACGCAGCTCGCGACATCGGACAGGGCGTCGGAGGCCTCACAGGCCGGGGCTGCCGGGTCGCTGCCGAAGTAGTAGCTCTCGCCGGGGCCACCGCTCAGGCTGACACTCGGAGCCGTCTTGTCGATGTTGATCCCCGACACGGTGTCGGTCGCCGTGTTGCCGGCCCAGTCGGTCGCCGTGCCCGTGACGGACTGCCCGCTGCCCTCTCCCAGGGTCGCGTCAACCTCGCAGCTCTGGACACCCGAGCCGGCGTCGTCACAGGTGAACGCCACCGTCACATCCTGCTTGTACCAGCCCTGCGCGTTGGGGCCGGTGGGAGAAAGGGAATGGCTGATGCTCGGGTTGCCGGTGTCGACGACCCTGTAGCTCACACTCGCCGTGTCGGCGGCGAGGCCGCCCAAGTCGGTGTAGTCGCAGGTGGCCGTCTGGCTGCCGAGACCGTGCGAGAGGGTGCCGGAGACGGTGGCCGCCGCGGTGCTGTCGCCGTCCTCGGCGTCGCTGATGGCGCAGGTCGCGGCCGGCACGTGGCCGATCTCGTAGCTGACTCCGTCGCTGACGCCCTGGACGGTGACGGATGGCTTGGTGTTGACGGGGGCCGGCTGGGTGATGGTGATCGGGATGTCGACCTGGTTGACGTAGGTCCCGCCGCCGGCCGGGCCGGACAGGACCGTGACTGTCACATGACCGCTCTGCGCGGAGCTGGAGGCCGTGAAGGTGATGGGGAACTCCGTGCCGCAGCTGGTGATGGACATCTGGTCGGGGTTCGCGGTGACGCCGGCCGGGGCCACGATGTCCAGCTTCAGCGGGTTCTCGCCGGGGTCGATGTTGCAGCCCTGGTCGGGGTCGCCCGCGGCGTTGTTGCCGATGAGCCGGATCGCGGCGCTGCCGCTGGTTCCCGAGCCGGCGACGAGCGTCACGCCTGTGCCGGTGTCGGTGATGGTGTCCTGAAGGGTGTCGGCGTGAGCGATCCCCCCGAGGACCAACATCGCTGAAGCGGTCAGGGCGGTTGCCGTCGTCGCCCGACCCGCCCACTTCCTCGTTCGCATCATGTTCTTGCCTTCCGCTGTTCGTCGTGCCGGACCCCTGCGGTCCAGCCGCAACGCCGACGCTATGGGCGGTAACCGAACCGCACAGCGGCTTTGGCGCTCAAACCCCTAAACACCCGCCCATATCAGCGTTCAAATCCCTAAACGCTGCGGGTCGTCTCGCGAGGTGGGCTGGTGGCGATTCGTGAGGCTACCCTGAGATGGAAAGGCCACCATCGCGACGGGCGGGCGGATGAACGATGACAAGGCAGCCGTGCTGTCTCGACTCGCCCGCGCGGTCGCAAGCTCCGGCTCCGGTGATCCCTTGGCCGTCCGGTTGTGCCGGGCGTGTGTGGACATCGCTCACGCCGCGGGTGGGGCGATCACCTTCGGGTATGCCTCGGACGACCGGATGACCGTGTGCACCACCGGAGAGGTGGCGGCCCGGTTGGAGGATCTTGCGGAGGTCCTGGGCGAGGGCCCCGGGTGGGACGCCTACCGCAGTGGACAGGTGGTCAGCGGCGACGTGCAGGACGAGCGGTGGCCGGTATTTGGGGCGTCGGCCCGCCGCGAGATCGGAATGGTCTATCTCGATGCGTTACCGATGCGCCCCGGTGGACAATTGATGGGGGTCCTGACGTTGCACCGGCGGAGCGGCCGGTCCGGTGCAGGGGCTTTCGACGTGGAGATGGCTCAGTTTGTGGCCGACGCGGTGGGCGCCGCCCTGCTGCGCGAACCCGGTTGGGGCGACGACAAGGGCCCCGTCGGACCATGGGCGGCACGCTCGCGGGTGCATCAGGCGACCGGAATGGTCGTGGCCCAACTCGGTATCGGCGTCGAGGACGCGATGGCCCTGCTGCGGGCACATGCCTTCGCCCATGCGGCCAGTCTGGACGACATTGCAGCCCAGATCCTGTCGCGGCGGCTCAACTTCAGCATCACCGACACCACGACCCGGAACGAGGAACCATGAGCGCACGCACCGCCGCCCAGGCGCTCGGCGACGCCACCTCGGCGCTGGTCGCCGAGCACGACACGATCGACGTGCTGGCTCGCTTGATGCGCGACTGCCAGGAGGTGGTACCTGCCGATGCCGTGGGGTTGGTAGTGGCAACCGCTGGAGGTGAGCTGGAGCTGTTGGCTTCCACCTCGCACCAGACCGCAGAGCTGGAGATCTTCCAGGTCGCTCAGGACGACGGGCCCTGTGTCGAGTCATTCCAGACCGGCGCACTGGTCACCGCCTGCGGCAACGAGGCGATGGTGCGCCGTTGGCCCACCGTGGGGTCGGCCATCGCCGTGGCAGGCTTCGACATGGTCCATTCGCAGCCGCTGCTGTGGCGCGAGCACGTCCTGGGCGCGGTCAATCTCTTTCGGCGCCAGCCGTCGGCGCTGGATGAACAGGGGGCCCGCTTGACACGCGCCTTTGCGGACATCGCGACGCTGGCGGTCGCCACCGCCCAGGAGATCGACTTCGAGCAGATCCAGGCGCAGGTGCGCCGCGCGCTGCAGGGTCGCGTCGTCCTCGAGCGGGCCAAGGGCGTGCTGGCGTACGCCGAGAAGGTCGACATGGCGGCTGCCTACGACATGATCGTGCGGCGCGCCGCCGAGCAGGGCATCAGCTTGAGCGCGATGGCCACCAGCATCGTGGCGGACGCTGAGCGGACACGGTGAGGTGATGACCGGCCGCGCCTGGGCAGCGGACGAGAGATTCGGCGCCATCGTGCGGTCCCTCCAGGCCCGACACGGTGTCCAGGACACGCTGCAGCGCTCGGTCGAGGTCGCAGTCGAGCTGTTCGACGGGTGCGACTACGCCTGTGTGTCCCTGGTCCATCGCAACAAGCGGATCGAGACGCCGGCCTACACCGACGACATCGCGAGACGTGGTGACGACTTGCAGTACGAACTGGGGCAGGGCCCGTGCCTGGACGCAATCTGGAGCCACGAAACCGTCCGCAGCGACGACCTCACCGCGGAGCACCGCTGGCCGGACTGGGGACCGCGGGCGGCCGAGCAGCTCGGGATCCGTTCCATGCTGTGTTTCCAGCTGTTCACCAGCCGGGACAGCCTCGGCGCGCTCAACCTCTACGGCACGACGGTCAACGCCTTCGACGACTCCAACGCCACTGTCGGTTACGCCCTGGCCGCGCACGTGTCGGTGGCCCTGGCCGGGGAGCAGGAGCTTGCGGACGCCAACCTGGTGCTGGCCGACCGGACGATCATCGGACGGGCCGAGGGCATCCTGATGGAGCGGTTCGGACTCACCGGGACCCAGGCACTGGAAGCGCTGCACCGCATCGCCACCCAGCAGGACACCGACCTGCACAGTGCTGCTGCTGAGCTGGTGAATGACGGCCGGCCACGGCCGGCGTGACCCGGTGACGAGCGTCGTGCAGGCTCGTGGCCCAGCGCTGTCAGGATGAGTAGGTGAAGGCAGATTTCGAAGCCACGGTCGCGCCATACCGTCGCGAGCTGCTTGTCCACTGCTATCGGATGCTCGGTTCGGCTCACGACGCCGAAGACCTTCTCCAGGAGACCTTGCTGCGAGCTTTCCCACCGCCGTCGGCGAGGGCGCCCGGCTCCTCACGACCCCGGCCGACCTGGATCTCGTCTCGCTCCAGGCGGTCGGCCCCGCCACCCTGGCCAGGTATGCCGCTGGATGAGGACTGAACTGCTCAACGCTCGCGGGCGACGGCCGCGGCGAGTCTGGTCGCCAGGGCGTCGATCGTGGTGGTCGACGGCCAGTCCGACTCGTGCTGGCTCAGGTAGTGGAAGATGCGAGGGCCCCGGTGCTCCTCGGGCAGATCCGCCATGCGGGGTACGACGTGGACGTGCAGGTGCTGAAATCCCTGCGCCTCCGAGAACTGCATCGTGTAGGTCTTGCGGCACCCCAGCTCCGCCTGGAGGGCGCGGGACGTGGCGCCGAGGAGCTCACCGAGCTCCGACATCGCCGCGGGCGCGAGCCCGGCAAAAGACTCGACGTGATCGAGCGGGACGACGACCAGCCACCCCGGCAACGTCGAGTTGAACGCGTGCGCGACGCGCCAGTGCCGGGTGCGCGCGATGTTCTCCCGTGGCACGTCGGCATCCGATGCAGAGTTGGTGCAGACGAAGCAAGCAGCGTCGGTCTCGGCGGTCACCGGCTCACTGTAGGGCTCGAACCGTGAAGGACGGTCGAGGGACTCGCGCTCAGGAGACCTCTTGGTCGGATCCGCCCTCCATGGCCTTCGCGCGCGCGAGCGTCGCCTGTGTGGAGTTGGTGATGTGCTGCAGCATGGCTCGGCCGGCCGCCTTCCGGCGGCGACCCACGATCGCCGTGACCACCGCCTGGTGCTCGGCCGTCTTCTGCTCCTGGTGCCGCACCAGGCTCATGGCCTGGAAGGGAATGCGCAGCCACAGCCGGTCGATGAACTCGAGCAGCAAGGGCGACTGCGCGGCCGCGTAGATCCGGTGGTGGAGGATCGCGTTGAGCTCGGGCAGGTCGTCGTGCCGCTTGTCGTCCACGGCGCTCGCAAAGGCCGACATCGCCGCCTCGATCTCGGCCAGGTCGTCAGCCGTGGCATGCTGCGCGGCAAGCTCGCACGCCATCGGTTCGAGTACGCGCCGCAACCGGTAGGTCTCCTCGATGCTCTCGGGCGCCAACGGAGCCACGCGGGTCCCCCGGTGCGGATCGTGCTCGACCAGTCCCTGGGTGGCCAGCAGCCGCAGCGCCTCCCGGACTGGGGTCAGGCTCATGCCGAGCTCGTCGGCGAGCGTCTGTCCGGTCAGGCGCGATCCCGGGGCAAACCGGCCGTCGAGGATCGCCTCGCGAAGAGCGCTGTAGGCGGCGGCTCCCTTGGTCTGCACCGCTGCTCGTTTCAACGTCACGCCATGATGGTAGACCGCTTGCAGGAAATCGTTGACATTGTATAAAAAATCTCCATAGAGTGATCGGCGTCACGCTGACCGCCAAGCAGGGAGCCGGCTGGAGCAATGGGTCACGCAGAGCAGATGGAGGCCGTTCCCCACGGCCTGTTGCCACGCGGTTCGAGTGCGCTCTATGCACTCGGGGACGATCCGCGGTTCTCCTACTGCACCTATGTCCCCGCCGAAATCCGCTCGGGCGAGCTGCTGGTCACGGTGCACGGAACGGGGAGGGATGCTATCGGCATACGCGACGCGTTCGTCCCCTTCGCCGAGCAGCACGGGGTGACGATCCTGTCTCCGTTGTTCCCCGCGGGCATCGACCGTCCCGATGACCTCGACAACTACAAGTTCATCAGGTTCGGCCACCTGCGCTTCGACCGACTGCTGATGCGCATGGTGGTGGCCGCGGAACGCCGGACCGGCCGGCGGCTCGGACCGCTTCGGCTCGTGGGGTTCTCCGGCGGAGCCCAGTTCGTCCACCGCTTCCTCTACCTGCACCCCGGCCTCGTGGCGAGCGCAACCATCGCGGCTCCCGGGCGCATCACGCTGCTCGACGACACCCGCGACTGGTGGGCAGGAACCCGGGATGTCCAGGACGTCTTCGGGACCAGCCTCGATCTCGCCACCTTGCGCAGTGTCCCGGTGCAGGTCGTGGTCGGCGCCGACGACACCGACACCGGCGTGCGCTCACGGGTCGAACAGGCCAAGACCCTGCACGACAACTACCGCAACCACGGCATCTCCTCTCGTCTCGACGTGGTCCCGCACTCCCGGCACGACCTCGCCGGCCTTGTCCCCCCGATCACCGACTTCCTCGATGGTCAACTCCGCAACACAGGAAGGTTCGCCTCGTGACCAGCTCCGACCAGAACGACAACCTCCCCCTCCGTCTGCCCGAGTTCGACCGGCGCGTGTTCCTCCGCGGCTCGCTAGCGGCGGGGGCCGCGCTCTCGGCGGCCAGTGTGCTCGCGGCCTGTGGGGGTGGCGGCAGCACCAGCGCTCAGGGAGGGACCTCGGGGCCCAGCGGCGGTGCGACGCAACCGTCCTACTACCCCTCGGACTACAGCTCCATCATCGATGCCTCCAAGAAGGAGAAGGGGCTCACGATCTACTCCAACATGGCGGAGTACAACTGGCAGCCCATCATCGACGCGTTCAAGGCAAAGTACTCGTGGGTGGGTGACATCTCGACCAACAACCTCGACAGCGCGGAGGTATTCCAGCGCTATTACAGCGAGTCCGCGAGTGGGACGTCGGCGGCCAGCTTCATGGTCTCGGGCGACCCGACCAGCTGGATCGACTTCATCAAGAAGCACAAGGCGGCCGCCGACTACAAGTCTCCCGAGCTCGACAAGCTGCCCGACTTCGGGTCTCCGCTCCCCGGCCTCTACACCTTCTCCACCGACCCGATCCTGTTGGCCTACAACAAGGCTCTGATCAAGGAGGACGAGCGGCCCAAGAGCATGTCGGATCTCGCGAAGTTGGTGGGCGGGGACACCGAACGGTTCGACAACAAGGTCACGACCTACGACGACGCCAACAGCTTCGGCTTCGCCATCGAGTACGTCTGGGGCCAGAAGTACCCCAAGGCGTGGGACGTGCTCGACAAGGTGCTGCCCGCGACCCGCATGGAGCAGTCCTCCGGACCGATGGTCGACAAGATCAACTCGGGTGAGTACCTCGTCGGTTACTTCATGTCGAGCACCGTCGTGCTGCCGCAGGCGGAGAAGTCCGGCGCCATCCTGGGCTGGAACTACATCGCCGACGGCACCCCGATGATGTTCCGCGGCATGGCGATTCCCAAGACGGCGCCCCAGATGGCCACGGCCAAGCTCATGCTCGACTTCCTGCTCTCGCACGACGGCCAGATCGCCATCTACAAGGGAGGGTTCACTCCCTTCCGGGACGACGTGACCAAGGACGAGGCGCCGCGCAGCTACAACACGATCGGCAAGGAGGTCGGCAAGGAGAACCTGATCAACGTCGCCTACGACGAGATCAGCAAGGCCGACGCCGATGCCTTCCGCAAGAAGTGGGCTGCCGCAATGAAGGCCTGACGAGCCCGCCCCGACGAGACGGAAGGACGTGGACGTGACGACGACGAAACCGTCGCCGACGGCCCGGGACTCCGCCGGTTCGCTACCGCCACCCCGCTATCGGCGCCTGTGGGGTCATGGCAAGGAGACGTGGATCCAGTATGGCGTGTTCGTCGCCATCGTGGTCCTCGTCCTCGCGCCGTTGGTCCCGACTCTGTGGCAGTCGCTCATCGACCGGCCCCTCTACGCCTCGGGGCCAGTGCTCACCTGGCAGAACTTCGTCCACCTGTTCACCCAGGCGGGGTTCGGTCGGGTGGTGCTCAACAGCCTCGCCTTCGCCGCGCTGACGACCGTCATCGCGGTGGTTCTGTCGGTGCTGCTGGCGGTCGTGCTGATCCGGACCCGGGTGCCGGGCGGGCGGGTGATGGGATCGATGCTGCTGTGGCCGATCTACATCTCCCCACTCGTCCTGGCCTTCGGCTGGATCATCGTCTACGGCCCCGCCGGGTTCATCAGCGTGGGCTTCCGCCAGATCTTCGGCGGCATCCCGTGGAACCTCTACAGCATCCCCGGGATGGCGCTGACCGAGGCGGTGGCGCTGATCCCGATCGGCTATCTCTACTGCTCGGGCGCCTTGCGCCTGTCGGACCCTTCGCTGGAGAACGCGGCGCGCACCTGCGGCGCGGGGCCACTGCGCATCCTGGTCACCATCGTCCTGCCCATGCTGCGGCCGCCGATCCTCTACAGCGCGCTGCTGATCTTCTCGACCTCGCTCGAGACCCTCAGCGTGCCGCTGCTGTTCGGCCGCCCGGTCGGCATCGACCTCTTCGCCAGCTTCATCTACATCAACGGCCTCGCCCAGTCCAACCCTGACTACGGGCTGGTCGCTGCCGCCTCGGTGTTCACCCTGGCGGTGATGGCGGTCCTCGTGACCGTGCAGGCACTCTCCCTGCGCAACGCCCAGCGGTTCGTCGCGGTGCGCGGCAAGGCTTCCCGGCCCCGGCTGTTCGAGCTGGGCAGGCTACGCTGGCTCGGCTTCGCCTTTGTCTTCGTCTACCTCCTGCTCGGCCCCGTGATCCCCCTGCTGGCCCTCCTGTTGCGGGCCTTCACGCAGATCCTCACGCCGCTGGTCAACCCGTTCAGCCTGCTGACGCTGGACAACTTCACGCTGGTGTTCTCCTACCACGCCTACGTGCAGTCCATCTACAACAGCATCATCATCGCGCTGATCGGCGCGGTCGCCACGACGTTGCTGATCTCAGTCGTGGTGCTGGTGGCCCGGCGCTCCGGCTTCCGGTTCCGGCGTTCGCTCGAGTTCACCTCCCTGGCGCCGCAGGTTGTGCCGGGCATCATCCTCGGTATCGGTTTCTTCTGGGCCTTCGCGCTCATCGGTCCGCTCAACTGGATCAACGGCACTTTGCTGGCGCTGATCATCGCCTTCAGCGTGCGGTCGATGCCGGCCGCCTTCGGGGCCATCGCCCCGATCGTGATGCAGATCGGCGACGAGCTCGACCAGGCGGCACGCTCACTCGGCGCCGACTGGTGGCGCACCTTCAGCCGGATCCTGTTCAAGCTGATCATGCCCGGCATGCTCGCGGCGTTCGTGCTGCTGTTCGTGCAGATGATCAAGGAGTTCACCCCGGCGGTGTTCCTGGCCAATGCCAACTCCCAGGTGATCGGCACCACGATGCTGCAGCTCTGGTTGAACGGGAACACGGGCGCCGTCGCGGCATTGTCCTGTGTCCAGATCGCCATCACCGCAGTCTTCGTGTTCATCGCAGGAAAGGTCCTCAAGGTGCGTTCCAATGCCTGATCTGGTCGTGCAAGGTCTGTCGAAGCGCTTCGGGGAGGCCCAGGCCCTCGACGACATCTCGTTCACCGTGCAGGACGGGGAGTTCTTCACCCTGCTCGGGCCCAGTGGGTGCGGCAAGTCGACCACGCTGATGAGTGTCGCCGGGCTCGAACGACCCGACTCCGGTTCCATCCGGGTGGGGGACGAGGTCTTCTTCGACTCCGACTCGGGGCGGTTCCTCACCCCTGAGCAGCGCAACCTCGGGATGGTCTTCCAGTCCTACGCCCTGTGGCCACACATGACGGTAGAGGCCAACCTGGCGATGCCACTCAAGTTGCGCAAGGTCAAGAAGAGCAGGCAGACGAGCCTCATCGACGATGCGCTGGACCAGGTGGGGCTGTTGCCCTACAAGAAGCGCTACCCCCACCAGCTCTCCGGCGGCCAGCAGCAGCGGGTGGCGCTGGCACGGGCCCTGGTCTACTCACCGACGGTGCTGCTGCTCGACGAGCCGTTGTCGAACCTCGACGCCAAGCTGCGTGACCGGGCGCGCGCCTGGCTGAAGGACCTGCAGAGCAGCATCGGCATCACCACGGTCTATGTCACGCACGACCAGCTCGAGGCGTTGTCGCTGTCCGACCGGCTGGCGGTCATGGAGGACGGCCACATGCTCCAGGTGGCGTCGCCGAAGGACGTCTACAACGCGCCGACGAACGCCTCCGTCGCCGACTTCATCGGACGGTGCAGCTTCTTCGAAGCGACGGTCCGCGGCGGTGAGTCCGACGGCGTCGCGACGGTTGAGCTCGCCGGCGGAGGAACCCTCCGGGTCACCTCGCACGAGACCCACCCGGACGGAGCCGCGGTGACCGTGGGCATCCGCTCGGAACGAATGGAGGTCGTGCCACCCCGCGCTGACGTCGGGGCGGAGTCGGTCAATGCCATCCCGGCGGAGCTGAAGAAGGTCGCGTTCGTCGGTGCGCGCTACGAGTACGAGCTCGTCGCCGGCGACCAGCTGGTGTTCGCCGAGAGCGACGCCGAGGTGACCGATCGCCAGGTCTGGCTGATCGTCCCCACGGACGCGGCCTACGTCTTCTCGGGCGCCGCCGCTGCCCGGTCGCGGGAGCTGGGCGGTGTGGAGGTGTGAGTGAAACGCACGACGCTGCCGAGCTGCTCCCCGGGCCGCTGCACGGCATACGGGTCCTGGACCTGTCCCGGCTGGTGGCGGGCAACCAGCTGACCCTCTTGCTCGCAGACTTCGGCGCCGATGTGATCAAGGTCGAACGGCCGGGCACCGGGGACACGTTGCGCCACTGGCTCGAGGACGGCAAGGAGCTCTTCTGGAAGGTCTACGGGCGCAACAAGAGGAGCATCACGCTGGATCTGAAGCACGCAGAAGGCAGGGACGCCGTGCTGCGCCTGGTCGTCGGCGCGCACGTGCTGGTGGAGAGCTTCCGGCCGGGAGCACTGGAGCGGCTCGGCCTCTCACCCGAGGAACTGCTCGAGGCCAACCCGGCGCTGGTGGTGGCACGCGTGTCCGGCTGGGGCCAAACGGGGTCCATGTCCGACCAACCCGGCTTCGGCACGTTGATCGAGGCGATGTCGGGGCTCGCCGCCTGGAACGGTTTCCCCGATCGAGAACCGGTCCTGCCGCCGGGGGCGCTCGCCGACATGGTCGCCGGCACCTTCGGTGCCTTTTCGGTGCTGGCGGCGCTGCGGCACGCGGAGACCACGGGACGTGGCCAGGTGATCGACCTGTCCCTCTTCGAGCCGCTGTTCTCCGTGCTGGGGCCGATGGCGGCGATCTACCGGCACGCCGGTCGGGTGCCGCAGCGCAACGGCAGCCGCTCCCAGTCCAGTGCACCCCGCAACGTCTACCGGACCGGCGACGGGGAGTGGATAGCGTTGTCCGGCTCGACCCAGACGATGACGGAGCGACTCTTCGCGGCGATCGGCCGGGTCGAGCTGGTGCAGGACCCGCGGTTTGTGGACAACGGGGCCAGACTCGCCCACGTGGAGGAGCTCGATGCGATCCTCGGCGGGTTCTTCGGCCAGCGTTCCCTCGAGGCGAGCCTCCGCCTGATGCGTGCTGCCGGCGTGACGGCCGCGCCCGTGATGGACATCGCCGGCCTGTTGGACACCGAGTTCTTCCGGACCAGAGGCGTGGTGGTGGACGGTCCGGACGTGGAGGATGACATCCCGGTGGCCATGCACCAGGTGGTGCCGCGGCTGTCCGCGAGTCCAGGGGCGATCCGCACCCCGGCCCCCAGGCTGGGCCAGGACACCGATGACGTGCTGCGAGAGGTGTTTTCGACCGATGAGCTGGAAGTCCTGCGCGAGAAGGGTGCATGCGGATGAGCACGTCCACGGAGGATCCGCTGCTGTGGCGGTCCTTGCTGTATGTCCCGGTGGTCTCCAAGCGGTTCGTCGACAAGGCACACACCCGCGGCGCTGACGCGATCCAGCTCGACCTCGAGGACAGCATCGCGGCCAGCCAGAAGGAAGAGGCGCGTCGGGTGCTTCCTGCGGCGGTCGAGCGGCTGACCGGCCTGGGCGTCGACGTCGCGGTCCGCGTCAACCGGCCCTGGCGACTCGCCGTCCGCGACCTCGAGGCCGCCGTCCTGCCCGGGGTCAAGGCGCTGGCACTGCCCAAGCTCGAGAGCGCCGACCACGTCCGCTTCCTCGACGAGGTCGTCACCGAGCTCGAGGCGGGAGCCGGGTTGCCGCACGGACAGGTGCGATTCATCGCCATGGTCGAGACCAGCGGCGGTTTCTTCCGGCTGGAGGAGATCGCGAAGGCCAGCCCTCGTATCGCCTTCCTGACCCTGGGGACCGAGGACTTCGCGACGTCGGCTGGAGTCCGCCCGGTCCCGGAGCTGATGGCCGGGCCCAAGCAGGTGACCGTCTTCGCGGCACGGGCCGCCGGCGTGCTGCCGATCGGTCTGGTCGGCTCGATCGCCGACTACGCCGACCCCGAGGCCTTCCGCGAGGTGGTGCGCCGGTCGCGCGCCATCGGGCTCGTCGGTGCGAGCGCCATCCACCCGTCCCAGGTGCCCATCATCAACGAAGGCTTCTCACCCACCGCCGAGGAGCTCGACCGGGCTGAGCGGATGGTGGCGACGTATGACGCCGCGTTGGCTTCCGGGCTGGGTGCGGTCGAGTTCGACGGCGCCATGATCGACGAGCCGGTCGTCGAGCGCTCCCGGGCCCTGCTGCGCCAGGGTCACCGGGGCCGGTGACCATCCCGAGGGCCGTGAGGGTGTGACGGCTGCCCCAGCCGGGAGCGTCGGCCGAGCAGCACGGCGACGAGCACCAGCAGCGCGGTGACCAAGAGCTCCTCGAGCACCAGCCACCGTCGCGCGGTCGCGTTCCGGTCTTGCGTGTCGTCGGCGCCGGCCCGGTCTGCCGGGATCGAGGTCAGGGACACGCGGCCACCACCGGCCGGGTCCGGCGAGATCGACTGGGGGACGCTGATGCCCTGGACCAGCGCGGCGGGCCCGGCGGAGGTGCCGAGCGAGGCGAAGGCAGGCGCGGCGGATGCCGCCGCTGGTGAGACGACGAGGGCCGTGAGGCAGACGACCAGGGCGATGAGCCAGCTGGCGGTCCTGCGGGACAGCCGTCGCCTCGGTCGTCGGCCGGAGGAGGCTGGAAGCTGGGGGAGTGCCACGATGTGCCCTTGTCTCGGAACTCCATCGTAGGACGCGGCGCAGCAACAGGCGCCGGGTCGAGCGCTTCGCTGTCCGCCGGTCGCCTCAACGCCTGGGGCGACGCCCTACGACGCCCGGAGCGCGCCGGCGAACGAGGTGAGGGTGCCGAGCGTGGGCAGCAGGGCAGCCTGATAGGCGTGGTAGACGTCCGGCTTTCCTGACCAGACCGAATCCGCCGGTCGGTTCTGGGGATCCAGCTCGTGGTGCCACGACCCACGGTCCTGGTCGATCAGGAAGCTGTCGGCGTAGTCCCACAGGCGGCCGTACCACCGCAGGTAGTCGTCGTCGTCCGTCACCTCGGCAAGCGTCCAGGCCGCGGCGATGCCCTCCGCCACGACCCAGTGCAGCCGGTCGCGGACGACGGGCTCGGCCTCGAAGTCGGTCGTGTAGACGAATCCGTCTGCGCCATCGACGTGCCAGCCGTCCGCGACGGCTCGTGCGAAGAGGGCTCGTGCGTCTTCCAGCAACCACCCCGGTGCCTCCGACCCGAGGGCAGCGCGCAGGTGGAGCGCGAGCCGGGACCACTCGAGCAGGTGACCGATCGTCACGCCGTAGGGCCGGAACGGGTGGGCCGGCTGGTCCCGGTGGTAGTCGAGCCGGGGTCGCCAGGAGGCGGTGAAGTGCTCAGGCAGACGCCACCCGTGGTCACGGGCGAAGCCGTGCACCACTCGCTCGACGATCCGGTGGGCTCGGGAGAGCCAACGCCGCTCCCCGGTGACGTCGTGCACCGCGAGCAGCGCCTCCACCGTGTGCATGTTGGCGTTCACGCCCCGGTAGTCCTCGAGGTCGGTCCAGCTCCGGTCCCACACGTCGACGACGAGCCCGTCCTGCTCACGCCAGAACCGTTGCTCGAACATCGCGATCGCATCCTCGAGCAGCGCGGCCCCGTCCTCGTGCCCGGCCGCCGTCGCACTGGACGCGGCCAGGAGCACGAAGGCGTGCTCGTAGGCCCTCTTGTCGGCCAGCACCGGCCCGTCGGCGTCGACCGAGGCGAACCAGCCACCGAACTGCGGATCGCGCAGCCGTCCCCGCAGAGCCCGCACCCCGTGGTCCAGCAGGGCTGGAGCCGCACGGTCGGCCTGCAGCGCGGCCAGGGCGAAGACGTGCGTCATCCGGCAGGTGATCCAGGCCTCGACCGGACGGTCGAGCTCCGCTCGGCCGGACTGGTCCAACCAGGCGAACCCTCCCTCACGGTGCACGGATCCGGCTGCGAAACGCAGCAGGTCCTCGCGACGGGTCGCGAGAGTGGAACTCTCCACGGCGGTCAGGGCCGGCACGGTCGTCCTCCTTCGTCGAACCCGATGATTCCACCCGCCATTCGCGCGCGGTCCTCGGGAGTCTCGGCGCCGTGCGCCTACCCCGCGAGAGCGGACCGGACCAGCGCCGCGGACAACCGCGTGAGCTCACGGTCGGCCACCAGTCTGCCGAGCCTCGGCGGGGTGCTGGGGAGTCCGAGGTCGGCGGCACGAGCGATGGCGCGCTCGTCGAAGTAGGGGCGTAGTTCGGGCCACACTCCTTGCGCCTCCCGACAGAAGATGCGTGCTCCCGTCGGACCGATTCCCGGGAACTGCATCAGCAGGTCGTGGATCCTGTGGACGTCACCGTCGGCCTCGTCCCGGAGGCGACGTAGGTCGCCGCCGTATCGTTCGAGCAGGAGTTGAGCGCCCTCGGCCAGACGGGTGGCCGTGCTCTCGTCGTAGCGCTTGTAGTGTGCGCGGCCGAGGGCGTCGACCCTTTGCTGCCAGGTCGATTCGAGCATTGCTCGCGGGGTGCGCCAACCCGCGCGGGACAGCTCCCGAGCGGCGTCGACCGCAAGGTCGGCGTTGATGCGGGTCGAGAGCAGCGTGGCCAGGACCAGAAGGCGATAGAGCGCAGACGGCTTGTCCCGCAGCGTGATCCCAGCCTGCTCGGCATACGTCTGACCGTGCTGCCCCAGCAGCTCCGCCACGATCTCGGACTGCTTTTGTGTCATGGCGTTCGACTACCCGTCCCCGGGCCTGTGAAACGTCAGCCGATGCGCAGGCGGCGTGGCGGTTCGGCGGCCCCGGGCGGGAGGACGAGCGGGCCGGCGCCCGGGGTGATGTCTCCGAGGATCCTGGGGCCGCTGGCACCCGTGGTGGTCCTGCCGCCGGGGCTCGTCCGCACGGTGCCGGCCTGGCCGGTCGCGGTGAGGTAGCCGAGCAGGGCGAAGAGGTAGGCCTCCTTCGCCGCGGGGTCGAGTCCGAACTCGGCGCTGGTCGTGACCCGGCACCCGGGCAGGTGTCTGGCCAGCGCCTCCATCAGGGTGGGGTTGCGCACGCCGCCCCCACTGGTCACGAGCAGCTCGACGCCCTGCAACTGGGCCGCCACCGAGCGCGCGGTGAGTTCGGTCATCGTTGCCACCAGGTCCCTGCCCGCCACGGGCGGGAGCGCCTGGTCCCGGTGGCGGTGCACCCACCGCAGGGTGAAGTACTCCCGGCCGGTCGACTTCGGCGCCGGCGACGCGAAGTAGCGGTCCGCCAGCAGCGACTCGAGCAGGTCCTCGTCGACGACACCCTGCCGGGCGAGGGCGCCGTCGACGTCGCAACGCTCCCGACCACCCGTGGCGAGCGTCGCGGCCTCGTCGATGAGGCAGTTGCCCGGGCCGAGGTCGTATGACGTGAGCTCACCGGGAGCGTGGATCGTCGCGTTCGCGATGCCGCCGAGATTGAGGGCCGCGACGCGCTGGGCCTTCGTCGAGGAAGCGACCTCGGCGAGCCACAGCGCGTCGAGGGTGCTGGCCAACGGCGCTCCGTGACCGCCCGCGGCGATGTCGCGAGACCTCAGGTTGCTCACCACGGGAACGCCGAGCAGCTCCGCGATCCAGGCCGGTTCACCGATCTGGAAGGACCCGTGCGCGGCGAGGCCCGTGACCCAGTGGTACATCGTCTGGCCGTGCGAGACGACCAGATCAGGACGCGTGCCGAGGCGCAAGGCCATGGCGTCGGCCGCTCGCGCAAACGCCTGACCCGACAGGGTGTGCAGCTGTGCGATCTCGTCCACCGTCGTGGTGGCTCCGGCGCCTGCGGCGAGGATCCGCTGGCGTATGGCTGACGGCCAGGGCACCTCCTCGTGCGCCAGCGGCTCCAGGCGCAGGACGTCGATCATCCGGAACCGCGCCGCTGCCACGTCGATGGCGTCCACGGAGGTGCCCGACGACACCGCGATGACGATCATCGGTGCGCGGTGAGCAGCTCGGTGACCGCTCGGGCCGTGGGCTGCGAGTCGCCGAAGGTGAAGATGGCCCGGCTGGCCCGTGGAAGGTCGTCGTCGTGGGCGGACCACCCGAGGCACACCACCACCGCGTCGGGTCGTCGCGCCAGCAGGCGGTCCAGCAGGGCCGACTCCTCGTCGTCCCCGCCGGGGGTCCCGGTCACGATGACGTCAGGGTCCCCGAGCTGCTCCTGCACCAGCGCTGCCACGCGGTCGGGCCCGGCGACCCGGCCCTCCACGGCAGAAGACGCGAAGGCGGAGGCGGCGCTGGAGCCGGGCAGGCGGGCCAGGAGCGTGTCGGCCAGCAGGCCGGAGAGGCGTCCGCTCGCGATGTTGCGCCGCCTCCGGATGTCGAGGACCCGCA
>NZ_VOHR01000389.1 GCF_009192725.1 Segeticoccus rhizosphaerae | reverse complement strand
GGGATAGCAGCCGGGCACCGCGACCCGGCGCGAGCCGGCGAGCTTGCCGCGCCTCTTCGCGCCGGAGGGCAGCGGCAGCTCGGGCAGCCCGTAGGGCCAGCACCCGGCATATGGCGTGCCGTAGAACTCGTCCCAGGCCTGCCCACTGGTCAGCCGGAAGTCGGCGCCGCAGTCGATGACGACCACGTCGTCCGGCAACGAAGCGGCCACCGCAGCCGACGCCCCGTGCGGCAGCGCGAGGAACACCACATCATGGCCGGCCAGCGTCTGCGGCGTGGTGGGCTGCAGCACCCGGTCCGCGAGGGGCATCAGGTGCGGATGGACGGCACCGAGCCGCGTGCCGGCGGAGCTGGCCGCGGTCAGCGCACCGACTTCCAGCTCCGGGTGACCGCAGAGCAACCGCACGACCTCGCCGCCCGCATAACCGCTCGCACCCGCCACTGCCGCCGTCCACATGTGCATGAATATACACGCCTTCGTGAATTCATGCACCAAGCGTCGGTCAAGCCAGCGGGTCGTCCGCACCCCAAGGGTGCAGGCGCAGCCGCCTGTCGTCGTCGCCGAGCCCCTCCTCGGCGCGGGCTCGCAGCGACGCGGGGGTGTCGGCGCCCGCCCGCACGAGCCGACCGGACCACGCATCGAGGTCGCCCGACGCGAGCGCGAGCGCGAGGTCGGTCACCTCCTGCGGAGAGGTCCATTCGGTCCGACCGTGGTGCATCTTCATCGAGTGCGTCATGTCGGTCTCGATCACCCCGGGCGCGAGGTCGAAGGCGCGTATGCCGTGTGCCCCTCCGGCCAGGTGCAGTCCCCCGGTGATCCGGGCCAGCGCGGCCTTGCTCGCGTTGTAGGCGGTCAGGTCGGGGGTGTCCCGCCCGCCGCTGCCGCTGTTGAGGTTGATGATGCGCCCGCCGCCGGCTGCCGCCATGTGGCGGGCCACCGCGCGGCTGACCAGGAAGGGTCCCAGGACGTTGACCGTCACGACCTGCCACCAGCGGTCGACGTCGGCCTCCCAGATCGGGGCCTCCGGCTCGATCAGTCCGGCGTTGTTGACCAACAGGTTGATCCGGTGGTGCCGCTCGAGCACGGCTGCGACAAGGGTCTCCACCGCGGTCTCGTCGGTGACGTCCACGGCGTGACCTCTCGCCGTGCCGCCGCTCGCCTCGAGCTCAGCCACCACCTCATCGAGGGCGGCGGTCCCGCGGGCGCAGAGCTCCACGGCATACCCGCAAGCGGCCAGGGCCCGTGCGAGCTCGCGCCCGATGCCTCTGGAGGCACCGGTCACCACCGCCACCGGCGCCCCGCTGCCGGCCACGGTCAGGTGCTCCTCAGCACGGCGCCGGTTGCCGCGGCTGCTGCGGCGACCGCACGGTCGCGGAGCTGGTTGACCTCGTGGGTCTTCAGCGTCCGGTCGGGGGCGCGGAAGACCAGGTGGTAGGCCAACGACTTGTGGCCCTCGTCGACCTGGTCGCCCACGTAGACGTCGAAGAGCGACAGCGACTCGAGCAGCTCACCGGCACCCGAACGCAGCGCCGCCTCGACGTCGCCAGCCGTCACGTCGGCCGCGACGACGAGCGCCACGTCGCTGTGGGCGACAGGATGGGTCCAGATCGAACCCGCGGCGACGGCCGGTTCGCTGGCCCGGGTGAGCACATCCAGGTCGATCTCCCCCGCCACGGTGCGTCCTGGCAGGCCCATGGCCTGGACCACCTTCGGGTGCAGCTCGCCGGCGTGGCCGACGACCGTGCCGTCGGACAGCGTGATCCGGGCGCAGCGCCCGGGGTGCCACGGCGCCCGGTCGGCGGCGGAGACCACGACCTCGACGGCGAGGGCATCGGCCAGTGACCGGACCACCTCGACCGCGTCCGACCAGTCGGCAAGCCGGCCCTGTCCCCACCAGCCGCCGCGCTCACGCTCTCCCGTCATGGCGTAGGCCAGGTGCCTCGGTTGCGGCGGGACGGCCGCCTCGATCGCCGCGAGCGTGTCGTCGTCGGGTCGCGCGGTCACCGCCGGCACCGGGGCTGGTCCGGCTGACTCCTCGGGCAGGGTGACCAGGCCGACTTCACAGATCGCGACGTCCTTGTGACCACGGGAGACGTTGCGCCGCAACGTCTCCAGCATGGTCGAGAGGACGGAGGTGCGCAGGAAGGGCGCCTCCTCCGACAGCGGGTTGGCAAGACGCACGGCCCGGCGGCGCGGGTCGTCCGCCTCGAGCCCGAGCTGGTCGTGCACCCCCGCGCTGGTGAAGGGGTAGGACAACACCTCGACCAGCCCGATCGAGGCCAGTGTGTTGGCGGCGATCCGTCGCACGCGCTGCCCGTGGGTGAGCCCGCGACCACCGGGGGCCTGCGGGAGCACGGAGGGAATCTGGTCGTAGCCGCGCAGTCGAGCCACTTCTTCGACGAAGTCCGGCCCGTTCACCAGGTCCGGACGCCACGACGGGGGCTGGACGGTGAGGGGTCCGCCCGGCTGCGGTTCGTCCACCTGGCAACCGATCTCGCGCAGGACCTCGATCACCTCCTCGCGTGGGTAGGCCAGCCCCACCAGCGTGCTGGGCAACGTCGGATCGAAGCTGACGGGCTGTCTCGCCGACCGTCGGTCGACGTCGGTCACACCGTCGTCGGCGACCCCGCCGCCGTGCTCGACGAGCAGCTCGACGGCGAGCTGGGCGGCCGCGTCGGCCAGGGCCGGGTCGACGCCGCGCTCGTAGCGCTTCGACGCCTCCGTGGTCAGCCGGTGCCGACGCGACGACCGCGCGATCGACGTGGGGTCGAAGTGGGCCGCCTCGATCAGCACGTCAGTGGTGCGGGCCGTGACCTCCGAGGTCTCACCACCCATCACCCCGGCGATCGCCAGGGGCACCTCGCCGCCGTCGGTGATCAGCAGGTCCTCGACGTCGAGCTCGCGGTCGACGTCGTCGAGGGTGGTGAGCCGCTCCGCCTCCCGGGCCCGGCGCACGACGATCTCGCCGGACAGGGTGGACACGTCGAAGGCGTGCAGGGGTTGCCCGAGGGCGAGCATCACGTAGTTCGTGACGTCCACCGCCAACGAGATCGGCCGCATGCCGGCCTCGGTGAGTCGCTTGGCCATCCAACGGGGCGACGGCCGCTCCATGTCCAGCCCCCGCACGACGCGCGCGACGTAGCGGTCGCAGCCGGCGCGGCCGCCGAGCGGCGCCTC
>NZ_VOHR01000388.1 GCF_009192725.1 Segeticoccus rhizosphaerae | reverse complement strand
CGTCCGGCCGGCCCCGTCCATCCGCGCGCTGCCTGCCCGTCGCGGCGCCCGGCCCAACGGCGCGCCGGTCACCGGGTCCTGCAACATCCCCAACATCCGGAACAAGTGCTCCTCGGAGACCTCGGTGCCAGGACCTACCCCGACTCCGTCGCCCAGCCCGGCCAGGCCCGCGCCCAGGAACCGGCCCGGCGGGGTTCCCGACGCCGCGTAGTAGCGAGTCAAAGCCGTCCCGGCCGGGCCGGTCACGTCACCGCGGGCAACGCTGGACATCAGGTACCGGTAGCCCGCGCCCAAGCTCATCTTGCGGATCGATACCGTCACACCCACCACTCCCATTCGGCCATGGTCCGGGCCACCGGGTATCGGCGCGGACACCCCGTATACGCCGCCATGGGCCACTATCGGGACACGGGCGCCACAGAAGCCGACCACGTGCAAGACGTGTGCGATCTCTGGGATGAAGTTTCAGCGTGGGAGGAGCACGACGACTGCTGCCCTGCTGAGCCAGCAGATCGACGCAAGGTTCCGAAGCTGCCTGGACTCAGGGGAGCATCGAAGGACCAGTGTCGAAGCGAGCGCGTGTTGACCGATGGGAGCCGAGCGCAGGTTGCCCTTGGGGCAGTCGCCTGGCGGATGTGTGAGCACGGCCTTGTCGCGCTGCGCCACGCGCCGCGCCGTGTCTCATTCTCACGTGCATCGCGTGCGGGGGGTGAGCCACGGTCATCACCGACGAGGACGAGCTGGACGCCTTCTGGGACATCGCCCAGGAACACGCGAGCCTTGTCGGGGTACCGGTGAGCACCCGCTCAGAACGCTCCGGGAGACCGCACGCCTACAGGGCAGAGCCGGCCCGGCTCCGCTCCGTAACAGGATCCGCATACTGGAATCGACGACCGGCACGAGCCGGTCGGATCTGGGTCGGTCCAGCGCAGCGGAAGGAGACTCGGTTTGGAGACACCCAATGAGGCGCTCCGATGCCCCGGGTGCTCGAGTACTGACCGTGGCATCGACGGCCGGTCGACCTATCAAGCCTCGGCATGGCGGGCGATCACCTCGATGCACCGGCGGAACTGTGCTGGAGAGGCGGGGGTCTGCCAGCTGAGAACCTCCAACGCCCAGGCGACCGCGAAGGCCGGCACCAAACCGGCATCACCGGACGGGAGATCGGCTACTCGCGCGTATCCACGCAGGAGGAGATCCGAGCGGTCATGCAGGTTGTCGCCGGCGGACACCTCCCAACGCGCAAGGTCGAACGCTCGCGACGCACGGCCCGCGAACTCCCAGTCGATGACGCCCCCGATCGCCTCATCGCTGATCAAGAGATGCTTAGGCAGGAAGTCTCCGTGCGTGAAGGCCCTGGCCGAAGCGGGACAGGTCGTCACCACATGGCACAGGAAGTCAGCACCTCGTTCGATGAGCGCGGCCGCTCCCGGGCCCATCTCGTCTCGGACGATGCCTCGAGCCCGAGCGATAGCGCGCTCCTCAGGCAGTCGCAGGTCGTGGCGGATGCCCGCGCCCGGCTCGAGGCTGTGCAGCCGTGCCAGGAGCTCACCACCATCGACGACGAGTCGCGCGAGGTTCTCGGGAGGGTCCATGCCGCCACTGCTTGTCGTAGAGACTGACCATGATGGTGAGCACGCCTCGGCCCGTCATTGAATCGGTGGTGGCGTCGGTATGCGGTCGCGGCGTCGAACGTCTCCTCCCTCTCCCGAGCGGGGGCATGAACGAGACGTACCGGGTGGAGCTCTCCGGCGGTCGCGCGGTGATCGCCCGGATAGCGCGGCAAGAGACGCCCTGGTTCACCGACGAGGCGCAGTTGATGGTGCGTGCGCGAGATGCTGGCATCCCGGTCCCAGAGGTGCTCGCCACCGTCGTTGCGAGGTCGCCGATGTGGGGAGCGCTCGTTGGATTCGTCCTCCGGCAGGACGTGCTCCGCCATGGGTGACTGAGTCGAGGAGGTCATCCTCAGCGGGGGCCTCCGCTTGGCAAGCGCTGATCACCGGCAAGCCCAAGAGCGCGCCCCAGCGGGATCTGACACCATTGCGGTGTGGGACTGGCCATGTTTGACGTAGCGCCCGCCGAGCGGGAATTGAACCTGCCCGGCGCTGCCACGACGTCCCTGCGCAAAGACGGGCTGAGGCAAACCCCCGTAACGTATCTGGACTTCACAGCCAATGGTGATCGCCTCTTCGAGACGTTGGCCGCTTACTTCCCGCAGCCCCCCGACTATGTTGGCGTCATCCAGGACGCGTGGCCCGTCGAAACCGTCGCCGCAATCGAGCGGCTGCTCGGCCAGGCTCCGGGCGACCTGCCCGACGGCCGGGTCTCCCTGTACGTCTGTCCCGAGTGCGGCGACCTGGGCTGTGGCGCCATCACGACACGACTCAGCCTGGAACCCGAAACAGTGAGCTGGCGAACTATCGGGATCCAAACGGGCAACGAAGATGAGGTTCATCCGCTCGGAGGCCCTAACGACTTCCCAGAAGTCACCTTCAAGCGGGACGGTCACGAACAGGTGCTTGTGCACGAGCTCGCCCGGGCTCGCCAGTTGTGTGTTGGCTTTGAATACCCCTATGAGCGTGATCGGCGGCTACGTCGAGAGCGCCGCACGCGCCTGCTTCGCCGGCTACTAGGTCGGCGCCAGTAGCCCGGCCACCCGAAGGTGAGGCGTACCAAGTCCGCCTCCGACCCGCCCGAGACCCACGAGCGACAAGTCCGCAAGCGGAACGGTCACCGGCGACGAGACGAACGATCGCGGCGGCGACCGGCGCATGAGGTCCTCCCGTCCCGCAGGGGTGTGCCCTACGGAACAGCCCCGGACGCGTCGCCGATTGACGATCGGCTAATGGGCTGAGCGAGGTCCACTCCGAGCGCCGGAGTGTCCGCGCCGCTGGCGTAGACGCGGCTCTCGAGGCGAAGACCGATGTTGGCGGTGACGCGTTGTGATGGCAGCTTGTCGGGTGAACGATCGCGACCAGGTGGCCCACGCCGGCGTCCCTGGCAGCGTCGTGGTGGGCATGGCTGTCTCGGCGCTGCCATACTCCAGTCGTGAGGCCCGTTTTGGTGGCGGTAATCCCGGCAGACTCCCACTGTCAACTTCGGGTGCTGTAGCGGGTTGGAGTGTGGGCACCCTAAGTAGCCGCGCGGCGAACGTTGCCGGCGGCTGGGACTTGTCCTG
>NZ_VOHR01000387.1 GCF_009192725.1 Segeticoccus rhizosphaerae | reverse complement strand
GGTGCGCGCCGGCGGCCCGCGGCGCAGCCAGGCCAGCTCCTTGCGCAGCAGGTTGCCGCGCCGCTCCTCGGTCACCGCGGCGATGCGGTCGCGCTCCGCCTTGGCGAGCACGTATGCCGCGTAGCCGCCTTCGTAGGACTCGACCCGCCCGTCGACGACCTCCCAGGTGAGGGTCGCGACCTCGTCGAGGAACCAGCGGTCGTGCGTCACGGCGACCAGGCCGGTACCGGGGCGGTTGCGGCGGGTCGCGAGGTGCTGCGCCAGCCAGGCCACGCCCTCGACGTCGAGGTGGTTGGTCGGCTCGTCGAGCAGCAGCAGGTCCGGGTCCTCGACCAGCAACGCGGCCAGGGCCAGCCGCCGGCGCTCGCCGCCGGACATCGGGCCGACGACCGCGTCGAGCCCGCCGACCTCCGGCGCCTCCACCCCGCCGAGCAGCCCGTCCATCACGTCGCGGACCCGAGCGTCCCCTGCCCACTCGTGCTCGGGCAGGTCACCGAGCACCGCCTCGCGCACCGTCGACTCCGGGTCGATCGTGTCGACCTGGCGCAGCAGCCCGACCGAGAGCATGCCGACCCGCGTGACCCGGCCGGAGTTGGCCTCCTGGTCTCCTGCGAGCACGCGCAACAGGGTGGACTTGCCCCCACCGTTGCGGCCCACGACGCCGATCCGGGCTCCCCCGTTGATTCCCAGCGACACCCCGTCGAGGATCGTGTGGGTGCCCAGCGTGAGTGAAACCTGCTCGAGGGCAACCAGATTGGCCACGCTCAGCGACCCCGGGTCATCTCGTGGCTGAGCACGTGGGCGCCGTGAGCCGGTCCCGTCGCCCGCTTGACCTCCGGAGCGGATCCGACGGCCGCGAGCGCGACCGCGAGGTCGAGGGCCCCCTCCGCATCGGCCGCGAGGAAGGCCACCGTCGGACCGGAGCCCGAGACCACCCCACCGAGCGCCCCCATCTCCAGGCCGGCCGCTAGCAGGTCGCGCAGCGGGGGGCGCAGCGAGAAGGCCGCCTCCTGCAGGTCGTTGGACAAGGCTGAGCCGAGGGCCTGCGGATCACCCGAGCGCAGGGCGGCCATGAGGTCGTCGGACGGCTCGGGTGCCGCGATCCGGCGCCGTCCGCGCATCCGGTCGCACTCGGCATACACCGCGGGAGTCGACAGCCCGCCCTCGCTGATCGCGAAGACCCAGTGATAGCTGCCGCGGGCCAGGACCGGGGCGAGCGATTCCCCGCGACCCGAACCGATCGCCGTGCCACCGGTGAGCGCAAAGGCGACGTCGCTGCCGAGATCACCTGCCATCGCGTCAAGCTGGGGCCGGGACAGCTCGAGGCCCCAGAGCGCGTCGCACGCCACCAGGGCCGCGGCGCCGTCTGCTGAGCCACCGGCCATGCCCCCGGCCACCGGGATCTGCTTGTCGATCGTGATCCGCACCGGCGTGTCGACGCCACCCGCCTGCGCCACGCGGCGCGCTGCCAGCAGGGCGAGGTTGCTCTCGTCGAGAGGGATCTGCTCGGCGTAGGGGCCGGCCGCGACGACCTCCCAGTCGGCGGCCGGCTCGACGGTCACGTCGTCGTAGAGGCCCACGGCGTGGAAGACCGTGGCCAGGTCGTGGTAGCCGTCCGCGCGGCGCGGCCCCACGTTGAGCTCGAGGTTGACCTTGGCCGGGACCCGCACGGTGACGTGGCGCGACCCCTCCCTGGTCGTGATCATGCCGCGGTCCCCGCGAAGTATCGGAGGCCGGGGTCCTCGCGAAGTATCGGAGCGCAGCGGAGAACTTCGTGGGGTGGCAGCGCAGCGGAGTGCGGGGTCCCCGCGAAGTACCGAGTGAGGCACGAGCGAGGACTTCGTGGGGTGCTTTTCGTGGGGTGGGTCATGTGCTCACCCGAGGTCCTGCCGGGCTGCTGTGATCGCGATGAACGCCTCGACGTCGAGGCTCTCGCCACGCGTTCTCGGGTCCACACCGGCGGCCCGCAGGATCTCCTCGGCCCGCGCCGCGGAACCAGCCCAGCCGGCGAGGGCCGCCCGCAGCGTCTTGCGACGCTGGGCGAAGGCCGCGTCGACGCACGCGAACACCTCGGCCCGGGAGGCGTTCGAGCGCGGAGCGGGGTGCCGCCTCAACTCGACCAGGCCCGAGTCGACGTTAGGCGCGGGCCAGAACACGTTGCGGCTGACCGTGCCCGCGAGCCGCACGTCGGCATACCACGCAGCCTTGACGCTCGGCACGCCATACGTCTTGCTGCCGGGACGGGCGGCGAGCCGCTCGGCGACCTCGAGCTGCACCATGACGAGCACCCGCTCGAGGGTCGGGAACGCCTGCAGGAAGCCGAGAACGACCGGCACCGAGACGTTGTAGGGCAGGTTGGCCACCAGCGCGGTCGGCTGGGGGTCGGGCAGCTCGTCGACGTTGAGCGCGTCCGCCTGCACCACCGACAACCGGTCCTCCTGTCCGGGGGCGTGCTCCTGCACCGTCTGCGGCAGGGCGAGCGCCAGCACCGGGTCGACCTCGACCGCCACGACCCGGCCCACCTCGGGCAGCAGGGCGAGGGTGAGCGAGCCCAGCCCGGGCCCCACCTCGACCACCACGTCGTCCGGGCCGACCCCGGCGAGTCGGACGATGCGGCGCACCGTGTTGGCGTCGATGACGAAGTTCTGCCCCCAGTGCTTGGTGGGGCTCACCCCGAGGCGCGTCGCGAGCTCACGGATCTGGGCGGCGCCCAGCATCCCGGTCCTCGCCGTGTCGTCCGCAGCCATGTCGAGCAGCCTAATGGCCGACGCCGCCGGGTCCGTCCGGGGTCGTCAGGGCGTCGTCCCGGGGTCGCCCGGCGGCGTCTGGGATGTGGGTCAGAGGTAGCGGGAGCAGACCGGCCACAGGTCGGCGCCGAAGCGGGCGTAGAGCTGCTGTGCGCGGACGGTCTGCTCGTAGGGATCCGCGCGGACCGGGCTGCCCAGACCGCCCACCGACCGCCAGGCCGAGATGCTGACCTGGTAGAGACCGAAGTAACCGTCGGCGCTGACCTGCCGTGGGTTGCCACCCGACTCGCACTCAGCCAAGGCGGCCCAGTTCAGGCCCCGCCCGGGGTCGTGGCCTGGCACGTCGGGTCCCAGGTCGGGCCGGGCCGCCCCGCCCCGGGAGATCCGGAGCGGCTCCTCGGCCGGCTCCGAGCGGGTCGGCGGGGCGGACGTC
>NZ_VOHR01000386.1 GCF_009192725.1 Segeticoccus rhizosphaerae | reverse complement strand
GGGAGGGACCGGCGAGGCGCGGCCGGTGCGGTTCGGCACCGAGCAGCCGTGCTGCCGCGTGGTGCTGGGCGGCGAGCGAGGCCAGCAGGGCGACGTTCGTCGGGCTCACGTCGGAGAGCCGTGCGAGCGCCTGCGCGGTGGCGTCTCGACGCTCCGCGCGCGCCAGTGCCTGCAGGACCGACACCCGCGCCCTGCGCTTCGTGGAGCCCTTGGAAGGGCGTGCCTGGACGGCGCTCGTGGAATGGCGGGGGGACGGAACACCCGACGAAGGGGTGGTGGGATGACGGGGCAGTGGCACCCCGAGACCCTGCAGCAGCGCGGTCATGGTGCTGGCCTGTTCGGTGTGCAGACCGGCCAGCCGGGCCGGCAGCCCGGTGGGTGGTCCGTCGGCGGCCTCGGCGTCTTCCCGCAGCTCCTGGGCACGGGACCGGGCCCGCAGCAGCGCCGCCTCGTCGGCGATGGGCTGGCGGGTCGGGACGAACGGGATCCGCGGCGCGTCGTCCTCGAGGTGCACCCCGCATCCGGTGAGCGCGCCCAGGACCCCCAGCCCGCCGGCGACCAGAACACCGCGGCGCGACCAGCCACCCGGCACCCGGTTGCTCCCCGACACGCGGCGATCATCGCACGTCGCCGCGGGTGTGCGGATCGGGCCCGACGTGGATACAGTGGCCGATCACGGCGCGCACCGGTGTGCGCCGCATGCCGTCTTGCGCACAGGTCGGGTGCGCGGCCGGTGCATGCATTCGAGAAGAGCTGGAAACGGAGGCGGCGGATGAGCAGCACGGCGCAGTCCCGTCAGATCCGCGAGGAGGCCCAGTCGGCGGTGACCGACCTCGGCCTTGCCGTCGAGGACGTCACCGTGACCCCGGCAGGGCGACGCCGCCTGGTGCGGGTCCTCGTCGACCGTGACCTCGCGACCCTCGCCCTGCCCGACGCCACCACCCCGGTCGACCCGTTGAACCTCGACGAGGTCGCCGACGCCACCCGGCTGATCAGCACGGCGCTGGATGAGTCTGACGTGATGGGGCCCGCCCCCTACGTCCTCGAGGTCAGCTCGCCGGGAGTCGATCGACCGCTGACCGAGCCACGCCACTTCCGGCGCAACGTCGGGCGCCTGGTGCGCGCCACCACCTCCGACGGGGAGGTCACCGGGCGCCTCACCACCGCGACGGACGCCGACGTCGCCCTCGAAACCCCCGCCACCAAGAAGACACCGGCCCGCACCGTGCGGCTGCCGTATGCCGACATCTCACGCGCCCAGGTCCAGGTCGAGTTCGGCAGGGGCGCCAAGGGAGAGGACGCCTGATGGACATCGACATGGCCGCACTGCGGGCCCTGGAACGGGAGCGGGACATCCCGATGGACGTCATCGTGCCCGCGATCGAGCAGGCCCTGCTGATGGCCTATCACCGCACCGACGGCGCTCAGCGCCTGGCACGGGTCCAGCTCGAGCGCACGTCCGGACACGTCACGGTCTGGGCCCGCGAGGAGCCGGACCCTGCGGTCGAGGGCGGCGAACCGGGGCCGGAGTACGACGACACGCCGAAGGGCTTCGGGCGGGTGGCCGCCGCGACGGCCCGGCAGGTGATCGTCCAGCGGTTGCGCGACCTCGAGGACGAGCAGGTCTTCGGCGACTTCGCCGGCCGAGAGGGCGACGTCGTCGCCGGGATCATCCAGCAGGGCAGTGACCCGCGCAACGTGCTGGTCGACTTCGGCACGGTCGAGGGTGTCCTGCCGCTCGCCGAGCAGGTGCCGGGGGAGGAGTACGCCCACGGCCAGCGTCTGCGGTGCTTCGTGGTCAGCGTGCGGCGCGGGCCCCGTGGCCCGCAGATCGGGCTGTCCCGCACCCACCCGGGTCTGGTGCGCAAGCTGTTCGCCCTCGAGGTCCCGGAGATCGCCGACGGCACGGTGAAGATCTCGGCGCTCGCCCGCGAGGCGGGACACCGCACCAAGATCGCCGTGCACTCCACGGTGGCGGGCGTGAATGCCAAGGGCGCCTGCATCGGGCCGATGGGAGCGCGGGTCCGGGCCGTCATGACGGAGCTGCAGGGCGAGAAGATCGACATCGTCGACTACTCGGAGGACCCACAGACCTTTGTGGCGGCGGCCCTCTCGCCCTCCCGGGTGCTGTCGGTCGAGGTGGTGGATCCGGCCCTGCGCTCGGCGCGAGTCGTGGTGCCCGACTACCAGCTCTCGCTGGCCATCGGCAAGGAGGGACAGAACGCCCGGCTGGCCGCGAAGCTGACCGGCTGGCGGATCGACATCCGCCCGGACACGGCGCCGCAGGAGAGTCCCGCCGGAGGCACCGGAGCAGGCTCTGGCGCACCCGGGGGCGGTGAGGCGTTACAGTAGTGACGACCGATCCGCTGCGGCGTGCACGTCAGCGGTCTCCCCATGCTCCTGTTCGTACGTGTGTGGGGTGCCGTCGCCGCGAGGATCGGTCGGCACTGTTGCGAGTGGTCGCGCGGGTGGTGGACGACGGGACGACCGTGGTGCTGCCGGACGAGCGACACCGGCTTCCGGGCCGTGGCGCCTGGCTCCACCCGGAGACGGAGTGCCTCGAGCTTGCGGTGCGCCGCCGTGCGTTCGGTCGCGCCTTGCGTGTCGGGGCCGGCCTCGACGTCGGCCCGTTGCGGCGGTGGTTTGAAAACCGGTCGTCATGACCGGGTGGTGAACGGCACGGTGTGCCGGTACGAACAGCACGACCGCAGTCCCTCCCGGGGCGGCGGAACGACAGGGAACCGAAAGCGGGTTTGACGCTGATGAGCACCCGATGAGTACTCAGCGATGAGCACCCCCCAGCACTAACGACGGCCCGCGCTGCCTTATCCGCCCGGGCCAGGACAAGGAGAAACGTGGCTAAGGTCCGGGTTTACGAGCTCGCGAAGGAGCTCGGGGTCGAGAGCAAGACGCTGCTCGCCCACCTCAAGGAGCAGGGAGAGTTCGTGCGGTCGGCATCCTCGACCATCGAACCGCCCGTGGTCCGCAAGATCCGTGAGAACCCTCCGGCGAAGCCCGCCGGAGCCAAGACGGCGAAGAAGACAGCAGCCAAGAAGAGCGCACCGGCCGAGACGACCGATGTGAAGCCGGGCGCCAAGCCCGTCGAGACGCCGGCCGCACCGGCTGCGTCCACCCCGTCGGCACCGTCGGCACCGTCGGCACCGCCCTCGACGGCTCCGACCCCCGGC
>NZ_VOHR01000385.1 GCF_009192725.1 Segeticoccus rhizosphaerae | reverse complement strand
GGGACCGGCGGCCCGTCGGTCGAGCTCGCCCGCCGTGGCTGGCAGGTGACCGGCGTCGACGCGGTGCCGCAAGCGCTCCGCCGGGCCCGCGAACGAGCCCGGGAAGCGGGGGTCGAAGTGGAGTTCGTCGAGGCTGACGTCACCCGGCTCCACGACCACGTCCGCGGCTCCTTCCGGTTCGCCATCGACGTCGGCTGCTTCCACGGGCTCGACGACGACCAGCGACGGGCCTACGGTCGCGAGCTGACCAGTGTCACGAGGGTCGACGCCGCCCTGTTGCTGCTGGCATTCAGCCCGGGACGGCGGGGTCCCCTGCCGCGCGGGGCGGACCGTGCCGGCATCGAGAGCGCGCTGCCCGGGTGGCAGATCACCGACGAGGAGCCGCTCGACATCAGCGCGGCCCGCGGCCCCGCAGCCAAGGCCTCACCTCGCTGGTATCGCCTGGCCCGAGTCTGATCCGGTGCCGCTCGTCCGCGCCCTGCTGCGCGTCGGGTCACGACGCGAAGGTGCGGCCGGTCAGCGCCTCGTAGGCCTCCACATACTTCGCCCGTGTCTGGTCCACGATCTCGTCCGGCAACGGCGGGGGCGCCTCGCCGGAACCCCTGTCCCACCCGCTCGCCGCAGAGGTCAGCCAGTCACGCACGAACTGCTTGTCGTATGACGGCTGGGTGCGACCCGGTTGCCACTGGTCAGCCGGCCAGAACCGGGACGAGTCGGGCGTCAGCACCTCGTCCGCGAGAACGACCGTCGGGTTGCCGTCCTGGTCAGGGCTGGCGGCGTCCAGCCCGAACTCGACCTTGGTGTCGGCCAGCAGGATGCCGCGCGCGGCGGCGATCCCGTTTCCGCGGGACAGGATCGCCGTGGTGAGGTCGCGCACCTGCGCGGCAAGCCGCGCACCCACCTCCTGCTCGACCTCGGCGAAGGTCATCGGCAGGTCGTGCTCGCCCAACGGGGCCTTGGTCGTCGGGGTGAAGATCGGCCCGGGCAGGCGGGACCCGTCCTCCAGGCCCTCGGGCAGCGGCACCCCGCACACGGACCCGTTCTGCCGGTAGTCCTCGAGCCCGCCGCCGGTGAGGTAGGCCCGGCCGATGCACTCCACCGGCAGCATCTCCAGCCGCCGGACCAGCAGCGCCCGGCCGGCGACTGCCGCAGGCACCTCGTCCGAGACGACGTGGTTGGGCACGAGGTCGGCCAGCTGCTCGAACCACCACAGCGACAGCTGGGTCAGCACGGCGCCCTTGTCGGGGATCTCCGACTCGAGGACGTGGTCGTAGGCCGAGATGCGGTCCGAGGCGACCAGCAGGAGCCGGTCCTGGCTCGGTGATCCTGTCGCGGGGTCGAGCGGCGCATACAGCTCACGCACCTTGCCGGAGTAGACGTGGACGTAGCCGGGCAGGTCCAAAGGGACAGGAGGCGTCATGCCGGCGATTCTTGCAGCCGGGCACCCCGGACCCGCCCTCCGGTCGACTCGTCTGGGGCGACGACCCTCGAGAAGTTGCTGGGGATGGGCGTCACCGACGACGCGATCTCGGAGCAACGACGAGAGAGGGGTCAGCCGGCGACGGCGACCTCGCCGCGTTGGGCGGCCAGGGCGATGTCGGTGCGGTGGTGCGAGCCGTCGAGCTCGATCCGGTCGACCGCCGCGTAGGCGCGATGGCGGGCCTGCTCGAGGTCGTCGCCGAGCGCCACCACGGACAGGACGCGTCCGCCGGCCGACACGATGGCGCCGTCCTTGGCTCGGGCCGTGCCGGCGTGCAGCACGTAGGCGTCATCGCCCACCTCGTCCAGACCGTGGATCCGGCCGCCGGTGCGTGGCGACTGCGGATATCCCTTGGCGGCCACGACAACGGTGACGGCGTGCTGCTCGCGCCACCGCAGGGGTGGGACCTCGGCCAGGGCGCCCCGAGCAGTCGCCTGGAGCACAACGCCGAGCGGTGTCAGCAGCCGGGCCAGCACCACCTGGGTCTCCGGATCGCCGAAGCGGGCGTTGAACTCGACGACCTGGGGGCCGCGCTCCGTGATCGCCAGTCCCACGTAGAGGACTCCGGCAAAGGGAGTGCCTCGGCGCCGCATCTCGTCGATGGTGGGCTGCGCGATCCGGTCGACCACGTGCTGCGTCAAGCCCTCCGGCACCCAGTCCAGCGGTGAGTATGCCCCCATGCCACCGGTGTTGGGCCCTTCGTCGCCATCACCGACCCGCTTGAAGTCCTGCGCCGGAGCGAGGGGCACGACGGTGGTGCCGTCGGTGAGGCAGAACAGCGAGACCTCGGGGCCGTCCAGGAACTCCTCCACCACGACGGTCGAGCCCGGGCCTGCGAGGCAGTGGGCGGCGTGGGCGAGAGCCCGCGCGCGCTCGTCGGTCACGACGACGCCCTTGCCGCCTGCCAGGCCGTCGTCCTTGACCACGTGCGGGGCGCCGAACGCGTCGAGGGCGTCGGCAACCTGGTCGAGGCTGGTGCACACCCGGGACAAGGAGGTGGGCACGTCGGCTGCGGCCATGACCTCCTTGGCGAAGGCCTTGCTGCCCTCCAGCCGGGCCGCCTCGGCGGTCGGGCCGAAGCAGTCGATCCCGGCGGCGCGGACCGCGTCCGCGGCGCCGGCCACGAGCGGCGCCTCCGGTCCGATGACCACCAGGTCTGCGCCGACCTCCTGGGCGAGTGCCGCGATACCGGCTCCGTCCTCCGGACCGGCGGGGAGCTCTCGGCAGAGCGCGATGGCGTCGATCCCGGGGTTGCCGGGTGCGGCGACCACCGCGTCCACCGCGGGATCCGCGGCGAGCGCACGGACGAGGGCGTGCTCACGAGCACCTGAACCGATGACGAGGACCTTCACGCTGCCGAGCCTAGTGACCGGCCCGGGGACGGAGGAGTCGTGGTGTGCACGGCCCCCCCGGGAGGCAGGGGGGATATCTCCCGGGGGGACCGCGCCTCGAGCACGGAGTCGCACGGTGGGGGGAACTGGCGACAGTGCACGTGCCCGACCGGTACGAGGACCGGCTCGACCCACGATGGCAGACCAGCGGCAGGGTGTGCAGCCGATTCCTGACGGAGCGGGGACAATGTCGGGAACCCGCCACATAGGGTGGGGCCATGGCACGCGACTCGACCGACACGGGAGCCCCCGCGGGCTCCCCCGGCAGGCCCGCGGGCCCGGCGGACGCACCCGATCCGGTCGGCCCACCGCCGACAGCGGCGG
>NZ_VOHR01000384.1 GCF_009192725.1 Segeticoccus rhizosphaerae | reverse complement strand
GCGGCGAGCGCCAGCCCCTGCTTGCCGGAGGACCGGTTGCCCAGGAAGCGGACCGGGTCGAGCGGTTCGCGAGTGCCGCCGGCGCTGACCACCACCCGCCGACCGGCCAGGGCTCCCTCGACGGCGTCGCCCTCGCCCGCTGACCCACCCGGGGAGCGAGCTGGCGCGCCCGAGGTGAGCCCACGGCATACGGCGTAGATCTCCTCGGGCTCGAGCAACCGGCCGGGGCCGGTGTCGGCGCCGGTGAGGCGGCCCGAGGCGGGATCGACCACGTGCACCCCCCGCGAGCGCAACGTCTCGACGTTGGCGACGGTGGCCGGGTGCTGCCACATCTCCGTGTGCATCGCCGGAGCGAGCACGACCGGGCAGCGAGCGGTGAGCAGGGTGTTGGTGAGCAGGTCGTCGGCCAGCCCGTGGGCCGCTCGGGCGAGCAGGTCCGCGGTGGCAGGCGCCACCACGACCAGGTCCGCCCCCTTGCCGAGGCGCACGTGCGGGACCTCGTGCACGGCGGACCAGACGTCGGTGGCGACCGGCTTGCCCGAGAGCGCGGCCCAGGTGGGCGCGCCGACGAACTCCAGCGCGGCGGCGGTCGGGACGACCGTGACGTCGTGGCCGTCCTCGGTGAACAGCCGCAGCAGCAGCGCTGCCTTGTAGGCGGCGATGCCGCCGCTGACGCCGAGGACGACCTTCATCGGGTCCGGCTCAGGCCTCGATGGGGGTGGAGGTGAGCAGTCCCTCGTTGATCTCGCGCAGCGCCACCGACATCGGCTTGTCGTTGACCTGGCTGTCGACCAGCGGGCCGACGTACTCCAGCAGGCCCTCGGACAGCTGCGAGTAGTAGGCGTTGATCTGGCGGGCGCGCTTGGCGGAGTAGATCACCAGCGCGTACTTGGAGTCCGACACCTTCAGCAGGTCGTCGATGGGCGGGTTGGTGATGCCTTCGGGGGCAGCCTGGGTCCCAGACACGTCAGTCGTCTCGTTTCGTCGGTTGCGTTCGGTCTTGCGTGCGCGGCGGGCGCGCGTTCACGGGCATCGAGCGGTCGGGTGATCCGCCGTCGTGACCCCGTGCTGCATCAAGTGTACGAGTTCTCCGGCCGCGCGGCGCACATCGTCGTTGACGATGGTCACGTCGAACTCCCGTTGGGCGGCCAGCTCGCGCTGCGCCGTCTCCAGCCGGACCCTGCGCTCCTCGACGCTCTCGGTGCCCCGTCCGACCAGTCGGCGCACCAGCTCGTCCCAGCTCGGCGGCGCCAGGAAGACGAAGAGCGCCTCGGGCATCCGCTCCCGCACCTGACGGGCCCCTTGCAGGTCGATCTCGAGCAGCGCCATCCGCCCGGCTCCGAGTGCCTCGAGCACGGGGCCCCGGGGCGTGCCGTACTTGGCCCGGCCGTGGACCACCGCCCACTCGAGGAACTCCCCGTCGGCCCGCATCCGCTCGAACGTCTCGTCGCTGACGAAGTGGTAGTGCACCCCGTCGACCTCGCGCGGGCGGGGGGGCCGGGTCGTCACCGACACCGACACCCAGACCTCGGGGTGGTGCCGGCGCACGTAGCCGGCGACGGTGCCCTTGCCCACGGCGGTCGGCCCGGCCAGCACCACCAGGCGACGCAGCCCGCGAGAGGGTGGTGGCGCGGGTTTGGGGACCGTCATGGAGCGGTCAGGCCTGCTCGAACCGGGTCAGCAGGGCGGCGATCTGGTTGGCCCCCAGACCGCGGACCCGACGGCTCTCGGAGATGCCGACCTCCTCCATGATCTGGCGGGCGCGCACCCGGCCGACACCGGGCATCGACTCGAGCAGGGCGGAGACCTTCATCTTGCCCACCACGTCGTTGTCCTTGCCCTCGGCGATCACGTCCTTCAGGGACCCCTGCGCATACTTCAGGCGGTTCTTGACCGCAGCCCGCTCCCTGCGTGCGATGGCGGCCTTCGCCAGGGCGTCGGCACGCTGCTCGGGAGTCAGCGGGGGTAGTGCCACAGTCGGTCTCCTCGTCCGGACGGGAAGTCTCGGGTCCGTGGGCACAGCACAGCCTGCTGCAGCGGCCGCGCCCGGTGTGTTCTGGCGTCATCAGGAACCTAGCGAGTATGCCGGTCGGCTGGCAACGAGGGCACCTCGCCCTCCAGCGTCGGGCGCCTCCGAGGTCACACGCCGCCCTCGTCAGGCCATGCGGCCTGCACGGTGCGGAGGGTCGCCGGGTCACTTGCCACCAGCAGCCCGCCAGGGCGACTGTGGGCGTCATACCGGCTGCCGTCGGGGTGACCGTAGGCGCCGCCCGCCTCCGCGGCCATCAGCGTCCCCGGCAGGTGGTCCCAGAAGTTGCTGTGGCTGTAGACGAGGTAGTCGACGGCACCTTCGATCAGCCGCGGGTAGTCGATGCCACAGCAGACCCACGAGCCGACCAGCGGCGGCAGGTCTCCGAGCGCCTGCCCCCGGCGGGTCCACATCGAGGTGGCCCCTCGTGGCGGCGTCCCCTCCTCGACCGCGGGACGGGTGATCCGCTCCCCGTCGCGGAAGACCCCGGCTCCATTCTCCGCGACCCACGCGGTGCCGTGCTCGGGCTGCCAGATCCAGCCGCGGACCGTCTCGCCACCCTTCACCTCACTGACCATGACGGCGTGGTCGGGCGAGCCGTGGACGAAGTTCTTGGTCCCGTCGACGGGGTCGACGGTGAAACCGTGGTCGGCCGCCATGAATCGCTGCACCAGTCCGGGATCGACGGCCGACGCCTCCTCACCCAGGACCACGGCCTGCGGGTACGCCGCGTCGAGGGCCTGGGTGATGAGCACCTCCGACTCGTGGTCGGCGACGGTGACGAGGTCACCGGGGTTCTTCTCCATCACCTCGCCCTCGGCGAGGGCCCGGAAACGCGGTGTGATGACTTCGGCCGCGACGGATCTCATGAGGTCCAGCACCTCGTCGGTGTCCACGGTGCCAACGTGGCACAATCCGTGCCCCCGAGGCAAAAGCGACAGCTCCTGACGCCCCGGCCCCGTGAGGAATCTTCGCGAGGTTCCGGCCCCTCAGAGCGCACCAGACCTCGCGAAGATTCCTCACGCATGGCGGGTGGGTGGGTCGGGCGGTCAGGCGTCAGGCGGTCAGCAGGACGCTGACCTCGTCGGCGGCGCGACGGGCCGCCTCGCTGAGCGCACGCACGTCGGGGCCCGCGGCCAGGACGGCCCGGCTGCTGCTCGCGATGACGTTGGGCAGGGCCGCGCCGAA
>NZ_VOHR01000383.1 GCF_009192725.1 Segeticoccus rhizosphaerae | reverse complement strand
CAGCGAGCCGCGCCGAGCCCGGAGCCGGCCGCGAAGACACCGGCGAGGGCCGTGACCGCGAGGGTCGGGCCGGGATGGCAGGCGCGCGCCAGCGCCACGGTCGTCTTCGCCCAGGGCACGACGCGAGACTAGTCGCACGCGGACGCACGGACTGGTCGTGACCTCACCGTAATCCGTTTGCCGCCCGGGACGGTCCTTCCCTAGCGTCACGGGTATGACCTGTACCCGCGGGCTGGACCGGCTGGGGTGGGACGAGAGCTGGTCCGACACGGTGAGGACGTATGGGAGGTGCGGGCAGCCGGCGCGCGTCGTCTCCACCGACGACGAGGGGATCAGCGCCGTTTTGGGTGCCGATGGGCTGGTGCGGACCAGTCTCGGTGGAGCCGCCCTCGCCAAGCTGGCCGAGGACCCTGACCAGGCCCCCTGCCCCGGCGACTGGGTGGTGGTGCGCCAGTGGCCCGACGGGCCAGCGACCGTGGAACTGGTGCTGCCGCGGCACAACACGGTGCGCAGCCTGGTCGCCGGCGGTGCGAGCGGCCCGGCCATGGCAGCCAACGTCGACCTGGTCGTCGTGGTCCTGCCGATCGAGCAGCTGTCTGCTGCCACGGGAGGTCCCGACGCGCCTCGTGGACTTCCGCCCCGCGGGGGGGACATACCCACCGTTGTCGTCGCGGCAGAAGGGCGGTCGGCGCCTTCGGGGGCCGGCGCGCCGGACTGGTCCGGAGCGCACGGGGTGGAGGTGCTCAGGTGGAACCCGAAGTCCTCCGAGGGCATGGCCCGGTTACGCCAGCGGCTGCACGGTGACGAGACGGCGCTGCTGGTCGGTGCGCCACGACTGCGGTCCGGACTTCTCGCAGCGATGACCGGCGCGATCCCCGTGCCACAGCGGTCTCCTCCGGGTGGCACAGACCGGCTCGTCGTGGTCCCCGGGGGTGGCTGCCTCATCGACCTGTCCCGGGTCGGCGTGGTGCAGACCGGTCGGACCCGACAGGACCCTCCGGGGTAGCGTCGCTGCGTGCGTTCCGAGCCGAGCATCATGCACCTCGACCTGGACGCCTTCTTCGCCGCGGTCGAGCAGCGGGACAAGCCCTCCCTGCGCGGGCGGCCGGTCATCGTCGGCGGCGTCGGGGGTCGCGGCGTGGTGGCCACGGCCTCCTACGAGGCGCGGGCCTACGGCGCACGCTCCGCGATGCCCACGTCCGAGGCCCGCCGCCGCTGCCCGGCTGGGACCGCCTTTCTCTCCGGGCGGTTCGACGCCTACCGCAAGTCCTCGTCGGTGGTCATGGACCTGCTCGCCGAGCTCTCACCGGCCGTGGAGCAGGTGTCCATCGACGAGGCCTACGTCGACCTCGCCGAGGGAGCGCACGACCTGTCGGTCGAGGGGGTGACCGCCCTGGGCACCGAGCTGCTCGACCGGCTCCGAGAGCGCACGGGCGGACTGACCGCGTCGGCCGGGATCGCCTCATCGAAACTCATGGCCAAGATCGGTTCGGAGCTTCACAAACCCGCGGGCCTGACCGTGGTCGCGCCGGGGAAGGAGCTGGAGCTGCTCCACCCGCTCCCCGTGACCGTGATCGCCGGCGTCGGGCCGGCCACCGAGGAACGCCTGCGCACCTTCGGCGTGCGGACCGTAGCCGACCTCGCGGGACTGAGCCTGGTCGACCTGGTCAGCATCCTCGGACAGGCCCACGGCGCGGGCCTCCACCAGCTGGCGCGTGCCGTCGACGACCGTCCCGTCGTGACGGTGCGGGAGGCCAAGAGCATCTCGGCCGAGGAGACCTTTGACGCCGACATCACCGACGACCGCGTCCTCAGGGACGAGATCGAGTCCCTGGCGCGAAGGGTCGGACAGCGGCTGGTGTCCACCGGCCTCTTCGGCCGCACCATCACCCTCAAGGCCCGACACCACGACTTCTCCACCGTGACGCGCTCGTCCACCCTCGGGCAGGCGACCGCGGACGCGGCCCTGGTGGCGGCTGTGGCAGGGCGGCTCCTGGCCGGGCTCGACACCACGAACGGGCTGCGCCTGTTGGGAGTCGGCGTCTCCGGACTGGCCGCTCACGCCCAGGACGAGCTGCAGTGGGAGGAGGTCTCCGCTGCGGAGCAGGTGTCGGAGGCCGCCGGCCCCGCGCCGGCCGGCGTGACCGCGCACAAAGATCCGGTGTGGCGCACCGGTCAGGACGTGATGCACGAACGCCACGGCCCCGGCTGGGTGTGGGGGAGCGGGGCGGGGCGCGTCACGGTGCGATTCGAGGGACCGACGACCCCCGCGGGCCCCGTGCGGACCTTTGCCGCCGACGACCCGGCCCTGGCTCCCACCTCTCCACCGGACTGGGAGGCGACGCCCGTCGGCCGGCACACCTGACCGACGGCTCGGGGACCGGGTGCGTGATCCGACTTCTCCCGCCCGCGACACGCGTCGCGCGCGTCGGCCCTCAGACGCGAGACCCGGCGGCCCGCAGGTCGAGGCGGTGCTCGATCGATCTCCCGAGCGCCGACCCAACGAGCACCCCGAGGGCGATCGACACCACGACCAGCACCGCCGACAGGGCCGACGCCACACCGTCGCCGGTGCTCACGGCGAGCTGGGTCGTGCCGAGCAGGCCGAGGCTGCCGGGCACCAGCAACCAGAACGCCGGCAGGAAGACCACCAGCGACGGCGGCCCGCCGGGGAGACGCTGCACGACCGTGGCGGCGAGAGCGGCCACGACCCCGCCCAGCAGCCCCCCGCCCGGAGCGCCGTAGACGACCTGACCGCTGAGCTGTGCCGCAAACGTCACCAGCAGCACCAACCACATCCACGGGAGCGCACCACGGGGCGCGGACACGTTGTAGTAGACACCGATGCCGACCAGGACCACGCCGAGCCACGGCGCCCACGGGCCGAGCTCGGCGACGCGCGTGTTGACGAGGGCCCCCGGGCCGGAGCCGACGACCTTCGCGGCCCCGAGCACGCCGAGCGCGAACAGGAGAAGCTGCACGGTGCCGAAGGTCAGCCGCGAGGCGCCGGCGACCATCGCACCGGCGGCGAGCTCCGACATACCGGTCACCAGCAGCGCCCCGGGCAGCAGGACGGCGAGTGGCGGAAGCATCGTGCGCAGCGGACCCTCCAGCAGCGCGGCATCTGCGGCGAGCAGCACCAGCGCGGCCACCACGAAGGCGGCGACCACCGGCAGCAGGCTCTGCAGCAACCGCCAACGGACGGCGACGGCCGCGAGCACAGCGACGACGGCGG
>NZ_VOHR01000382.1 GCF_009192725.1 Segeticoccus rhizosphaerae | reverse complement strand
GCCGGTCTCGCGCTCGCCGTCCGCTACCTGGCCGGCGAGCGCGACGAGCTGCGCGCCGCCGCGCCGATCATGCCCGGCCTGCTGCTGGGGGCAGGGTTGTTCCTGTCCGCCGGCACCGGCCTGGCCTCGCTCGCGTTCGGCGGTGACGTCCTGCAGAGCTGGATCTTCGACCTCCGCCTGCCGTTGATCGGTGACGTCCACCTGGTGACCTCGGTCTTCTTCGACATCGGCGTCTACCTCGTCGTCATCGGGCTCATCCTGGACATCCTGCGCAGTCTCGGGTCGGGCCTCGACCAGCTCATCGAGGCCGGCGACGACCCCTCCGTGCCGTCGCCCTCCGCCCATCTGCTGAGGGGGCCGCGATGATGGTGCCCAACCTCGTGCTCTGCCTTCTGGTCGGCGTGCTGTTCGCCTCGGGCGTCTACCTGCTGCTGGCCCGAAGCATCGTGCGGGCGCTGATGGGCCTGCTACTGCTGGGCAACGGGGCCAACATCCTCTTCCTGGTCGCGAGCGGGCCGGCGGGAAGGGCACCGATCGTCGGTGCGTCCGACGTGACCGACATGAGTGACCCGCTGCCGCAGGCCATGGTGCTGACCGCCATCGTGATCAGTCTGGGCATGACGGCGTTCGTGCTGGCCCTGGCACACCGTTCGTGGCAGCTGTCGCACCACGACGTGATGGAGGACGACCCGGAGGACTACCGGATCACCATCAAGGCCGAGCGCAACGACATGTCCGACAGCGACTTCTCGCAGGCCGAACCACGGTCGGAGCCGACCGACTTCGAAGGCGACCCCGGGAGCACCGGGTGAACGCGCCGCACGACGGGCTGCTGAGCGCCCTGGTGCCGCTGCCGGTGGTCCTGCCTCTCATCGGCGCGGGGATCACCATCGCCGTGGCCCGTCGCACACACGTCCAGCGCGTCGTCACCGTCACCGTGCTGTCCGCCGTCCTGGTGGTCTCCGGCATCCTGCTGTGGGCCGCCGACACCCACGGGACCCAGGTGGTCGAGGTCGGTGGCTGGGCGCCGCCGCTCGGCATCGTGCTGGTCGTCGACCGGCTCGCGGCGCTGATGCTCGTCGTGTCGTCGCTCGTCTCCCTGGCCGTGCTGCTCTACTCGATCGGCCAGGGCCGTTCCTCGTTCGACGACGAGAGCGACGGCGAGGCACCCCTGCCGATCTTCCACCCGACGATGCTCGTGCTGTCGGCCGGCGTCTCGACGACGTTCATCTCCGGCGACCTCTTCCACATCTACGTCGGCTTCGAGATGCTGCTGGCCGCCAGCTTCGTGCTGCTCACCCTGGGCGGGACCCCGCCGCGGGTCCGGGCGGGCATCACCTACGTGATCGTGAGCATGCTCTCCTCGCTGGTGTTCCTCGTGGCCATCGCCCTGATCTACGCCGCGACCGGCACGGTCAACCTGGCCCAGCTCGCCGGCCGTCTCGACGAGCTCCCGGACGGCACCAGACTGCTGCTGCAGATCATGCTGCTGCTGGGGTTCTGCATCAAGGCCGCGGTGTTCCCGATGTCGGGGTGGCTGCCCGATTCCTATCCCACGGCTCCGGCCCCGGTCACGGCGGTCTTCGCGGGGCTGCTCACCAAGGTCGGTGTCTACGCGATCATCCGCACCCAGACCCTGCTGTTCCCGGACGGCCGGCTCACCGACGTCCTGCTCTGGGCCTCGCTGCTCACCATGCTCGTCGGCATCCTCGGGGCGGTGGCCCAGGACGACATCAAACGGCTGTTGTCCTTCACGCTGGTCAGCCACATCGGCTACATGACCTTCGGCGTCGCGCTCGGCTCGGTCGCGGGCTTCTCCTCCGCCGTGTTCTACGTCGCCCACCACATCACCATCCAGACCACCCTGTTCCTGGTCGCCGGTCTGATCGAACGCCGCGGCGGCAGCACCTCGCTGAAGGAGCTCGGTGGGCTGGCCCGGTCCGCGCCCCTGCTCGGCGTGCTCTTCTTCATCCCGGCGATGAACCTCGCAGGCATCCCGCCGTTCTCCGGGTTCCTCGGCAAGGTGGGGCTGATGGAGGCCGGCGCCGACGCCGGCACCCCACTGGCCTACGTGCTGATCGCCGGTTCGGTGGTCACCAGCCTGCTGACGCTGTATGCCGTGAGCCGGGTCTGGGGCCGTGCCTTCTGGCGCGTGCCCCCGGTGCCGGAGACGACCGTGACGGCGCGGGTGCGCACCGACGCCCTGGGCGCCGGCGTCGTCGCACCGACCGCCGCCCTGGTTGTCGTCGGCGTCGCGATCAGCGTGGTGGCCGGCCCGCTGTTCGGCATCACCGACCGGGCGGCAAGCGACCTGGTCGCGCGCACGCCATACATCCAGTCGGTCTATCCGGGAGGTGCGCCGTGAGACCCCGACGGATCCAGCCGGTCCCGCTGGTCTGGCTCACCGTGATCTGGGTGGCGCTGCAGGGCAGCATCACCTGGGGCAACGTGCTTGCCGGGGTGGCGCTGGGCGGGTTGGTGCTGCTGGTCTTCCCGCTGCCCCGGCTGATCACCGGGGTGCGGTTGCGGCCCTGGGCCTTCCTGGTGCTCATGGTGCGCTTCCAGGTCGACCTGATCTTCTCCAGCTGCCGGGTGGCGTGGCAGGCGGTGCGGCCCGGTCCGGTCGTCGACGGCGTCGTGATGGACGTGTGGCTGCGAGGGCGGGCGACCCTGTTCCAGACCATCGTGGCCGAGATGACGGCCCTGGTGCCCGGCACGGTGGTCATCGACCTGGTGTCGGAGACCGGACAGCTCACCCTGCACGCGCTCGACGTGCACACCCCGGACGAGATCGCCCAGATCCGGCGCGACGTGTTGGCCCTGGAGCGGCGGGTGGTGCGCGCCCTCGCCGCAGACACCCGGCTGCCCGGAGCGCCGGCGGAGGTGGCCTCATGACCGTGGTCGCGGTGATCGCCGGAGCGCTGCTCGCGGTCTCGTCCGCGATCGCCCTGGTCCGTATCGTGCGCGGTCCGAGCGTGCTGGACCGGGCGGTTGCCTCGGAGGTGATCGTGTCCATCGTGGTGTGTGCGATCGGGCTGGAGGCGGCGACCACCCGGCACGCGGCCGTCCTGCCCATCCTGGTATCGCTGTCGTTGGTGGGATTCATCGGCTCGGTGAGCGTGGCCCGGTTCGTCGCCCGGGACCGGGACGACCCGCCACCGCAGGATCCCGGCCGGCCGCCCGGCGGAAGGGGGCAGCGGTGACCTGGGCCGGGCTCGCCGACGTGGCCGGTGCG
>NZ_VOHR01000381.1 GCF_009192725.1 Segeticoccus rhizosphaerae | reverse complement strand
CACCAGCGAACGCAGCAGGTCCGGTGCGTCCGGCGACGAGGCGGCCGCGGCCACCAGGCTCTCCGCGTCCTGTCCGGTGTGCTCGCGCCACAGGGCGAGGATCGCCCGCGTGGCCAGCGAGGCGCCGTTGTATGCCGCGAGCGCGGCACCCGTCTTCTCCGCCACCACCCCGCTGACCGCCATCACGAGGACGTGGTCGTCCGGGAACGGCACGACGCGCTCGGCGCGCACGGGGCAGAAGGAGTACTGCGACAGGAGGCCGGGACGGCAGGCGAGGATCGCCGTGTGGTCCTCGCTCCCGCCGAACGTGCCGACCCCCTGGTCGCCGGTGAGCGGCCCGAAGCTCTGCCCGTTCTCGACACAGCCCAGGTAGCCGGCCAGGTCCTCGGCGGTGCCCAGGTGCGCGCGATAGAGGTTGGTGCTCTCGAGCTCGTTGACCGCGATGAGGGCGAGGGCGACCGCGACGACCAGGGCGGAGGAGCTCGACATACCTGAGGCGTGTGGCAGGTCGCTGGCGATGACGATGTCCGCGCCCCGATTCGCCGTGGGGAAGTTGCGGGAGAGCCTGCGCGCCACCGTCATCGGGTAGTTGCTCCAGTGCCCAAGTGCTGGCCGCAGCCCGGGCTCGAGCGCAAACGTCGTGTCCACGCCCTCCGCGACGTCGACGACGCGGATCGTGCGGTCCGAGCGAGGGAGCGCGACCACGCAGACCCCGCGTTCGACCGCCGCGAGAAGGCTCCGCCCGCCGGCGTAGTCGGTGTGCTTGCCCAGCACCTCGACCCGGCCCGGCACGAACCAGCTCGGCACCGGCCCCGAGGTGTCGCGGCCCAGGCCTCGCAGCGCGGCCAGCGCCCGCTCGAAGGGCGCCTCCTTGTGCCTCGCCGAGAGTTCGCTCATGCCCGCCGCGCGTAGCAGCTCCACGTGTCGGCGGCTCACAGGGACACCGGGACGTCGGCCAGGCGCTGCTGGACCGAGGCGATGTCGCCGCGGCTGGACAGGTCGAGCACACCCTCGCGGACCGGCACCACGTCGAACTGCTCGCCCAGCTGCGTCATCGCGACCCGGACGGCGTCGGTGATCTCCAGCTCCCCCCGGCTGGAGGGCGTGGTGCGTCGGCAGGCCTCGAAGATGGCCGGCGTGAAGAGCCAGGCGTTCATGCTGACCGGCGCGTCGCCGCCGAGCGCGGCCATGGTGGCCGCGTCGGGCTTCTCGACCACGTCCTCGAGGCGACCGCCCGCGCCAACTCGCAGCACGGCATACGCGCGGATCCGTGCGGCGTCGATGTTGCTCTCGCGCACCAGCGTCTCCCGGTCGAAGCCGGCCAGCGCCGAGCCGGGTGCCTCCCGCAGCCGGGCCAGCGCCGCCGCGGGGTAGTAGTTGTCGGAGTTGAGCACGACGAACCGATCGTCTGCCGCGAACGGTTCCGCCGCGAGCACCGCGTCGGCCGTCCCGAGCGGTTCGGCCTGCTCGGCGAAGGTGACGGTGACCCGCGAGAGTGGGGTCGAGGCGTAGTGCCGGCGCACCACGTCGTGCTCCGGGCCGATCACCAAGCAGACGTCGGTCAGGCCGGCGTCGGCCAGGGCGGACAGCGCGTAGTCGAGGAACGGTCGCCCGATCGGGATCATCGCCTTGACCCCGGTCGCGGCGACGTCGGCCTGGTCGGCGCCGAGTCGGGCGCCCGGGGACTCACGGCGCATGCGGGTGCCGAGGCCCCGGGCCAGGATGACGGCCTTCGTGGGCGGCGCCGAGGTCCCGCGGGTGGGACACGGGCCGGGTCGCGGGACGGTCACCCGGACAACCTAACGGGAGCCTGCCGAAGGAAACTCAACGGCCGACGGAGTGCGCCCTTTCCTGGTCCTGCCGGTGGAAACGGCTCAGTTGCGTCACGTGGGAGGGGCCCAGCTCCTCGACGTTGCCGACCTGGAGCAACTTCATGGTGCGGACCACCTGCTCGGCGAGGATGGCGATGGCGCGGTCGACGCCCTCGCGGCCGCCGGCCATGAGCCCGTAGAGGTAGGCACGCCCGATGAGGGTGAACTTCGCGCCGAGCGCCAACGAGGCCACGATGTCCGCACCGTTGCGGATGCCGGTGTCGACGATGATCTCCACGTCGCTGCCCAGTTCACGGGCCACCTCGGGGAGCAGGAGGAAGGGCACGGGAGCGCGGTCGAGCTGACGACCGCCGTGGTTGGACAGCACGATGGCGTCGACGCCGACATCGGCGAGCTTCTTGGCGTCCTCGAGGGTCTGCACGCCCTTGACGGCGAACTTGCCGGGCCACATCGCGCGGATCTCCGCGAGGTCGTCGAAGTCGATGGACGGGTCCATGGCGGAGTCCAGCAGCTCGCCCACCGTCCCCCCGGTCTCGGACAGCGAGGCGAACTCGAGCTTGGCGGTGGTGAGGAAGTCCCACCACCACCAGGGGCGCAGCGCGGCGTTGGAGAAGGTGCGCAGGCCAAGCTGGGGCGGGATGGAGAAACCGTTGCGGGTGTCGCGCAGGCGCGCCCCGGCCACCGGGGCGTCGACGGTGAAGAACAGGGTGTCGTAGCCCGCCCGGGCCGCGCGCTCGGCGAGCCCGAAGGAGATCTCGCGCTGGCGCATGACGTAGAGCTGGAACCAGTTGCGACCGTGGGGGTTGGCCGCCTTGACGTCCTCGATCGAGGTCGTCCCGAGGGTCGACAGAGTGAACGGGATGCCGGCTCGGGCAGCGGCGCCCGCGCCGGCGACCTCGCCCTCGGTCTGCATCAGGCGGGTGAAGCCGGTGGGCGCGATGCCGAAGGGCAGCGCGGAGCTGCCGCCGAGGACCTGCGTCGAGGTGTCCACCCGGGAGACGTCGTGCAGGATCGCGGGGTGGAACTCGACGTCCTCGAAGGCCTGCACGGCCCGGGCCATCGAGATCTCGCCCTCCGCGCCGCCGTCGGTGTAGTCGAACGCCGCGGCGGGGGTGCGGCGTTTGGCGATCCGGCGCAGGTCCTCGATCGTCAGCGCGGCCTGCAGTCGGCGCTTCTTCAGGTTGGGCTCGATCTTCCTGAACTTCATCAGCTCGAAGACCTCGGCCGGCTTGGGCAGCTGCCTCTGGACCACAGTGACGGACTCCTTCGCGACGACGGGCTCGGACCTGCCTCGAAGACTACGGGTAGGCGGGAGGGCGGAACAGGCCAGCGGAGGCGGCGAGCCAGGTGCCCGGCGCCGCGTGACCGCCGCGTGACCGCCGCTCGACCCCCGCGCGTCCACCTGCG
>NZ_VOHR01000380.1 GCF_009192725.1 Segeticoccus rhizosphaerae | reverse complement strand
CCGCTTCGCCTACCCCCCGCAGCTCGTCGTCGTGGACGGCGGCCTGCCCCAGGTCAACGCGGCCGCCGCGGCCCTGGCCGGGCTCGGCGTCGACGACGTGGCCGTCGTGGGCCTCGCCAAGCGGCTCGAGGAGGTCTGGCTGCCCGGGCGGGAGTTCCCGGTCATCCTTCCCCGCACCAGCGAGGGCCTCTACCTGCTCCAGCGCGTGCGCGACGAGGCGCACCGGTTTGCCATCACCTTCCACCGTCAGCGTCGGTCCAAGGCGATGACGCACAGCGTGCTGGACGACGTCCCCGGACTGGGTGAGGTGCGGCGCAAGGCGCTGCTGCGACAGTTCGGTTCGGTCAAGCGGCTCCGCGCGGCCGAGGTGGACGAGATCCAGCAGGTTCGCGGCATCGGCCCCGCGTTGGCTGTCACCATTCATCGTGTACTGCATGATGAGTCCCCGGCCGAACCGGCGGTCAACGTCACGACCGGCGAGGTGCTCGACTAGGTGAAGGAGGATCAGGTGACCGATCACCCCACACCCCCGACACCTGTCGCAGGGGGACCGGGCAAACGCGCCGCGGACAACGCCGACGCAGGCGGTGCCTCGGGCGCGAGTTCCGACAGCGATTCCGGCAAGGACCCCGGCCGTCCGGTCGAGTCGGCCGAGGCCGCCGTGCCCGACGACACCGAGATCGTGGTCGTCACCGGCATGAGCGGTGCCGGCCGCACCACCGCCGCCAACGTCCTGGAGGACCACGGCTGGTACGTCGTGGACAACCTGCCGCCGCAGATGCTGCTGCCGATGATCCAGCTCGCCAGCAGGTCACGTGGCGCGGTCACGCGGCTCGCCGCGGTGGTCGACGTGCGGGCCCGCAACTTCTTCGACGAATTCCATTCGGCATTGGAGACCCTTCGGGCCAAGGGCTGGCACGCAACGGTGGTCTTCATGGAAGCCACCGACGAGGCGCTCGTGCGACGCTTCGAGTCGGTCCGCAGGCCGCACCCGCTGCAGGGGGACGGGAGGATGCTCGACGGCATCCTCCGCGAGCGGGAGATGCTCGGTGACCTGCGCTCGGAAGCCGACGTGCTCATCGACACCTCGGGCCTGAACGTGCACCAGCTCGCCGCGAAGGTCGACGAGATCCTCGGCACCTCGGCAGGCCCACGGCTGCGGATCGCGGTGATGTCGTTCGGCTTCAAGTACGGCATCCCCCTCGACGCCGACCTCGTCTTCGACATGCGCTTCCTCCCCAACCCGTTCTGGATCCCCGAGCTGCGGCCCTTCACCGGTCAGGACCAGGCGGTCTCCGACTTCGTGCTCGCCCAGGAGGGCGCCCTCGACTTCCTCGAGCGGGTGGTGAGCCTGTGCGAGCCGATGCTCGCCGGCTACCAACGCGAGGGCCGCCGCTACGTCACCATCGCCGTGGGGTGCACCGGCGGCAAGCACCGGTCGGTGGCGATGGCCGAGGCCCTCGCTCCCCGGCTGGCCGGCCCCGACGTCGGCACCATCGTCGTGCACCGCGACCTGGGGCGCGAATGAGCCGGGCCAGGGTCGCGGCGCTGGGCGGTGGCCACGGATTGGCGGCCTCGCTGTCGGCGTTGCGCCTGGTCACCGACGGGATCACCGCGATCGTCACGGTCGCGGACGACGGCGGGTCCAGCGGCCGGCTGCGCAAGCAGTTCGACGTGCTGCCGCCAGGCGACCTGCGGATGGCGCTCGCGGCCCTGTGCGACGACACGGAGTGGGGCCATCAGTGGGGCGACGTGCTGCAGCATCGTTTCGCCGGCGACGGCGACCTCGGCGGACACGCGCTGGGCAACCTGCTCATCACCTCGCTCTGGGACCTGCTCGGCGACCCGGTCGCCGGCCTCGACCTGGTGGCCCGGCTCCTGAACGCCAGGGGGAGGGTGCTGCCGATGGCGTCGGTGCCCCTCGACATCGAGGCCAGTGTCCTCGGCGCCGACCCCCATCGGCCGGACGAGGTCACCCAGGTGCGCGGGCAGTACGCCGTCGCCACCACACCCGGCAAGGTGCTCGGCGTCCGTCTCTTCCCCGAGGAACCACCGGCGTGCAGCGAGGCCATCACCGCTATCCTCGACGCAGACTGGGTGGTGCTGGGGCCGGGCTCCTGGTTCACCTCGGTGATGCCGCACCTGCTCGTGCCGAAATTGCACGAGGCGCTCGTCAAGACCAAGGCCAAGAAGCTGCTCACCCTCAACCTGCTAATGAATGATGTGGAGACAGAGGGCTTTTCGGCGGCCGACCACCTGGAGGTGCTGGCCGCCCACGCGCCCGACCTGCACATCGACGTGGTGCTCGCCGACCCGAGCACGCTGGACGACTCGGGAGCGCTGCTGCGTCGCGTCGCCGCCGGTGTGGGCGCAGAGGTGGTGATCGCACCGGTCGCCGACGTCGACCAACCCGGCCACCACGACTCCCTGCGTCTGGCCGCGGCCTACCGTGACGTCCTGCTCTGAGGCGGCGCCGCGCGTTGACGCCGGATGAGATGATGGCGCGCACACGGGGGGACCGGGGCACGGCCTGCCCCATGACGCGACGAGGAATGACAGGATGGCTCGCATGGCGATGACGGCAAGGGTGAAAGACGAGCTCAGTCGCCTCCAGGTGACCAAGACCTGCTGCCGCAAAGCCGAGGTCTCGGCGACGCTCCGCTTCGCCGGAGGGCTGCACATCATCGGCGGCCGGATCGTCATCGAGGCGGAGCTCGACACCGCCAACGCCGCGCGCCGGCTCCGGCGCGACATCGCGGACGTCTACGGCCATTCCAGCGAGATGGTCGTCGTCGCGGCCGGCGGACTGCGCCGTGGCAGCCGGTATGTCGTGCGGGTGGTGCAGGACGGCGAGGCGCTGGCCAGGCAGACCGGTCTGATCGACACCCGTGGTCGACCGGTGCGCGGACTTCCCCCGCGCGTCGTGAGCGCCGCCGTCTGCGACGCCGAGGCGGCTTGGCGCGGTGCCTTCCTCGCACACGGGTCGTTGACCGAGCCGGGTCGTTCATCCGCGCTGGAGATCACCTGTCCGGGTCCCGAGGCGGCGCTCGCACTGGTGGGCGCGGCCAGGCGCCTCGACATCCAGGCCAAGGCGCGTGAGGTCCGCGGCGTGGACCGGGTGGTCATCCGTGACGGTGACACCATCGGCGCGATGCTCACCCGGCTCGGCGCGCACGACGCCGTGCTGGCGTGGGAGGAGCGACGGATGCGTCGCGAGGTGCGGGCGACGGCCAACCGGCTCGCGAACTTCGACGACGCCAACCTGCGCCGCTCCGCGCGGGCTGCGGTCGCGGCGGGCGCCCGGGTC
>NZ_VOHR01000038.1 GCF_009192725.1 Segeticoccus rhizosphaerae | reverse complement strand
CTCGCGCCGGAGCCGGCGTCTCGACGACCGCCCCCGAGGTGGAGGAACCAGCCGAGGCGGTCGTCGAGACGCCGGCTCCGGCGCGAGGCCGGCTGCAGCGGCTGCGCGCCCGACTCGCCCGGTCCAACACCGCCTTCGGCCAAAGCCTGTTGGCGCTGTTGTCCAGGGGTGGGCTGGACGAGGAGGCCTGGGAGGAGGTGGAGGACACCCTGCTGGCCTCTGACCTCGGCGTCGAGGCCGCCACCGAGCTGGTGGACGCGCTGCGGACCCGCGTGAAGGTCGAGGGGGTGCAGGACGAGGCGACTGTGCGCGCCTGGCTCCGCGAGGACCTGTTGCGGCTCGTCGACCCGGGCATGGACCGGTCGGTGGCGTCGTCGCGGGTCGGTGGCCGGCCGGCGGTGGTCCTCGTCGTCGGCGTCAACGGCACCGGAAAGACAACGACCGTCGGCAAGCTCGCGCGAGTGCTCGTCGCCGAGGACAAGGACGTCATCCTCGGTGCGGCTGACACGTTCCGTGCTGCGGCGGCCGATCAGCTCCAGACATGGGGGGAGCGGGTCGGCGTGCCGACCGTGCGGTCCCACAAGGACGGTGCGGATCCAGCCGCCGTGGCGTTCGATGCGGTCAAGGGTGCGGTCGAGCTCGAGGCCGACGTGGTCCTCATCGACACCGCGGGTCGGTTGCACAACAAGGTCGGGCTGATGGACGAGCTCGGCAAGGTCAAGCGCGTCGTCGAGAAGCAGAGCCCCATCGACGAGGTGCTCCTCGTCCTCGACGCCACGACCGGACAGAACGGCATGCGTCAGGCCGAGGTCTTCAGCGAGGTCGTGGCCGTGACCGGTATCGTCCTGACCAAGCTGGACGGCACCGCCAAGGGCGGCATCGTCGTGGCCGTGCAGCGCCGGTTGGGCGTGCCGGTCAAGCTCGTCGGTCTCGGTGAGGGACCCGATGACCTCGCGCCGTTCGACCCCGAGGCCTTCGTCGACGCCCTGATCTCCTGACCCGCGCGCGGCGTGGGCGCGCCGGTCAGGTCGCCGTCCTTTGGCAGCAGGGGCGGGCGGGGGGCTAGGCTGGCGAGCACTCACGGTGAGGTGGTGACGATTGGTGGAGCAGGTCCTGGTCACGGGGCTCGGTGCGATCACTCCCGTGGGCAGGGACGTGCCGAACACGTGGTCGGCCCTGCTCGCCGGCAAGTCGGGCATCGGGCCGATCAGCTCGTTCGACGCGTCCCGGCTCTCGACCCGGATCGCGGGTGAGGTCAAGGATTTCGACCCATCAGAGGTCCTCGACACCAAGCGGCTGCGCCGGACCGCTCGCGTGAGCCAGTTCGCCGTTGCCGCCGCTCGTGAGGCGGTGGCCGACGCAGCCCTGGACCTCGAGGGAGAGGACCGGTCACGCATCGGCGTCGTGGTCAACACCGCTGTGGGGGCGATGGGCGAGGTCGAGAGGGCGGCCCGCACCCTGGACGACCCGCACGGCCGCACCAGCCGCCGGGTGAGTCCCTACTTCGTGTCGTCGGTGATCCCGAACATGCCCGCGTGCGAGGTCGCCATCGATCTCGGCGTGCACGGGCCCGTCACCGCGAGCGCCCTCGCGTGCGCCAGCGGCAGCTACGCGTTGCTCGAGGCGAGGCGGTTGATCCTGTCGGGCGAGGCCGATGTCGTGGTCTGCGGTGGCACCGATGCCGCGATCACCGAGGTGATGTTCGAGGGGCTGACCACGATGGGCGCCCTGTCCCGACTCAACGACGAGCCCCAGCTCGCGAGCCGTCCCTTCGACGCCGACCGGGACGGCTTCGTGTTCGCCGAAGGGGCCGTGGTCGTGGTGCTGGAGTCGGCCACGCACGCGCGCGAGCGGGGCGCGACGGCATACGCCCAGCTGCTCGGAGGGGCGCTGACATCGGATGCCTTCCACGTCAGTGCCCCCGAGCCGTCGGGAACGTATGCGGGAGAGGCGATCCGACAAGCCCTGCAGCGGACCGGGGTGGGGCCGCAGGAGATCGACTACATCTGCGCCCACGGCACCTCCACCCGCGCCAACGACCGCACCGAGACCGCAGCCATCAGATCGGCCCTGGGTTCGGCGGCCGACCAGGTTGCGGTGAGCTCGCCGAAGTCGATGGTGGGGCACCTCATCGGTGCGGCCGGGTCGCTTTCCGCGATGGTGTGCGCGCTGGCCATCCGGGACGGCCAGGTACCGCCCACCGTCAACCTCGAGACGCCCGACCCGGAATGCGACCTCGACTACGTGCCCGGCCGTGCGCGGGAGCTCCGCGTGGACACGGCCGTCGCCAACGCGTTCGGCTTCGGGGGCCAGAACTGCGTCATCGTGCTTCGAGCCCCTGGCCCTGGCGCCCCGGCCAGACGGCTCGAATAGGCAACTCGGGGAAGAAGGAGGTGTGGTTTGTCCGGCTACCGTTATGAGTCAAGGGCATTCCGTGCGACCTTTGAACGCCACTTCACCTACCTCACCGGGTTCAGCCGGAATGTGCACCGGTATGCCGACCGGCCGGCCCTGTCCGACGCGGTCACCGACCGCCGGTGGACCTATGCCGAGCTCGGCGGCGAGGTCGACGCGTTGGCGGCGGGGTTGGTGGCCACTGGGGTGAGGCCCAGGGAGGTCATCGTCTTCCAGCTGTTCAACACCCCGGAGTTCGCCTTGTTGTGGCTGGCGGCCCAGCGGATGGGCGCGATCGCCTGTCCGATCAACTTCCGGCTCTCACCGGGGGAGACCGCCCACGTCCTCGACGACAGCACGCCCGCCGTCTACTTCTTCGACGCCGCGCTGGTCGACACGGCGTGGGGCGCGCTCGATATCGCCGAGCACCGTCCGGATCGCGTCATCGTGGTCGACCCGGAGAAGACCGGCGCGACCGGTCCGGCGGCGACATCGTTCGCCGAACTGGCCGACCACCGTCGTGACGCACCGGCATGGCCGCACGCCACCGCCTACGACGAGACGACGCGCCTCTACACATCGGGCACGACCGGCCAGCCGAAAGGAGTGTCGCTCAACGCCGCCGTGGAGATCCTCACGGCCCACGACGTCATCATGCACTTCCCGCTGACCCCCGAGGACAAGACCCTCAACATGACGCCGTGGTTCCATCGGGGCGGGCTCTACTCGGGCGGGCCGAGCCCGGTCTTCTACGTCGGCGCCGAGTCGGTGGCCTTGCGCCACTTCGACGCTGCGACGGTGCTCGATCTGGTGGCCGACCGTGGGCTGAGCTTCCTGATCGGGGCGCCGACCAACCTCGCGCTGCTCTCGGACGAGCAGGAGGTGCGACCCCGCGATCTGGGCACACTGAGGGGCATCGTGACCATGGGCGCGCCCCTCGAGCGGGCGGCCTGCCTGCGCTACCAGGAGGTCCTCACGCCCGACATCTTCAACGGCTACGGCACGACCGAGGCCTTCTGGAACACCTTCCTGCGCCCGAGCGACCTTCCGGAGCACGCGGGCAGCGCAGGACGGGCCTGCACGGACGACGACGTTGCGGTCGTCAAGGTCTATCCCGATCGCCTGACAGCACCGGACGACCTCGCGGCCAAGGACGGGACCGAGGTCGGCGAGGTCATCGTGCGGTCGATGAAGGCCGGCCAGTCCTACGTCGACCAGGGCGAGGACCAGAAGGGGCGGTTCCGCGCCGGCTGGCTCTACATCGGCGACCTCGCGGTCTGGGACGCCCAGGAATACGTCACCATCGTCGGCCGCAAGGACGACATGATCCTGTCCGGCGGCGAGAACGTCTACCCCATGCAGGTCGAGGAGGCACTCAATTCCTGTCCGGCGGTGCAGGACTCGATCGTCGTGGGGATGCCCGACGAGCAGTGGGGCGAGCGGGTGGTGGCGTATGTCGTGTGCGCCGACCGGGTCGCGAGCGTCCAGGACCTCGACCGGTTCTGCCGGGCCCACCCGCTGCTGGCCCAGTTCAAGCGCCCCCGCGCCTACCGGTTCGTGGAGGAGCTCCCGATGACGCCGACCGGCAAGAAGATGCGCTTCGTGCTGCGCGAGCAGGCACCCAAGGATGACGCCGAGGGACTCTTCCAGAAGCCTTGAGCCAAGGCGCCGAAGGGCTGCCCCGAAACCTGGTGTTCACACAGCGGGTTCATTTCTGACACGGTCGTAACGCGGGAGGACCGCAGCGGTAACACGCCTCCTCGATGCTGTGCGGCATGGAAATCAGCAGCGGTGACACCGCGTGGGTCCTGACCAGCGCCGCGATGGTGCTGCTCATGACCCCGGGCCTGGCCCTGTTCTACGGCGGCATGGTGCGCGCCAAGAGCGTCCTGGCGATGATGATGATGAGCTTCGGCGCGATGGCGACTGTCGGTGTCGCGTGGGTGCTCTGGGGTTACAGCGAGGCCTTCGGTGAGTCGTGGCACGGGTTGGTCGGCAACCCCTTCGCGCACTTCGGGCTGTCCGGCCTGATGGCTGCCGACAGTGTGGTCGGGACGATTCCGACGTTGGCGTTCGTCGCCTTCCAGGCCGTCTTCGCCGTGATCACGGTGGCGCTGATCAGCGGCGCGATCGCGGAGCGGGCGAAGTTCGTGACGTGGCTGGTGTTCACGGTCGTCTGGGCGACCGTCGTCTACTTCCCGGTGGCGCACTGGGTCTTCGCCTTCGACGGGCTGGCCGCCGACCGCGGCGGCTGGATCGCCAACCAGCTGCATGCGATCGACTTCGCCGGCGGCACCGCTGTCCACATCAACGCGGGTGCCGCAGGACTCGCGCTCGCGTTGGTGCTGGGGCGGCGGATCGATCTCGGCCGCAGGACGATCCGGCCACACAACCTCACCATGGTGATGCTCGGCACGGGTCTGCTGTGGTTCGGGTGGTTCGGCTTCAACGCGGGATCGGCGCTCGGCGCCAACGGGGTCGCGGCTCTGGCCTTCGTCAACACGATCGCGGCCACCGGGGCCGGTCTGCTCGGGTGGCTGGTGACCGAAGGGCTGCGGGACGGCCGCGGCTCGTCTTTGGGAGCGGCCTCGGGCGTCGTCGCAGGGCTGGTCGCAATCACGCCGGCCGCGAACTCCGTCACGCCCGTTGGCGCGATCGGTCTCGGTCTGGTCGCGGGCGCCGTGTGCGCGGCGGCGGTCGGCCTCAAGCACCGGCTCGGAGTCGATGACAGCCTCGACGTCGTCGGCGTACACCTCGTCGGTGGCCTCGTGGGCACCGTGGGCATCGGTTTCCTGGCGTCCTCCGCGGCGCCGGCCGGGGTCGACGGCCTCCTGTACGGCGGTGGCCCGGCTCAGCTGGCACGGCAGGCGGTTGCGGCGCTCGCCGTGGTGGCCTTCTCCTTCACGGCGACCTATGCCATCGGGACGGTCCTGCACCGCACGCTCGGTCTCCGAATCGGCCCTGAGGCCGAGTTGGCCGGGGCCGACCGCGACCAGCACGGTGAGGCCGCCTACGACCTGGCCAGGCTGGCGGGTGCCGCGTGGGAGGCATCGCTGCCGGAGCAGCCTGCCCCGGTGCCGGCTCCGGCACACGAGCAGGTGGACGAGCCGGCATACGAACGGGTGGGCGAAGGCGTGGCGTCGTAGGGGCGTGAACCTGGCGACACGGCGACACCGAGCGGGGGTTCCGCGTGTGGAAGCGCGCGCAGGCGGAGGCCTGAGCATCCCCGCCGGACCGTTAACCTTGGGCACGTGTTCACCAGCCTGTCTGACCGACTGACCGTCACCTTCAAGAACCTCAAGCGCAAGGGCCGACTCTCCGAGTCCGACGTCAATGCGACGGTGCGCGACATCCGCCTCGCCCTGCTCGACGCCGACGTGGCGGTGCCGGTCGTCAAGGAGTTCACCAGAGGGGTCCGCGAACGGGCGCTGGGGGCCGAGGTCAGCGAGGCGCTCAACCCGGCCCAGCAGGTCGTCAAGATCGTCAACGACGAGCTGGTGGGCATCCTCGGTGGCGAGACCCGGCGCATCGAGTTCGCCAAGACCCCGCCGACGGTGATCATGCTGGCGGGGCTGCAGGGTTCCGGTAAGACGACGTTCGCCGGCAAGCTGGGCAAGTGGCTGGCCGACCAGGGCCACACCCCCATCCTCGTCGCGGCCGACCTCCAGCGGCCCAACGCCGTCACCCAGCTCGAGGTCGTGGGCCAGCGCGCCGGCGTGCCGGTGTTCGCGCCCGAGCGCGGCAACGTCGGTGGCCACGACGCGGCGCTCGAGAGCGGTGAGGGCACCCGCTCCTTCGGCGACCCGGTCGACGTCGCGCTCGACGGCGTCGAGCACGCCCGCAAGCAGCAGCACGACGTGGTCATCATCGACACCGCCGGTCGGCTCGCAGTCGACGTCGAGCTCATGCAGCAGGCGCACGACATCAAGATCGAGACGAAGGCCGACGAGGTCCTCTTCGTCATCGACGCGATGATCGGCCAGGCGGCCGTCGAGACGGCCGAGGCGTTCCAGCGCGGGGTGGGCTTCTCCGGCGTCGTGCTGTCCAAGCTGGACGGTGACGCGCGCGGTGGTGCCGCGTTGTCCGTGGCCACCGTCACCGGACGGCCGATCATGTTCGCCTCGACCGGTGAGCAGGTCAAGGACATCGAGGTCTTCCACCCCGATCGGATGGCGTCTCGGATCCTCGACATGGGCGACGTGCTCACCCTGATCGAGCAGGCCGAGAAGGCGTTCGACCGCGCCCAGGCCGCCGAGATGACGCGGAAGTTCATGGCGGAGGAGGACTTCACCTTCGACGACTTCCTGCAGCAGATGTCGGCCATCAAGAAGATGGGATCGCTCAAGTCGATGCTCGGCATGATGCCGGGCATGGCCGGGATGAAGGACCAGCTCGCCAACCTCGACGAGCGAGAGTTCGACCGGGTCGAGGCGATGGTGCAGTCGATGACGCCGTTCGAGCGGACCCACCCCAAGCAGATCAACGGGTCCCGCCGGGCGCGCATCGCCAAGGGATCCGGTGTGACGGTCTCCCAGGTCAACCAGCTGCTCGAACGCTTCGGCGAGGCGCAGAAGATGATGCGCCAGCTCCGCCGCGGCGGTGGCATGCCGGGCGTGCCCGGGATGCCGAGCCTGGGCGGTGGGAAGAAGGGCAAGCAGGTCAAGCGCAAGAAGGGCAAGAGCGGCAACCCTGCCAAGCGTGCGGCCGAGGAGAAGGCCCTCGAGCAGAAGGAGGAGCAGGCTCGCGCCGCGGCGATGGGGTCCGCCTTCGGTGATGTCGGTGGGGACGGTGGGAGCGCCGAACCGAACGACGAGTCCATGGACCCGACGAACCTCCAGCTCCCCAAGGGGTTCGAGAAGTTCCTCGGCAAGTAGCCCGGAGCACGCCCCGTCGACTCGCCCTGACCGGGGCCGGGCAGGCCTGCCACGTCGGTCGCCCTTCGGCGATGTCGAGCGGCCCGGCGCCTCCGGCGTTACGGTGAGGGATATGGAGGCTCCGCAACGAGGGCCTGATCCTCGCAAATCCAGCACGACCGTAACGCGCGGAGCCCTGGTCGGCCTGTTGGTGGGCCTCGTGATCGGCGTGATCTTCCTCGACAACATCGGCGTGGGCATCGCCCTCGGCATCGCGCTCGCCGTGGCCGGTGGAGTGCTGGTGAGCGCACGCGACAACAAGCCGAAGCGCTGACCCGCGCACGTCGACGGTCGCGCCGCCCTCCCGGGTCGGCGCCGGCTCGGTAGGGTCGCGTTCATGACCTCAGGCACTGTGCACGTCAAGGGGAAGATCCTGGTCGGGCCCGAGGAGGTGCGTGACGAGATCTGGGTGGTGGACGGCACCGTCTCCTTCACGCCGCCGTCGGCCGGGGCGAAGGTGCAGACCGTCCACGGCTGGGTGCTACCCGGGCTCGTCGACGCCCACTGCCACGTCGGTCTCGACGCCCACGGCGCGGTGGACGACTCCACCAGCGAGAAGCAGGCCGTGGCCGATCGGGAGGCCGGCACGCTGCTCATCCGCGACGCAGGATCTCCCGCCGACACCCGCTGGATCGACGATCGGGAGGACCTGCCCCGGATCATCCGCGCGGGCCGCCACATCGCCCGGACCCGACGCTACATCCGCAACTTCGGGTGGGAGATCGAGCCGGAGGACCTGGTCGCTTACGTCCGCCAGGAGGCGCGGGCGGGAGACGGTTGGGTGAAGCTGGTCGGCGACTGGATCGACCGGGACACCGGTGACCTCAGTCCCTGCTGGCCACGCGAAGCCCTCGCGGCCGCGATCGCCGCCGCCCACGAGGAGGGCGCCCGCGTCACGGCGCACTGCTTCGGCGAGGAGTCGCTGCACGACTTCGCGGCCGCCGGCACCGACTGCATCGAGCACGCGACCGGACTGCAGGACGACACGATCGGAGCGTTCGCGGCCCAGGGCATCGCCATCGTGCCCACCCTGGTCAACATCGCGACCTTCGAGTCCATCGCCCGATCCGCCGAGGGCAAGTTCCCCACGTATGCCGCGCACATGCGAGACCTGCACGCGCGCCGCCACGACACGGTTGCCAAGGCGCACGAGGCCGGCATCCCGATCTTCGTCGGCACTGACGCGGGTGGATCGCTGCCGCACGGGTTGGTCGCCCAGGAGGCGCTCGAGCTGACCCGCGCCGGCTTCAGCACGGCGCAGGCCCTCGATGCCGCCTGCTGGGGCGCGCGCCGCTGGCTGCGCAGACCCGGCCTCGAGGAGGGGGAGAGCGCCGACTTCGTCGTCTACGGTACCGATCCCCGCGACGACATCGCCGTGCTCGCGGACCCGGAGCTGATCGTGTTGCGAGGCCATGTTGCCCCCTGACCTGCACGCCGACGGCGAACAGGTCCGCGTGCACACCATCGCCCCGGCCGACGTCGCGCCCTACCGTCGCGCGGTGGAGCAGTCACGGCGCCGGATCGCCCGGTGGAACCCGGTGAATCCCGACGACATCCGGGGCCACTTGGCGGCCCAGTCGCGCTCTCACCGCACTTTTCTCGTCCGCGCGCACCATCCCGAGGGCGACCACGACGTGGTCGGCAAGGTCAACGTCACGGGCGTCGTCCACGGGCGGTTCAGGTCTGCGGCGTTGGGCTACGACGCCTACGACCCGTATGCCGGTCGTGGCCTCTTCTCCGAAGGGATCAGCCTCGTGATCGGGGTGGCGTTCGCCGCCGAGCCGGAGGGGATGGGGCTGCACCGGGTCGAGGCCAACGTCCAACCCGGCAATGTCACCTCGGCGGGTCTACTACGTGGGTTGGGGTTTCGGTACGAGGGCTTCACGCCGCGGATGATGTGGATGGCGGACGTGGCCGGGCGGGAGCAGTGGCGAGACCACGACCGCTACGCGTTGACGGCAGAGGAGTGGCCTGCTCCCGCCTTCCCGGCGCAGGAGCCGCATCGCTTGGCCTGCCTGGTGGGCGGGGAGCCCGGCCCGGGCAGGACCGGGTTCGCCCGCCGACTGGCCCGGGAGCTGGCCCTCCCGCTCTTCTCCCAGGACGTGGTCAACGACCAGACGACCCTCTACCGGCTGCTGGCGGAGTCACCCGTGGGCGCGGTCGTCGAGGCCGACCTGTCGCCGGACGACAACGAGGAGCTGCGCGAAGTGCTGGCCGGCGTCGGGCTCGACCCGGCAGCGGTCCTCGAGATCTGGTGTAGGGCAGGGGAGACGGATGGTTCGGCGCGGACACGGCCATGGGGCGAGGTCCTGAGCGTCGACACTTCGAGCCCCGTCCCCGACCGGGAGGTGGTGCGTGCGGCCCTGGAGGTCCGGCGTGTCACCGCGCTCCGAGCTCGTCCGGCCGGTTGATCCCCGACCCGTGGACGTCGGCTGAATCGAGACGCACCGTGCGCCGGTGGGCACGCACGGAGATGGCGACGGCCGCGGCCCACAGCAGGTAGAGGACGGCATACACCGCGTAGCGGGTGACGTCACCCGCGTCGACCCAGTCGCTGCGCAGCAGCGTGCGTGCGTTGGTCACGACGATCAGGCCTCCGACGAGCGAGCCGAGGATGCGCGGCGGCAGGTGGCGCACCAGCCAGGCGGCGATGGGGGCGGCCACGACGCCACCGGCCAGGAGTGCGACGACCCAGACGACGTCGATGCCCTGCGACCCGAGGGCGAACAGGAAACCGAGACTCGCGGCGACCGAGACGAGGAACTCGCTGGTGTCGATGGACCCGATGACCTTGCGCGGCTCGAGGCGGCCGCTGGCCAGGATCGCCGGCGTGCCGACCGGCCCCCAGCCTCCGCCGCCGGTGGAGTCGACGAAGCCGGCGACGAGGCCGAGCGGCCCGAGGAATCGCTTGCGCAGCGGCTTGTCCAACTTGTCCTGTGGCAGCCCCTTGACGGTGAAGCGAGTGAGCACGTAGACCCCGAGGGCCAGGAGCACGACGGACATCAGCGGGGCCGCGACCTCGGTGGACAGCCTCGACAGGAAGGTCGCACCGGCGAACGCGCCGACAGCACCCGGGATGCCGATCCGCAGGACGACCCCCCAGTCGACGTTGCCGAACCGCCAGTGGGAGGCCCCGGACACCAAGGTGGTGCCGATCTCCGCAAGGTGGACGGTCGCCGAGGCGGCGGCCGGGTTCGCGCCGATGGCGAGCAACAGGGTCGTGGAGGTGACGCCGTAGGCCATGCCCAGGCTGCCGTCCACGAGCTGCGCGCCCAGGCCCACGAGGGCGAGCAGGATCAGTCTGCGCATGTCCTTCACCACATCTCTGATTCGGTGTCACCGAGGAGGCACCGGGCCGGCGCCTCTCTCGTCATAACCTTCTGAACACGTAGGAATAATAGGATTAAAGGAAAAGGTTGTCCAGCTGTCGCTCGGGAACCCGGCTCGCAGGCACGGCAACGCGGCATGCGCCACAATCGGCGCGTGGACATCTCAGCGAAGGTCGACTACGCCGTCCGGGCGCTGCTCGGCATCGCCGAGGCAACCGTCGGCGGCCGGGAGCCGGTGTCGGTCGAGACCCTGGTGCAGCAGCAACAGCTGCCCCGCAAGTTCCTGGAGGCGATCCTCGCCGACCTGCGCCGCAGCGGGCTGGTCACCAGCCAGCGGGGGCCGCGGGGTGGGTACCGCCTCGCGAAGGATGCGTCCCAGGTCACCGTCGGCGACGTGTTCCGTGCGGTGGACGGACCCCTGGCCGAGGTGCGGGGCCTGCGGCCGCAGGACACGGCATACACCGGCGTGGCCGAGCATCTGCCGACGGTGTGGGTGGCCGTGCGAGCCAGTCTGCGGAGGGTCCTCGACGAGACCTCCATCGAGCAGCTGCGCAGCGGTCGGTTGCCGGCTCACGTCACGCGGCTCGCGGCGGCGCCGGACGCCTGGGAGAACCGCTGAGCTCCTGCCGGTCCGGGCCTGCGCGGGCGCGCGTTCGGTATCCGTCGCGGGTTCTGGCAGAATGTCCGGCGTACCCGTCCGGTCGCGGCCCCTCTCTCCGCCCCAGGACGTGTCAACTGCAGCCTGTGCGTCCCGTGTCCCCACGCGGACCGCGCAACGGGCTCACCCGATTCCAGAAACAGGAGACACCACCCACGTGGCCGTCAAGATTCGTTTGAAGCGCCTCGGCAAGATCCGGGCACCGTACTACCGCGTCGTCGTCATGGACTCGCGGGCCAAGCGCGATGGCCGGGCCATCGAGGAGATCGGCAAGTACCACCCGACGCAGGAGCCGTCTCTCATCGAGATCGACTCCGAGCGCGCGCAGTACTGGCTCGGTGTCGGCGCGCAGCCGACCGAGCAGGTCGCCGCGTTGCTCAAGGTGACCGGCGACTGGCAGAAGTTCAAGGGCGAGCCGGGTGCCGAGGGCACTCTCAAGCTGGCCGAGCCGAAGGCCGACAAGAAGGCCCTCTTCGACGCGGCGAGCAAGGCCGCGGCCGACGAGCCCAAGGACGGCGCCACCACGCCCAGGAAGAAGAAGTCCGCCAAGGCTGACGAGTCCAAGGCCGATGAGTCCAAGGCCGACGAGGCGAAGGCCGACGACGTCACGTCCGAGGACAAGGCGGGCAGCCAGGCCGAGTCGGACCAGGCCGTCACCGCGCACGAGGGCCTCTCGGAGGAGGGCGCCAAGGCCGATGTCACGCCGGCCACGGCCGCTGACGACAACGAGAAGTCCAGCGGTGCCGAGGTGCCGACCGCACCCGCCGACGCCGACCAGGCCGACGCGCAGCCGGCCCTGCCGACCGACGCCGACGCGTCCGAGGCCTGATCGTGCTCGAGGAGGCGCTCGAGCACCTCGTCAAGGGCATCGTCGACCACGACGAGGACGTCGTCGTGCGGCACAAGGAGCTGCGCCGCGGTGAGCTGCTCGAGGTGCGCGTCCACCCCGATGACCTTGGTCGCGTGATCGGTCGGTCCGGTCGCACCGCCGGTGCCCTGCGCACCGTGGTCGGCGCCCTCGCCGGCGGCAAGCAGGTGCGGGTCGACATCGTCGACACGGACCGCTCCCGGTAGGACGTCAGCCGGGCCGCGGCCCGCGGAGCGGAGCAACCGAGCAGCACAGCACCACACGACAGGGGTATGTCGGGACCGCGAGTTCCGACATACCCCTGCGTCGTGTGGTGAGGACCAGGAAGAGGACCACGGAAGGAGCGGCACGTGGCCGTCGTCGTCGCACGCATCGGCAAGGCGCACGGACTCCGGGGTGAGGTGACCGTGCGCGTGCACACCGACACACCCGACGAGCGATTCGTGGTGGGCGCGCGCTTCGAGACCGAGCCGGCGTCGGCGGGGCCGCTCACGCTGCGTTCGGTGCGCGACCACAACGGGATCCTGCTGCTCGGTTTCGAGGAGGCGTCGGACCGCACCGGGGCCGAGGGCCTGCGCGGCACGCGGCTGCTGGCAGCGGAGGAGGCCGACGCCGAGGACGCGTGGTACGAGGACGACCTGGTCGGCCTCGCCGTGGTCGACGTGCATGGTCACAGCCTCGGCGAGGTGACCGGCCTGGAGAGCCGGCCGGCCCAGGACCTGCTGGTCCTGCGGCTGGCCGACGGACGCACCGCCCGGGTCCCCTTCGTCGCACAGCTGGTGCCCGAGGTGGACGTCGACGGCGGCCGGGTCGTCGTCGACCCCCCCGAGGGCCTGCTCGACCTGGACGAGGGCTGACCGCCGTGCGGCTGGACCTCGTCACGATCTTCCCCGACTACCTGGCGCCACTCGACCTGTCGCTCATCGGCAAGGCCCGGCGCCAGGGCTTGCTCGACGTGCACGTGCACGACCTGCGGTCGTTCACCCACGACCGGCACCGCACCGTCGACGAAACGCCCTACGGCGGCGGCCCGGGCATGGTCATGCGTCCGGAGCCCTGGGGGGAGGCGCTCGACCACCTCGTCGAGCAGGAGGGCCCCGCGGCCCGGCCACGACTGTTGGTGCCGGGGCCGGGCGGGAAGCCCTTCACCCAGGCGATGGCGCGAGAGCTCGCGCACGAGCCGTGGCTGGCGTTTGCCTGCGGCCGCTACGAGGGCATCGACGAGCGCGTCTACGAGTATGCCGGGCAGGACCTCGGGCTCGACGTCACGACGGTCTCCCTCGGAGACTACGTCGTCAACGGCGGGGAGGTCGCCGTCCTCGCCATGGTGGAGGCGATCGCCCGGCTCGTCCCCGGCGTCATCGGCAATGCCGAGTCACTCGTCGAGGAGTCGCACGAGGACGGCCTGCTGGAGTACCCCGTCTTCACCAAGCCGCCGCAGTGGCACGGCCGTTCGGTGCCCGACGTGTTGCTGTCGGGCGACCACGGCGCGATTGCCGACTGGCGCCACCAGCAACGGCTCGAACGCACCGCCGCGCGCCGGCCCGACCTCCTGCACGTGTCGGCGTCGCTCGGCGTCGACGGTCTCGAGGTCACCCCCGCCCAGCCTTCCGACGTCGGGGAGCTGGTCACCCTGCAGCGCGCCTGCTGGTTGCCCGAGGCCGTCGACACCGAACCGGGGCAGATTCCCGCGGTGACCGAGTCGATGGACCAGGCCGCGCGCGGACTGCGCGAGTGGCAGACCTTCGTGGTGCGCTCGGGCGGCCGGCTCGTCGGGTCGGTCCGCGGCCGACTCGCGCCGGGCGACGAGACCGTCTGGCAGATCGCTAGGGTCATGGTGGCCCCGGACCTGCAGGGCAGGGGCCTCGGCCGCGCGCTGCTCGTGTTCGCGGAGGGGCTCGCGCCCGGGTCGGTGCGCACGCTGTGGCTCACCACCGGCGCGCAGAACACCCGAAACCAGCGGTTCTACCGGCGCGCGGGCTATCGGCGACGGGCCGGCGAGCCGAGCTACCCCGGCGCTGTCGACCTCACCAAACGGCGTCCGAGGCCGGCTGGCTAGTCGATCAGCGCCCGGTCCAGGTCGGCGGGCAACAGGCGGCGCGCCCCGATGAACCGGTCCGCGACTCCGGCCGTGACGGTCTGGGTGGCCATGACGCCGAAGAGCACCAGCAGCTGCGCCGTCGCGGCCTGGGCCGGGGTGCCGCCACCGAGCATGACGCCGATGAAGGCGCCCGGCAGGGTGACCACGCCGGACGTCCGGACCTGGTCGAGCCCCGGCAACAGGGCCTCGGGCGTGCGCCGGTGGATGATCTCGGCGATGCCCTGGGACGGCGACATCCCCAGCGACAGGCACGCCTCATACTGCCCGTGCTCCTCCCGCAGGGCAGCGAACACGCGACGCCCCACCAGAGTGTGTGCCGTCATCGTGTTGCCGATGATGATGCCGGCGATCGGGATCAGCGCGATGCCCTTCACGGGGACGGCACCGGACACGAACAGCACACCCAGCACGGGCACGATCCCGCACGCCATCGCGAGGGCGGTCCAGGCCCAGGCCGCCGGCCGGGCCTCCACCCGCCGCGCGGTCGTGAGGACGGCCATCGTGAACATCACCACCACCAGCAGGCAGGACAGCGCCAGGTGGCTGATCACCGAGGCGATCAGGAGGGCGGCGACGCCGAGCTGCAGGGTGGCTCGCACGCCTGCGACGACGACGGCCCGCTCCAGTCGCAGACCTGCGACCAGGTGGGCGGCCACGGTGATCACCATGAGGGTCACCATCGCCGCCGCGACGGACCAGCCGGGGTTGATGGTCACGGGCAAACCGTAGTGCGCGTATGACGTCCGGCACCGCCCGCCGCACGCCCGCGCCCGGGCAGGTTGCTCATGGCGGGTGTGGATTTCGGTGCTGGTGGCCTTCCGTGGCAGAATGACTCCTTGCGTCTGCTGGACCAAGCGGCCCCTGCCACAGGGGGAGTGCCTCGGCACGCGGCCCCAGCAGATCGACGACACACTCGTAGCACGACAAGACCCGTGGGTGGCCTGTGGCACCGACGAGAAAGCGACACCCTCATGCACAAGCTCGACGCCATCGACCAGGCGAGTCTCCGCACCGACGTCCCCGACTTCCGGGCCGGTGACACCCTCAAGGTCCACGTGAAGGTCATCGAGGGCACGCGCTCGCGTGTGCAGGTCTTCCAGGGCGTCGTCATCCGGCGCCACGGCGGCGGTGTCGGCGAGACCTTCACCGTGCGCAAGGTGAGCTTCGGCATCGGTGTGGAGCGCACCTTCCCGCTGCACACCCCGATCATCGACAAGATCGAGGTCGTCACCCGCGGTGACGTGCGGCGCGCCAAGCTCTACTACCTGCGCGACCTGCGGGGCAAGGCAGCCAAGATCAAGGAGAAGCGCGAGACGCCGCAGAAGTCTCGCTGAGCCACCCCTCGCCACCCTGCGAGGACGGCACGTCGGCAGCTCGGCCTCCGGCGCGGTCGGTGCAGCGCGGCCGGGTCGCTCCGGAGGGCGTCCACCCACGAGGGATACGCTCGGGATCTCATGGAACCCGGACCGCCGGCGGCCTCGGCCCGCCCTGACCTCTCGACGTCCACGGGTGACGACGTCCCGCACGTGCGGGTGTCGCGGATACGACGGTGGTTGGTCGCCGTGGTGGCAGTGGCGGTCGTTCTCGTGCTCGTCCGGACGTTCGTGGTCGAGACCTATGCCATCCCCTCCGACTCGATGGAGCCCACGCTGAAGACCTCCGATCGGATCATCGTCGACAAGGTCGCTCCGTCCCATGTGGAGCGCGGCGACGTCGTCGTCTTCGACGGGCAGGCCTTCGGCGGCGCCACGGCCTACGTCAAGCGGGTCATCGGCATCGGCGGTGACGAGGTCTCCTGCTGCACAGACCAGGGGCGCCTGCGGCTCAACGGCAGGCCGCTGGACGAGCCCTACGTCGAGCCCGGCGACGCGCCCAGTGACCTGCACTTTGACGTGCGTGTGCCTCCGGGAAGACTGTGGGTCATGGGCGACCACCGCAGCGACTCCGGTGACTCCCGGGCCCACCTGGGCGATCCAGGGGGCGGCATGGTGCCGGTCGGCGACGTCATCGGACGGGCGATCTGGCGCTACTGGCCACCTTCCGAGTTCGGTGCGGTGCCGTCAACGACGGCCACGGCGGCGGCACCCACACCGGCGTCGGTCGACCGGGCGCCGGGCAGTCGGGAGCGGCGCCGGTGAACGACCACGGTCGCCCCGAACTCCCGGAGCCGGAAGACACCGGCGCCCAGCAGCCCTCCCACAGCGAGCTGCCGGACCGCCACCCTGACGTGACGCCGGACGACGGGACGTCGAACCCGCAGCCGGCCCAGCCCACTGCGCGCGAGGACCCCCCGAGGCGGGGCAGCGGCATCCTGCACGGGCTGCGCGAGATCGGGATCGTCGTCGTCACCGCCCTGGTCCTGTCGCTCATCGTCAAGACCTTCCTGTTCCAGGCGTTCTGGATCCCTTCCGGGTCGATGGAGAGCACGCTGATCTACGGCGACCGGGTCGTGGTGAGCAAGCTGACGCCCGGCCCCTTCGCCCTCAAGCGCGGCGACGTCGTCGTCTTCGAGGACCCCGACCACTGGCTGGACGAGACCCCGCCGCCGGATCGCGGCCCCTTCGGCACCGTCGCCCACGACGTGCTGGAGTTCGTCGGAATCGTGCCCACCGGTGAAGGCAACCACCTGATCAAGCGCGTCATCGGGCTGCCCGGCGACCACGTCGTGTGCTGCACCGACCTGGGCAAGCTCAAGATCAACGGCACGGCGATCAACGAGCCCTACGTCCACGCAGGCGATCCACCGAGCATCGAGAAGTTCGACATCACCGTGCCGCCCGGCAAGGTCTGGGTGATGGGCGACCACCGCAGCGACTCGGGGGACTCGCGTTTCCACGACAACGGCAGTGGCGGCAAGGACGGATCCGTGCCGGAAGACCTCATCGTCGGCCGGGCCGTGTCGATCGTCTGGCCCCTCGACCGGATCAGCTGGCTCTCCGACTACTCCGACACCTTCGCCGACGTGCCGGACCCCAAGGGCTCCCAGAAGTGACTCCGCGCCCCGTCTCCAAGCGCCCCAGCCTCCGGGTGGAGCGGGCGCTGCAGCGCGACGGGCACCGGGTGCTCGCGGGCATGGACGAGGTCGGTCGAGGAGCACTCGCCGGCCCGGTCTCGGTCGGAGTGGTGGTGATCGACGAGTCCTGTCGCTCCGCCCCTTCCGGGGTCAAGGACTCCAAGCTGTTGTCCCCGCCCGTCCGGGAGCGGCTCGTCCCCGCGATCCGCCGGTGGGCGCTGGCCTACGCCGTCGGCCACGCGAGCCCGGGTGAGATCGACGCCATCGGCATCATGGCGGCACTGCGCCTGGCCGGCACCCGCGCGCTCACCCAGCTGGACGTCATACCGGACCTGGTCATCCTCGACGGCAACCACGACTGGCTGACCGATCCGACGCGGGTGGGACTGCTCGGTCTGGACGGCGCCGACGGTGACGGCACGGCATACCTCACGCCTCCGGTGCGCACGATGATCAAGGCGGACATGAAATGCTCGTCGGTGGCCGCCGCGAGCGTCCTCGCCAAGGTGGAGCGCGACGGCATGATGGTCGACCTGGCCCGGGAGATCTCCGTCTACGGCTGGGCCGGCAACAAGGGCTACTCGGCCCCCGAGCACTTTGCTGCCCTCGCAGAGCACGGTCCGTGCGAGCACCACCGACGGTCCTGGCGGTTGCGCGGGTGCGAGGTGGTCGGTGGGGGCGAGACCGACGAGGCACTGCTGGACGCTCACTTCGCCGCCGGCTTCGGCGCGGACTCGTTGATGGGCGAGGATGGGCTCGTTGCCCCGTCGATGATCGTGGTCGAGCCGCAGGAACAGGAGATGGACGCGGGATGAGTGCCGAGGATCTCGAGAAGTACGAGACCGACATGGAGCTGCAGCTCTACCGGGAGTACCGCGACGTCGTCGGCCTGTTCTCGCACGTCGTCGAGACCGAGCGGCGTTTCTACCTGGCCAACTCGGTCGAGGTCAAGGTCCGGGGCGACGGTGGCGAGACCTACTTCGAGGTCACCATGAGCGACGCCTGGGTCTGGGACGTCTACCGGCCCGCGCGGTTCGTGAAGAACGTGCGCGTCGTGACGTTCAAGGACGTCAACGTCGAGGAGCTGGCCAAGAGTGACCTCGAGTTCCCCAAGGACGGCACCTTCCCGGAGTGACGCTGCTGGACACCCGCGTCGTCGCCACGTGACGCTGCTGGGCACCCGCGTCGTCGCCACGCGTCGCAACTCGCGCTGGCACTACTCGGGTGAGCGGACGCGATGCCGGCGTGTCGTAAGGCATGTCGGGAGGGAGTTCCAGCGCGAATTGCGATTTTCGACGCCCTCTGCCGCTCAGCGGGGCGGGTGGAGGTCAGGACCGCGGGCGCTCCAGGACGGCGACCCGGCCGTCGGTGCCCGAGGCCCAGCAGGCGCCGTCATGGCTGCACTGGACACCGTCGTAGCGGTCGTTGTCGAAGTGGGCCCAGGTGCGCCCGCCGTCGTGGCTGACGTCGCTGCCGGTCGGTCCCACCGCCACCACACCGCGTGCCGTGCGCGGCAGGAAGTCCACGCCGGAGCGGTAGCCGTCGACCTGCTCGCTGCTCGACTTCCAGGTGCGGCCGCCATCGGCGGTCCAGGCCGCGGCGTCGGCCCCGTTGGTCTCGTCGAGGAAGTCGCCGCCGACGACCACGCCGTGCCGCGCGTCGCGGAAGGCGATCGAGTAGACCCCGGCCGTGTCGCCCGAGCGGATCGGCACCGGCCGGGCTGACCAGCGCTGCCCCGCGTCCGTGGTGGAGAAGACCCGCGGCTGGTCACCGCCGGTGGCGAACCAGAACCGGTGGCCCGGACCCGAGACGAGACACGTTCCCGACGCGGCGAACCCGAACTCGTTGGTGCCGGCGGCCGGCATACCGCTCGTGTCCATGACCTGCCAGGTGCGGCCGGCGTCACTGGACCTCGCGATCTGCAAGTAGCCGTGGGCGGGGTCGCTCATCGCCAGCGCGGTGCCGTCCTTGCTGAAGGCGATGCAGTCGTAGAAGGCGGCCGGGTCGGCATTGCGGAAGGTCTCGCTCCAGGTCTGCCCGCCGTCGGTGGTGCGGTAGATGCGTGAGTCGCTGCCGGGCCCGATCGACAGCGCCACCGCGTGGGTCGCGTCGGCCGCCTCGATGTCGCGTAGCGCCAGACCGACCGCGGCCGAGGGGCTGACGTCCTGCCAGGTCGCACCGCCGTCGGTTGTCTGGTCGTGATGTCCACCAGCACTCTCCCGCGCCCGGCGCACGTCT
>NZ_VOHR01000379.1 GCF_009192725.1 Segeticoccus rhizosphaerae | reverse complement strand
GAGGGGCAGTGGGCGCTGGTCGCCGCCAGCGCCCTCGCCGGACTGGTGACCACCGGCTTCGCGGCCCTGCTGCGCCGCCGGGTCGTGCGGCTGTCGGCGGATCGGCTCGACCTGTCGCCCTGGCCGGACATCGTGCGGATCGGCGCCGCCACGGTGCTGCTGGCCGCGCTCGGTGTGGCCACCGCGATCACGGTCCTGCTCGGTGGCTGAGCGAGCCTGACGGCTAGGGTGCGAGGCGTGCGTGGTGAGTACAAGGTTCCCGGTGGCAAGCTGGTCGCGGTCGACGTCGACGTGGAGGGTGGCCGGCTGGCCAGGGTGGCCGTGTCCGGTGACTTCTTCCTCGAGCCCGACTCTGCCCTCGAGGACATCGACGCGGCCCTGACCGGGATGCCCGCCGACGCCAACGCCGACCAGCTTGCCCAAGCCATCAGCGGGGCCCTCGACGACCGCGTCTCGATGGTGGGCTTCGGCCCCGACGCGGTCGGGATCGCGGTCCGCCGCGCGCTGGGCAAGGCGACCGGGTGGGGCGACCACACCTTCGACCTCATCCCGCCGGTGGTGCTCGATCCGGCGATGCACGTCGCGCTCGACGAGGTCATCCCGCAGGAGGTCGCGGCCGGGGAGCGTCCGCCCACCCTGCGGTTCTGGGACTGGGACTCGCCCCTCGTGGTGATCGGCTCGTTCCAGTCGGTCAAGAACGAGATCGACGCGGAGGGCGCCCGCCGCCACGGCATCGGCGTGGTGCGGCGGATCTCGGGCGGCGGGTCGATGTTCATGGAGCCCGGCAACTGCATCACCTACTCGCTCGCGGTGCCGACCTCGCTCGTCGAGGGGCTGAGCTTCGAGCGCTCCTACGCCTTCCTCGACGAGTGGGTGATGGGCGCACTCGCCGACATCGGTGTCAACGCGCGCTACGTGCCGCTCAACGACATCGCGTCCGACCAGGGCAAGATCGCCGGAGCCGCGCAGAAGCGGTTCGCCGCGGGCGCGGTGCTGCACCACGTCACGATGGCCTACGACATCGACGCCGACAAGATGATGGACGTGCTGCGCATCGGCCGGGAGAAGATGTCCGACAAGGGCACGAAGTCCGCCGCCAAGCGAGTCGACCCGATGCGATCACAGACCGGTATGGCGCGTGCCGACATCCTGACCGCGTTCGCCGCGCACTTCCGGGCCCACTACGCCACACGGGACAGCACCTACACCGACGCCGAGCTGGCCCGCGCGCGCGAGCTGGTCGAGACCAAGTTCAGCAACCCGGACTGGACGTTCCGGGTGCCGTGAGGTGAGTGGCGAACCGCGCCCGGTGGCCGGCGACGCGTCCGGCATGCGCATCCGCCGTGCACGAGGTGGGCCTGTCGGTGGGGGAGTCTACGGTTGAGGCATGCGTCCCACGACCGACCTCCAGCGCACGGTGGCCCCGTTCGAGGTCATCTCCGAGTTCTCTCCCAGCGGTGACCAGCCGTCCGCCATCGCCGACCTGACCCAGCGGGTCAAGTCCGGCGAGCAGGACGTCGTGCTGCTCGGTGCCACCGGCACCGGCAAGTCGGCGACGACGGCGTGGCTGATCGAGCAGGTCCAGCGGCCCACCCTGGTGATGGCACCCAACAAGACCCTGGCTGCCCAGCTCGCCAACGAGTTCCGGGAGCTGCTGCCCAACAACGCGGTCGAGTACTTCGTCAGCTACTACGACTACTACCAGCCCGAGGCCTACATCGCCCAGACCGACACCTACATCGAGAAGGACTCGTCCATCAACGACGAGGTCGAGCGCCTGCGGCACAGCACGACCAACTCGCTGCTGACCCGCCGCGACGTCGTCGTGGTCGCGTCCGTCTCGTGCATCTACGGCCTGGGCACGCCGCAGGAGTATGTCGACCGGATGGCCCGGCTGCGCGTCGGCGACGAGGTGGTGCGAGACGACCTGCTGCGCCGGTTCGTGCAGATGCAGTACACCCGCAACGACCTGGCCTTCACTCGCGGCACCTTCCGGGTCCGGGGCGACACGGTCGAGATCATCCCGGTCTACGAGGAGCTCGCCGTGCGGATCGAGTTCTTCGGTGACGAGATCGAGCGCATCTACACCCTGCACCCGCTGACCGGCGAGATCGTGCACGAGGAGCAGGAGATGTACGTCTTCCCCGCCACGCACTACGTGGCGGGTCCGGAGCGGATGGATCGGGCGATCAAGGGCATCGAGGCCGAGCTCGAGGAGCAGCTCGCCGCCTTCGAGAAGCAGGGCAAGCTGCTCGAGGCGCAGCGGCTGCGGATGCGCACGACCTACGACATCGAGATGATGCGCCAGGTCGGCTCGTGCTCCGGCATCGAGAACTACTCGATGCACATCGACGGACGCTCCCGGGGGTCGGCGCCCAACTGTCTGCTCGACTACTTCCCGGAGGACTTCCTGCTGGTCATCGACGAGTCGCACCAGACCGTGCCGCAGATCGGCGCGATGTACGAAGGCGACATGTCCCGCAAGCGCAACCTGGTCGACTTCGGCTTCCGGTTGCCGAGCGCGATGGACAACCGCCCGCTGCGGTGGGAGGAGTTCCTCGAGCGGATCGGGCAGACCGTCTACCTTTCCGCGACACCGGGTGACTACGAGGTGGCCAAGGCCAACGGAGTGGTGGAACAGGTGATCCGCCCGACCGGCCTGGTCGACCCGGAGGTCGTTCTCAAGCCGACCAAGGGTCAGATCGACGACCTGCTGCACGAGATCCGCGAGCGGGCCGAGCGCAACGAGCGTGTCCTGGTCACGACCTTGACCAAGAAGATGGCCGAGGACCTCACCGACTACTTCCTCGAGCGGGACGTGCGGGTGCGCTACCTGCACTCCGAGGTCGACACGCTGCGCCGGGTCGAGCTGCTGCGCGAGCTGCGGATGGGTGAGTTCGACGTGCTGGTCGGCATCAACCTGCTGCGGGAGGGCCTCGACCTGCCGGAGGTGTCGCTGGTCAGCATCCTCGATGCCGACAAGGAGGGCTTCCTGCGGTCGGCGCGCAGCCTGATCCAGACCATCGGCCGTGCCGCGCGCAACGTCTCCGGCCAGGTGCACATGTATGCCGACTCGGTCACCCCCTCGATGCAGGAGGCGATCGAGGAGACGCGGCGGCGACGCGAGAAGCAGGTGGCCTACAACACCGAGCACGGGCTGGACCCGACGCCGCTGCGCAAGAAGATCGCCGACATCACCGACATGCTGGGCCGCGAGGACGCCGACACCGAGGCGCTGATGGGCAGCGGCCGGTCGCAGTCACGCGGCAAGGGCCGCGGGCGCGGCGGCGGCCGCGGTGCGCTGAGCG
>NZ_VOHR01000378.1 GCF_009192725.1 Segeticoccus rhizosphaerae | reverse complement strand
CGGGGCCGCCACCAGCGCCTCGCCCGCCGGGCTGCGGTGGTAGAGCACCGAGCGGCCGGACCGCGCACGGTCCACGAGTCCCGCGCGGCCCAGCACCGCGAGGTGGTCACCGACACCACCGATGCTCTGTCGGAGCACCCGAGCCAGCTGGGTGGTGCTCGCGGGCTGGTCGAGGGCGGTCAGCACCGCGGCTCTGGTGCGACCGAGCAGCTGCGCCAGGGCGTCGGGGGGACCGGCAGGACCGCCCTCGTCGGGGCTGCGCCACAGGGCGCCCACTCCCCGGGCCGGGTAGACGAGCGCCGGGGGCCAGGGCGGGTCCAGGGTCACCGCGAGACCCGGCCAGACGAAGACCGACGGCACGAACAGCAGCCCGCGACCGTCGAGGTCCACGTCCTGGTCACGCCACCGGTCGACCCGGATCAGACCGTGGGCCCAGCGCACCCGCGCATGCAGGTCGTCGAGGGCCGACGCCCACCCCCTCGAGACGAGCCGCTCAGCCCGGTGGACGACGTCTCGCTCCAGGACGGCACGCAGCAACGGCCAGTCGGGGGCGAGCACCGTGTCCCAGCACCCGGCGAGGGCGTCGGCGAGCAGCACGGTGACGTCATCGCGCGCGAGCACCTCCCGCACCTGTTCGCTGGCGCGTCGATGCGCCATGGCGGTGCTGATCTCGGCGCGGGCCTGTGCCGTGGGGCAGGAGCGCACCGCATCCAGCAGATCGTCGATGGTGTCCGCCACCCCCCCCGAGGGACGGGCGAGAGGAAATCGGCCCCGTAGCCCGGCGGTTGCAGGACCAGCACGGCATGCACGCCCACGTTGCCGCTGACCTGCTCGAACCGCTGCCGGGCGCGTGCCACCCACGGGTCCGTGGCCGGGTCCCGCCGGGTGCTGTTCGGCACGGTGTTCCTCTACGTGCTCGGGTTCCAGTTCGAGATCCTCGGCCTCGCCGTCCTGGTCTACGCCCGCACCAGCTCTCCGCTGCTCAGCGCCGTGACCTTCGGTGTCGGTTTCGGGCCGCAGGTCTTCGGTGGGGCCCTGCTGACTTCACTCGCCGACCGGTTCTCGCCGCACCTCGTGATCGCCTGGGGACTCGTGGTGCGCGCCGCCCCGGGGATCGCCATCGGACTGGCCCCGGGCCTGCCCGTCGCGGCCATGCTGGTGCTCGTCGGAGTCGCGGCGACCGTCGCGCCGGTCTTCACGGCCGCCTCGGGGGGCCTGCTGCCGCAGCTGCTCGAGGGCGATCGCTACGTCCTGGGTCGCTCGATGCTGTCGATGATCGGGTCGGGCACGCAGATCGTGGGTCTCGGGCTCGGCGGCGCGGTGCTCGCCGTCGTCGCCGCACCCGACCTGCTGCTCGTCGCCGGCGGTTCGCTCCTTGTCGCCGGGGTGGTCGCCGGGTCGGGCCTGCGGCACGTCGGACGCCTGCCGGCGAGCGCGGAGCAGCTCGGTGTCCTGCGCAGCTCCTTGCGTGGCAACGGGGAGCTGCTCGCCGACGGGCGGGTCCGCGGTCTGCTGCTCGCCCAGTGGGTGCCCGCGTGGTTCGTGACCGGGGCCGAGTCGTTGATCGTGTCGTATGTCGGGTCGCGCGGCGAGGCGGCGACCGGCGCCGGCGTCCTGCTCGCCTCCCTGCCGGTCGGCATGCTCGTCGGTGCCCTGGTGCTCGGCCGGTTCTGCCGGCCCCGCACCCGGGAGCGGCTGGCGCTCCCCCTGGCCATCGCGCTCGGACTGCCGTTGCTGGTCTTCGCCCTGGGGCCCAACCTGCCGGTGGCTGGAGCGCTGCTCGTGACGTCCGGCCTGTGCTGCGGCTACGGCACCGGCATCCAGCGGATCTTCGTCGACAGCCTTCCGGAGGGTCGGCGCGGTCAGGCCTTCGGGCTCGCCTCGACCGGGATGATGGGCGGTCAGGGCCTGAGCCCGCCACTGGCCGGTGCGCTCGCCGTCGCCGTCGGGGTGGGCGGCGCCATGGCCGCCTGCGGTGCACTGGTCGTGCTGTCCGCCTTGGCCCTGCGTCACCCGCTCTCTCCCGAGCCCTCTGCCGAGTGACCCCCGTGCGGCTCTTCGTTGCAGGAGCGTCGTTGTGGGCGACCAGAGCACGACAGAGACCCGCGGGGCAGGGAGGCTCAGTTCGCTTGCAGGGCCTTGAGGGCGACGACCTTGGCGGACAGCTCCGCCGCCGAGCTCTCCCCGGGGCGGGCGGCCTCCCACATCGCGTTGACCGCTTCCCGCACGATCGACCACGCGCGGGCGCGCTCCGGGTCGATCCCCGCGGCGTCGCAGACGAGCTCCAGGCGGCGGCGCAGCGCGCGTCTGACGTCGCCGGTCGCCACCGCCTCGTCCCACCGGTTCCACAGCGCCGGAGCCACCGCGTATGCCGGTTCGGCCGCCAGAGGCTGGGGGTCGATGGCGAGCCAGCGCTGACGCTCCGCCCCGGCCAGGACGTTCTCGTAGTGCAGGTCGGCATGGACCAGCCGGGCGTCGACGAGGTCCGACGCGGCGAGGTCGAGGGCGAGGCCGCTCGCCTGGCGTAGAAAGCGGGGTGGGACCGGTGCCCCCGAGGGCCGGCTGGCCAGGTCGTCCAGCTCCGAGGCCCACCGGCAGGCCAGGTCCGACAGACGCAGGGAGCGGGGCAGCGCCGGTCCGTCGAGCTGCCCCAGCAGCTGCCCGATGACGGTGCAGGCTTCGTCGATCGGCTCGTCCAGGAGGGTGCGGGTCGGGTCGAGCCGCTCGAGCAGCAGGGCCCACCGGGAGGGGTCCGCGGCCAGGAGCCGCACCGCACCGTGCCCGTCCCAGCGGCGCAACGCCAGGTGCTCCCCGGCGGCCTCCGGGTGCGGCCAGACGATCTTGAGCACGGCCTCGGCCCCGCCCGCCTGGTTCCTCTCGGCAGCGCGGGCGCGGTGCACCGGCAACACGAGGGCCGCCATACCGTGCATGGCCCTGCCCACCACCTCGAGACCCCACTGGTCGAGGCAGTCGCGGATCAGGCCGGGCAGCTCGCGCAACCAGTCGGCGCCCTCGACGCCGCCCTCCGGCTCGTGGTTGTTCACGAGGCGGCGGAAGGCGTCGGGAATGACCAGCTCAGCCACGGGGGCTTCCCGCGAAGTATCGGAGTGGGCTGGCTCCGTGGGGTGAGCTCACGGCTGCTGCAGGCCGGGGAAGGGGGTCAGCGGCACTCCCCAGTCGCGGCCCAGCACCACCGAGTCCGACAGCACCAGCACCAGTCCGGTCAGGGCGTCAGCGTCGCCGGCCGCCCCCGGGAGGAGGCCGGCCGTGCTGCTGGACAGCCCGGCGAGGACGTGCCGGGCCAGCGTCGTGCGGGT
>NZ_VOHR01000377.1 GCF_009192725.1 Segeticoccus rhizosphaerae | reverse complement strand
CGCCGGGCTGGCCGGGGTCCTGGAGGCGCTGGCGCAGTCGGTGGCCGAGGACGTCCGGGCCCGCCGCCAGGTCGAGGCCGACCGGGCCAAGCCGCGGGCCACCGCGCGGTGGATCACGCTGATCACGGTGGCCGTGCTCGGCTTCCTGGCCCTGACCGGCCGGTACATCGCCCCGTTCGGCACGCCGGTCGGGCAGGTCATCCTGCTCGTGCTGCTGGCGGCCTACGTCGGGGTGCTGGTGTGGATGAAGACCATGACCCGCGGCACACCGCTGCCGCGCTTCATCGGCAGCGGTGTCGGGGGGCAGGCGTGATCACTGACCTGCAGCTCGCGCTGGCCGCCGGAGCCCTGATCGGCCTCGGCGTCGCGCTGTTGATCTGGCGGCTGGTACCGGCCCAGCCCGATCTTGCCGACGCCCTAGACCGCCTGTCGCCACAGGCCGCCCGCCGCCGGACCCAGCCGCAGGCGAGGGCGACCGACACGCGGGAGCGGCTCGGGCAGTGGGCGATGAAAACGCTCCCGCTGGGGGTGTGGTCCAAGGTGCCACGCCGCGAGCTGGCGATCCTGCGGAAGCCGCCCTCCCGGTTCTACGGCGAGAAGCTGGTGTTCGGCCTGGCCGGACTGGTCATCCCCTCCCTGCTGACCGGCATCTTCACGCTGGTCGGCCTGCGTCTGCCGGTCGTGATCCCGGTGGCCGGCACCGTGGTGCTCGCGGCGGTGATGTTCATCATCCCGGACTACAACGCGCGAGACGACGCGAAGAAGGCCCGAGCCGAGTTCGCCCGCGCCCTGGGTGCCTACATCGACATGGTGGCGCTGGAACGCAACTCCGGCTCCGGCGGGCGGCAGGCGATGGAGGTGGCGGCCGAGGTCGGCGACTCATGGGTGTTCCGGCGCCTCGGGGAGGAGCTGGCCCGGTCCCGCTGGTCCGGCCAGGCGCCCTGGCAGGCGCTGCACGCCCTCGCCGAGGAGCTGGCGCTACCCGAGCTGGACGACCTGGCCGACATCCTGCGGCTGCCGGAGGAGGAGGGCAGCGGCATCTACGCGCAGCTGCGCGCCCGCGCCGCCTCGATGCGGGTGGCCATGCTGGGCGACGAGCTCGCCCGCGCCAACGAGGTCGGGGAAAAGATGAGCATCCCGGTCAGCCTGCTCGGGTTGATCTTCATGGTCATCCTGATCGCCCCGGCGCTGCTGCGCGTCATGGGAGGTGGCACCTGATCCAGACCACCCGGAAGGGCCAACCGCGACACACCAGAGCGCGCCCGAGGACGCGCCGGCAGGAGGGAAACATCCATGTACTACCTGATCGCCACGATGCACACCCTGGGGGCGCAACTACAGGACCAGCTACAGGACAACATCGAGGGCAGGGCGCGCGCGGTCCTCGATGAGCGTCACCGCGACCGTGGCTCGGTCTCCATGGACCAGGTCATCTGGGCCGTTGCCGTCATCGCCATCGCCGGCGTCGTGGTCGCCGCGGTGACCGCCTACGTGAAGAAGAAGGCCGGCCAGATCCAGTGAGCTTCGCCCAGGGTCCGACGCGATGAGACGCCCACCCGCACCCGCCATCCGACGCGTCCCCGCGGGTGGGCGCGAGCGTGGCTCCAGCTCGATCCAAATGGTCCTCCTGCTGCCGGCGCTGTTCCTGGTCATGTTCGCCGGGATGCAGGCCGCGCTGTGGTACCACGCGCGGGCCGTGGCCATCTCCGCCGCCCAGGAAGCAGCACGGCGCACCGGCGCCGAGCAGGGCACGACAGCAGCCGGTCGTGGCGCGGCCCGTTCCTTCATCGCCGACGCCGGTGGCGACGACGTGCTCGCCGACGCGCACGTGAGCATCCAGCGTGGCCCGACCACCGCGACCGCGACCGTGTCCGGACACTCCCTCAGCGTGATCCCCGGGTGGAACATCACCGTCCGGCAGAGCGCCTCGGCCCCCACCGAAAGGATCACCCGATGACTCGGGAACCAGACCGTGGGTCGGCGGCGATCGAGGCGGCGATCGGGGTGCCCGCCTTCATGATGTTCGTGCTGCTGATCGTGTTCGGCGGGCGAGTCACGATGGCCCGCCAGGCGGTGGCGTCCGCGGCCGCCGACGCGGCCCGCTCGGCCTCGATCTCCCGCACCCAGCCAGACGCGAACAGCGCCGCGACCGGTGCCGCGAGCACCAGCCTGGCCAACCAGTCGGTCGGCTGCACCAGCACGCACGTCAGCGTGGACACCACCGGGTTCGCCGCCGTCGTGGGCACGCCCGCCTCCGTTCGGGCCACGGTGACCTGCACGGTGGACCTGTCCAACCTGTCCGCACCGGGCATCCCCGGGTCCATGACGATCACTGAGTCGATGACCAGCCCGCTCGACACCTACCGGGAGCGATGATGCCGCACTGGACTCGTCTGCGCCGGGAGCGGGGGTCGATCAGCATCATGCTGGCCCTCGCCTCCTTCGTGATGATCGTGCTGGTCGGTCTGGCCGTCGACCTCGGCGGCCAGGTGCACGCGCAACAGCAGTCGCGTGACGTGGCCGCCCAAGCCGCCCGCGCCGCCGGCCAGGAAGTGCTCGCCGGCCCCGCCGTGCGCGGGAGCAGCATCACGATCGACACCCACGCGGCCGCCCAGGCCGCACGCGAGTACCTGTCGGCCGCCGGCGTCGAAGGCAGCGTGTCGGTGGCGGGCGGGGACGAGGTGGTCGTCCACACGACCGGCAGCTACCAGACCACGTTCTTGTCCATCATCGGCATCGGCGACCTGCCGGTCACCGGTCACGCCACCGCGCGACTGGTCGGGGCCGAGAATGGGAGGCAGCGATGAGAACCAGCACCGTGCGCCCCCGGATGGCGGGTCTGGCGGCCACCCTGCTGCTGCTGGGCATCGTGGCCGGACTCCCGCTGGTCCTTCTGGCCATCGGCGCGACCCCGATCCCCGACAGCCTTCCCACCCTCGACGCGGTCAAGACCGCCCTGTCCAGTCCCGACGACGGGACCCTGGCGCTGACCGCGATCACCCTCATCGCGTGGATCTCGTGGGCCTTCCTGACCGGCTCCATCCTGCTCGAGCTCACCGCCCGGGCCCGCGGCATCCGGGCACCCCGGCTGCCCGGACTACGGATCCCGCAGAGCGCAGCCAGCGGCCTGGTGGGAGCAGCGCTGCTGCTGTTCGTCGCACTCCCGGCGGCGACCCCCGGGACCACCGCCGCGACCTCGGCGCCGACTGTGGTGACCGCACCGACCGGCACCAGGGTGACCGCATCGACCGCGACCCCGGACCGCACCGTGGCCGACCGCGCGCCGAACGCGCACCCAACGCCGGCTGACCAGCCGGACCA
>NZ_VOHR01000376.1 GCF_009192725.1 Segeticoccus rhizosphaerae | reverse complement strand
GCGCCCGGTCAGCGACCGCGGCAACCAGCAGCGTGGCCGCCGGCCCGCCGCGGTGGTCCGGCACGACATACATCCCGATGAGGTTGAGCTCACCCTCGTGCTCGACCAGCCCGGCGCCGCCCACCGTGGCCCCGTCCTGCTCGGCGAGGAAGTGGTCGCAGTCGGTCAGCACCCGGCGCCACTCGGTCTCGTCCCGCCGCACCACGTCCTCGTAGCGTGACGCGAAGGCCTCGGGCGAGTCGGCGAGCATGGCCAGCCGGATCTCGCGGTAGACCTGCCAGTCGTCGGGCTCCAGGGCGCGCACGGTGACCGGCGCTCCCTCGAGACGGGCGGGGCGAGCGGGTCGCGCCTGGGGAGCCGACACGGCCGATCAGACCTGCCCGGAGGCGAGGTCGTGGGAGCGCTGGGCCGCCGCCTCGATGGCGGTCAGGAAGGCCGCCCGCACCTTGTTGTCGTCGAGCTGGCGCAGCGCGGCCATCGTGGTGCCACCCGGGCTGGAGACCTGCTCGCGCAGGACGGTGGGGTGCTGCCCCGTTTCCTTGAGCATGGTGGCCGCGCCGGTGACCGTCTGCACCACGAGCTCGGTGGAGGTGCCGCGGGGCAGCCCGAGCAGCACGCCCGCCTCGATCATGGCCTCCACCACATAGAAGATGTATGCCGGTCCGCTGCCGCTGATCGCGGTGACCGCGTCGAGGTGCCGCTCGGGGATGCGCAGGACCTTGCCACAGGACCGGAACAGTGCCTCGGCCTCGGCCAGGTGGTCCTCGTCGCAGTGCTGGCCCCCCGCGACCGCAGCCATCCCCTGGTCGACCATGGCGGGGGTGTTGGCCATGACCCGCACCACCGGCGTGCCGGCTGCGAGCCGGGCCTCCACCGACGCCGTGGTGATGCCCGCAGCGACCGAGACCACCAGCGCGCCGGGACGCAGGTGGTCGGCGACCTGGTCGAGCAACGCCGCCATGTCCTGCGGCTTCACGACGAGCACGACGGTGTCGGCCTCGGAAGCGGCGGTGGCGTTGTCGGCCAGGCGCACGGCATACCGCGCCGCGAGCTCCCGTGTGCGCTCCTCGTTGCGGCCGGTGATGACCAGGTCGGCGGCATCGCGCCCCGAGCGGATCAGGCCGGACAGGAGGGTCTCACCCATGACCCCGGTGCCGAGGATGGCCACTGTCGACACGTCGCTCACCCCTTGGTCGCGACGGCGCGCAGGAAGAAGAAGGTGTTGGCAGGTCGCTCGGCCATACGGCGCATGAGGTAGCCGTACCACTGCTCGCCGTAGGGCAGGTAGACCCGCATCTGGTCGCCGCGCTCGGCGATCCGCTTCTGCTCGTCCGGACGGATGCCGTAGAGCATCTGGAACTCGAAGGAGTCGGCCTGGCGGCGGGCCTTGGCCGCGAGCGCTCCCGCGATCTGCACCAGCCGGGGATCGTGGCTTGCCACCATCGGGTAGCCCTTGCCCTCCATCAGCACCTTGAGGCAGCGGACATAGGACAGGTCGACGTCCGACGACTTCTGGTAGGCGACCGACTCCGGCTCCTTGTAGGCGCCCTTGCACAGCCGGACCCGGCTGCCCTCGTGGGCCAGGTCGCGACAGTCACCCTCGGTGCGGTGCAGGTAGGCCTGCAGGACCGCTCCGGTGCTCGGGAAGTCCTGGCGCAGCTCGAGCAGCGTCTCCATGGTCGCGTCGGTGGTGGTGTGGTCCTCGGCGTCGAGCGTCACGGTCGTGCCGGCGTTGACGGCCGCTTGGCAGATCTCTCGCGCGTGGTCGAGCGCGATCTTGTGGCCGTCGCCGGGCAGGAACTGTCCCACCGCGCTGAGCTTGACGCTGACCTCGGCCCGGCCGTCCTCGGCCAGGCCCGACGAGCCCAGCGCGGCGAGCAGCGTCAGGTAGGCGTCGCGGGTGGCCTTGGCCTGATCGAGGTCGAGGGTGTCCTCGCCGAGGTAGTCGATCGTCACGAGTCGTCCGGAGTCGCACAGGGCCTGGGTGGCCCGGACGGCGTCGGCCGTGGTGGCACCGGCGACGAACCGTTGCACGACCGACCGGCTGACCGGCGCCTTCTCGATGATGCTGCGCAGCTGGTTGCTCCGGCTGAGCTGGAGCAGTCCTTGGCGCAGCACGCCGCTCGCGTCGATCACGTGGTCCTCCGTGGGATGTGCCTGCAGTGCGCTCACAGGCTAGTCCCGATCAGGGCGTGCGGCGCCGCAGGGTGAGCGACCCCAGCGCGATCGCGACCACCACGAAGCCGGCCACCATACCGACGTCGGCGAAGGCGGCTCCGGTGCCGTCAGGGGAGGAGCTCACGTGGACCATCGCGTCGACGGCATACGAGAGGGGCAGCACGTCCGAGACCGCGTGCAGGAAGCCGGGCAGGTCGGCCCGGGCGACCAGCAGGCCGCAGAGCAGGAACTGTGGGAGGACGAACGCCGGCATGAACTGGACGGCCTGGAACTCGGTGCGTGCGAAGGCGCTGACGAACAAGCCGATCGCCGCGCCGAGCACCGCGTCGACGACCGCGACGACCACGAGCACCCACACGGACCCGGCCACGTCGAGACCGCAGACCCACACCGCGAAGGCGGTCACGACGACGGCCTGCAGGACGGCCAGCAGGCCGAAGGCCAAGGCATATCCGGCGAGGAAGTCGCCCTTGCCGAGGGGCGTGGACAGCAGCCGCTCCAGGGTCCCGGAGGTGCGCTCGCGCAGGGTGGCCACGCTGGTCACGAGGAACATCACCACGAAGGGGAAGATCCCGAGCAGCGGCCCGCCGATGTGGTCGAAGACCGGACTGTCGTGGTAGATCCAGGCGAGCAGCCCCATCAGGAGGCAGGGCACGATGACGAGCATGGCCACGGTGCGCGGATCGGCCTTGACCTGCCGCAACACCCGTGCCGTGGTGGCCAGGGTCAGCCGGAGGCTCATGACCGCTCCTTCGCCGCGGAGTCCCCGGCCACGCCGGTGGCCTGGTCGATGAGCCGCAGGAACGCCTGCTCGGCGTCGGCGGCGCCGGTGCGGTCGAGCAGCCCGGCGGGGGTGTCGTCCGCGAGGATCCGCCCCTCGCGCAACAGCAGGAGGCGGTCGCAGCGGGAGGCCTCGTCCATCACGTGGCTCGAGACCAGCAGGGTCGTGCCCCCGTCCGCGAGCCGGTGGAAGAGCTCCCACAGGTCCCGGCGCAGCACCGGGTCGAGGCCGACGGTGGGCTCGTCGAGCACCAACAGGTCCGGCGACCCCACCAGGGCTGCGGCCAACGAGACCCGCGACCGCTGCCCACCCGACAGCTGGCCCGCGAGCGCGTCGACGTGACTACCCAGGTCGACGCGCTCGCGGGGCAGCTGTCGGG
>NZ_VOHR01000375.1 GCF_009192725.1 Segeticoccus rhizosphaerae | reverse complement strand
AAGACCCATTATGCCGACCTTCGGGTTATGCCGACCTGACTGTCGCGGCGCCTGCGCAGCAGGGCGATCGGGCTCGCGAGGTCGGCATAATCCGGTTCTGGTGGTCGGATCTTCTCGGACGTTCGTCCCGAGAGGAGCCAATGATGAACGAGACGTACTTCGGAGTCCGGATCTGCGGACCGCTGACACTACATGCGGATGGCTTTTACTACTGGCTGATTGACCGGCGCTTCTACTCACCGGTGACGGCTGAGGGACATCTTCGGTTGCTGGCGCACCTGAGTCGGTGGCTGATGGCCAGCGAACACGATTGCTCTGAGCTCAGCGAGGAGCTGGTGCTCGAGTTCGTCGGTGTCCGTCGAGCGACCTACTACAACCTTCGGACGCGGCGCGCGTTGGAGCCGCTGCTGACGTATCTGCGAGAGGTCGGGGCCGCACCAGAGCCGGCCGTCCCGGATCCTGCGGTGCCGTCCGGTGATGAGCTCCAGGCCTTTCGCCGCTATCTGACAGATGAGCGACGGCTGGTGATTGGCAGCATCGACAACTATGTCCAGGTCGCACGACGGTTCCTGGACTTCTGCGCGCATCGGGGCGTGACAGGTCTGGCTGGGGTGGGTGCCGAGGACATTAGTGGGTTCGTCTTGAATGAGCGCACCCGGCGGGCCAGCGGGTCAGCACGACAGGTGGTCACACCGCTTCGCGCGCTGCTGCGGTTCGGACAGCTGCGGGGGCTCACACCCGCAGGGCTGGTGCTTGCCGTTCCGCGGGCGGCCAATAGGCGCAGCGCGGGAATACCGCGCGCGTTGGCCGCGCGCGACGTTGCGCGCCTATTGGCCAGATGTGATCGCCGCACCAGACGCGGTCGCCGCGACTACGCGATGCTGTTGATGCTCTCCCGCTTGGGCTTGCGGGCCGGAGAACTGGCCGCGTTGAGCCTGGAAGACGTGGAATGGCGTGCCGGGGAGATCGAGGTCCGGGGCAAGGGCGGTCGGCGGGAACGGCTGCCGCTTCCCGAGGATGTTGGGCAGGCGCTGGTCGCCTACCTGCGCCGAGGCCGACCCCAGACCAGTGACCGTCGCGTGTTCGTGCGCTTGGACGCGCCGCGTACCGGTCTGTCTTCGGGGGCCGTCACGGCGATGGTGCACGCTGCCGGACGCCGCGCGGGAGTCGCGGTGACCGGCGCACATCAGCTTCGGCACACGGTCGCTGTCGAGCTGCTGCGCGCGGGCGCACCGATGTCGGAGATCTCTGAACTGCTGCGGCACCGACGACCGGCCACGACGGCGATCTACGCGAAGGTCGACCAGGCTGCGCTGCGGCCGCTGGCGCGGCCCTGGCCGGTAGGTGTCCGATGAACGCGATGCGGCAGGCCGCCGAGAACTACCTAAGGCTGCGCCGGTCGATGGGGTTCAAGCTGGAGAAGCCGGGCCGCCTCGTCCTGCAGTTCGCCGACCATCTCGACCGGCTCGGCACCCAGCAGATCACCATCGACTCGGCGCTGGCGTGGGCTCGGCAACCGGAGCAGGCGGACCCGAGCTGGTGGGCCTACCGGCTCTCGGCGGTGCGTGGGTTCGCCGCCTACCTGCAGCCACGCAGGCCCGGGATCCAGGTCCCGCCGCCGAGTCTGCTTCCACTGCGCACCATGCGGGCCACGCCGTATCTGTATTCAGGTGAAGACATCGCAGCGCTGATGCACGCGGCGCGACAGTTGAACACGCCGTTGATTGCCTCGACGTACGAGACTCTGATCGGGCTGCTGGCCGTGACCGGCCTGCGGCTCGGTGAGGCGCTCAACCTCGAGCGTGCCGACGTCGACCTCACGACCGAGATGCTCACCGTTGTCAAAGGCAAATTCGGCAAGAGCCGCCAGATTCCGCTGCACCCGTCCACCGCCGTGCGGCTGGGTGACCATGCCCGCCGGCGCGACGGCTTCATCCCAGCGCCGAAGGCGAGCACGTTCCTTCTGTCCACCGCCGGCACCCGGTTGTCGGACTGTCGCGTGGAATCGACGTTCCGTACCCTGGTCCGGGCCGCTGGACTGAAGCCTCGATCGGCCAGATGCCGTCCCCGGTTGCACGACCTGAGACACACCTTCGCCGTCAGCACCGTGCTGGACTGGTATCGCGACGGGCAAGACGTGCAAGCCCGCATGCCGCTGCTGTCCACCTATCTCGGTCACGTCGACCCGAGCGCGACCTACTGGTACCTATCGACCGCGCCGGAACTGATGGCGCTGGCCTGCGCTCGGCTCGAACACGCGAAGGCACAGCCATGACACTGCTCGCCCCGGTGCTGCAGGGCTTCTTCACCCACAGGCTGATCGGCCAGCGCAATGCCAGCACGCACACGGTGGCCGCCTACCGAGACACCTTCCGACTACTGCTCGGCTACGCCAGCCGGAACCTCGGACAGCCGGCCAGCCAGCTGCGCCTCGACGATCTCGGCGTCACCGAGATCGCAGCGTTCCTGGACCACCTCGAGATCGAACGCGGCAACAGCACCGCGACCCGCAACGCAAGGCTCGCGGCCATCCACTCGCTGTTTCGATACGCGGCGTTGCAGCACCCAGACCACGCCGCCACGATCCAGCAAGTCCTTGCCATACCGCCAAAACGCTGCGACCGCACAATCGTCACCTTCCTGACCGATCCGGAACTGGACGCCCTGCTCGACGCCCCGAACCGCGGTAGCTGGACCGGGCGACGCGACCACACGCTGCTGGTACTCGCCGCCCAAACCGGCCTGCGGATCTCCGAACTGGTCGCGCTCACCGGAGATGACGTGCACCTCGGCACGGCCGCTCACGTCAGCTGCCGCGGCAAGGGCCGCAAACAACGGATCACCCCGCTGACCCGCGGCACTGTCGAGGTCCTGCGGGATTGGATGACCGAACGTGACTCTCGACCGGACGATCCACTGTTCGCGACACGATCCGGTCATCCCCTAAGTCGCGACGCTGTCGAACATCGAGTCGCACTCTATGTCCACGCGGCCGAACGACTCTGCCCGTCGCTGGCATCGAAGAAGATCACCACGCACACGTTGCGGCACACCGCCGCGATGCAACTGCTTCATGCCGGCGTCGACACCAGCGTGATCGCCCTCTGGCTCGGACACGAGAAGGTCGACACCACGCAGATCTACCTGCACGCGGACCTGGAGATCAAGCAACGAGCACTCGCCCGGACCAACCAACGCGACACCACGCCCCACCGCTACCAGGCCCCGGACAGCCTGCTCGCCTACCTCGACGCCCTCTGATTATGCCGACCTAGCGAGCCCGATCGCCCTGCTGCGCAGGCGCCGCGACAGTCAGGTCGGCATAACCCGAAGGTCGGCATAATGGGTCTT
>NZ_VOHR01000374.1 GCF_009192725.1 Segeticoccus rhizosphaerae | reverse complement strand
GCCGCGTCCACGTCGTCGCCCGGCCCGGCCCGCACGCCTCCGATGTCGACGGCATCGGCGCCGTTGGCCACCGCCGTCCGCACCGCCGCGAGGGCCGCCCCGTCTTCCACGAAGGCGCCCTGGTCGTAGAACGAGTCGGGCGTGCGGTTGATGATGGCCAGCAGCGCGGTCTCGCCCGGCGCGAAGCGGCGACCCCGCAGGACCAGGTCGCGGGCGTGAGTCATCGGACGTGACATGGCACGATCATCTCGTGATCGTTCTGGAGCTGTGCGTGGTGGTCGTGCTCGTGGGGCTGACCGCTGCCGCCGTGCTCGGGAAGTTCGGTGGAGACTGGTCCGATCCGGTCTCGAGCCGCCGGCAGGAGCAGCTGCCCGACGGCCACCTCGGTCGCGACGACCTGCTGGCCCTGAGGTTCGACCAGGGACTGCGGGGCTACCGGATGGACCAGGTGGACGCCGTGATCACCCGGCTCACCGAGGAGCTCGAGGACCGCGACCGGCAGCTCGCCTCGCTGCGGCGTGGCCCAGAGGGCCGCAGTGAGGGTGGACCCGACGCCGAGAGCAGCGGGGGCTGAGCGCGCGGATGGGTTCCTTCGAGGCCCGCGAGGCGGTGGCCGCCGCGTGAGCGACACCCTGACCGCCCACACATCGCCGGTGAGGGATTCCGTGCTGCGCACCGTCGTGGCGCTGCGACACCGCTTCCTGGTGCAGGTCGTCCTCGCCTATCTCGCGCTGCGGCTGTTCACCGCGATCGTGCTGGTCATCGCCGCCCGCCACCAGCAGCCCGTCGCGTGGACCGGTCCCCACCCCGACTACTTCTCGATGACCGTCCTGTGGGACGGCACCTGGTATCGCCGCATCGCCGAACACGGCTACCCCGCGGTGCTTCCGACCGACGCGAGCGGCGCGCTGCAGCAGAACGAGTGGGCCTTCTACCCACTCTTCCCGATGATGGCCAGCGCCCTGATGAAGGTCACCGGCCTCGGCTTCCCGGTGGTCGGCTCGAGCCTGGCGCTCGTGCTCGGGACGGTGGGGGCCGGCGTCATGGGGGTGCTGCTGCGGGAGCGGCTGGGCGCGAAGGTCGCCTTCGCCGCCGTCTGCGTGTATGCCGCGTCGCCCCCCTCACCGTCCCTGCAGGTCGCCTACACCGAGTCGCTGGCGATCCTGCTGCTGTGCGCGTTCCTGCTCGCGCTGAGCCGGGAACGCTGGCTGGTCGCGTCCGTCCTGGCCCTCTGTACCGGCCTGGCCCGGCCGATCGCGCTCCCGCTGGGACTCGTGGCGCTGGTCGCGGTGGTCCTGCGCTGGCGCCGCCGTGAGCGCGAGCCGGTCAGCCGCCGTGACTACGGCTCGATGCTGACCGCCCTCGTCTCGTGCGGCGTGGCCGGTCTGATGTGGCCGGCGATCGTGTGGTGGGGCACCGGGTCACCGTCGGCGTACACCGATACCATGGGGACCTGGCGGTCATCCGGCAAGGTCACCCCGTTCGCCCCCTGGCTGGGCATGGGGCAGTACTTGTTCGGGTCCACGGTCGCCCCGATCGGGCTGGCGCTGATCGCCATCGCGTTCGTGGTCGTCGTGTGCGGGCCCTGGGCGCGCGGTCTGGGGCCGCTGCTGCGCACCTGGTGCCTCGGCTACGTGCTCTACCTCGGTGCGGTGCTCGACCCGTGGACCAGCGTCTACCGTTACCTGCTCGAGCTCTTCCCGCTCGCGGCGGTCATGGTCGGCGGCGCCTGGCTCAACGACCGGGACCAGGCGTCCCGGCACGTCATGCTGCGCACGGTCATCCTGGTCCTGCTCGGGCTGGCCTGGCAGGTCTGGTGGGTGCGGGAGCTGTGGATGTTCGTCCCGCCCGTCGACAACCCCCCGTGACCGGGCCCTGACGGCGAGTCTGGCGGCCTAAACGCAAGCGACGCTGGCGCAAGCCCGGCGAGCTGACGGGTTGGCCGTGTGTCGCACGGCGTGTCGCGCAGTAGTGCCAGCGCGACGTGCGGGTTCCGTTCCTCAACGGCCGGTGAATTCCGGCCTCTCCTTGGCGAGGAAGGCCTGCACCGCGGCGTGGTGGTCCTGGGTGTCACCGGTCAGGGCCATCAGCTCGCCCTCGTGGGCCAGGGACTCCGACAGGGAATGTCCGGCCGAGAACTCGACCGCCCGGCGGATCGAGCCGTAGGCGAGGGTCGGGCCCGCGGCCAGCGTCGAGGCCAGCTCGGCCACGGTGGACGAGAGCTCGTCGGCAGGCACGACCCGCGTGGCCAGTCCGAGCTCGAGCGCCTCCTGTGCCTTCACCGTGCGCGGCAGGAGCAGCAGCTCCTTGGCCTTGGCCGTGCCGACCAGCCGCGGAAGCGCCCACGACGAGCCCGAGTCGCAGGAGAGCGCGATGCCGGCGAAGGCGAGATTGAAGCCGGCCGACTCGGCCAGGATCCGCAGGTCGCAGGCGAACGCGAAGGCCGCGCCCGCCCCCGCGGCCACCCCGTTGACGGCGGCCACGACCGGCTTGTCCATCGTGGCCAGCAGCTCGACGATCGGGTTGTAGTGGCGGGGCACGGTCTCCCACAGAGAAGGGTCGCGCCGCTGCTGCAGCTCGATGTGCTCGCGCAGGTCCTGGCCCACGCAGAACGCCCGCCCGGTGCCGGTGAGCACGACGCACCGCACGGTCGGGTCCTCGGCGACTCCCTGCAGCGCCGTCAGGAGCGCCTCCTTGGTGGGCGTATCCAGCGCGTTCATGGCGTCGGGGCGGTTGAGGGCCACCGTCGCCACCCCGCCGTCGCGCGTCACCGCGACCGGCGCGTCGGTGGCGTTCGGGGCGCCGGCCGGGCGGGCGGGCTGTGGTGTTTGCTCAGACATGGCACGGGCTCCTCGGGTCGTGGACTTGCCAGCAGGCTAGTGCGCCTGGCCGGCCAGCTCCTCCCCGGCCAGGCACTGGTCGACGAAGGCCCGGGCCGGTGGCAGCAGCACGGCCGAGGTCTGGTCGAACAGGGCGGCGGCTTCGTGCCCCGGCCACACGGGCGGGAGGACCTGCGGTGGCAGCCCGGGATCGCGGAAGAGGAACTTGCGCCACTCGTGCACCAGCTCGGTGCGACTGGCGAAGGCCAGCTGCGGGTCCGGGTCGGCGGGGAGCCGCGCCCGCAGCAGGCGGGTCTGCTCCAGGAAGCCGCGGTAGTCGTCGGCGAGGCCGGCCAGGTCCCACAGCCCGGCCGCGAGGTCGTGCCCGTCGTCGCCGTAGTCGGCGTGGAAGGCCGTGCAGGTCACCCCCTCGGTCCGCAGCGCGCTCGACAGCTCCGGGTTCGGGCGCGGCGCCACCCAGGTGTCCCGGGCGAGCCGGGCGTAGCCGAGGTAGCCGAGCCCGGCCGCGACCCGGGCG
>NZ_VOHR01000373.1 GCF_009192725.1 Segeticoccus rhizosphaerae | reverse complement strand
TCCGCCCTGCTGACCATTCGGGGCGCCACCGCCAACGTCGCCAGCCCACGATGGGGGGCTTGGCATTCGCTCCAACCGAATACGACCCCTCCACCAATCTTGAATCTTCAACTACTGATCACCAGCCCACCCTGTCATGCCTTCGGGAGGCGTGACGATGAGCATCCACAAGCTGACCGCGGGGTCGGGGTATGACTACCTGACCCGGCAGGTCGCGGCGCTGGATGCCACCGACAAGGGCCACACCGGGCTGGCGTCCTACTACACCGAGAAGGGCGAGACGCCGGGGGTGTGGGTGGGTTCGGGGATGGCCGGGATCGACGGGCTCGCGGCCGGAGACGCGGTCACCGCCGAGCAGATGCAGGCCCTGTTCGGGTCCGGGCACCACCCGCTGGCCCACGAGCGTCAGGACCGGTTGCAGGGCCCGGACCTGACCGACCGGGACGTCCGCGCGGTGACCCGGTTGGGCCAGCCGTACAAGGTCTACCCCGGCGACGTGTCCGTCTACCGGCTCGAGGTCGCCCAGCGGATCGAGGCACTCAACGAACAGCGCGGACACCCGGCGGACTACCCCGTGCCGGCCGAGGACCGCGGCCTGGTGCGCACCCAGGTCGCGCGCGAGTTCTTCACCGCCGAGCACGGCCGCGAACCCACCGACGCGCGGGAGATCGCCGGCACGATCGCGAAACACTCCCACCCCAGGACCACCGCGGTGGCCGGGTACGACCTCACGTTCAGCCCGGTCAAGAGCGTCTCGACCCTGTGGGCGGTCGCCGACCAGCAGATCGCCGCCCGGATCGAGCGGGCCCACCAGGCCGCAGTGAAGGACGCGCTGGACTTCCTCGAACAGCACGCCCTGTTCACCCGGGAAGGCACCAACGGAGTGCGCCAGGTCGACGTCCGCGGCCTGGTCGCCACCGCGTTCACCCACCGCGACAGCCGCGCCGGCGACCCCGACCTGCACACCCACGTCGCCGTCGCCAACAAGGTCCAGACGCTCGACGGGCGCTGGCTGGCGATCGACGGACGGGTGCTGTTCAAGGCCACCGTCGCCGCGTCGGAGACCTACAACACCGCGCTGGAACGCCACCTGCGCGAGGGCCTGGGGGTGCAGTTCGCCGACCGCGACAACCCCGGTTCGGGTGACGCTAGGCAGCGACCGGTGCGGGAAATCGTCGGCGTCGACCCCGCCTTGAACCAGCGCTGGTCGGCCCGCCGCGCCAGCATCGAGGCGCGTCGCAGCCAGCTCGCCACCGACTTCCAGCGCCACCATGGGCGCCCACCGACCCCCATCGAACAGGTGCAGCTGGCCCAGCAGGCCACCCTGGAGACCCGCGAGGCCAAGCACGAACCGCGCACGCTGGACCAGCAGCGCGCCACCTGGCGGGAGCAGGCCGAAGACACGCTGGGGGGCCGGCGCGGCGTGGACTCGATGGTGCAGGCCGCGCTTCGTCCCAGTGGGCGCCACCGGCTGCAACCGGAACCGGACCTGGACACCGGCGAGGTCGCGCGCAGCGTCATCACGGAGCTGGAGTCGCGGCGTTCCACCTGGCAGGTCTGGCACGTGCGCGCCGAGGCACAGCGCCAGCTCCGCGCCAGCGCGGCCTCCCCCACCGTCATCGACGACGTGATCGACCAGGTGGTGGCCGACGCGCTCGGCCCGGAACTGTCGACCTCTTTGGCCCGGCCCGAGACCGACGTGGTCGAGCCGCCGCAGCTGCGCCGCCAAGACGGCGCCAGCGTCTACACCGTGGCCGGCGCCACCCTGTTCACCTCCGCCCGGATCCTGGCCGCCGAGCAGCGCCTGGTCGACGCCGCGGGCCTTGCCGGCGGCCGTGGCATCGACGCGGAGGCCGTCGGTCTGGCCCTGCTCGAACAGACCGCGAACGGAGCCACGCTGAACGCCGGGCAGGCCGCGCTGGTGGCTGACATGGCCACCTCCGGTGCCCGGCTGCAGCTAGCGATCGCCCCCGCCGGGGCGGGCAAGACCACCGCCATGCGCGCCCTGGCCGCCGCGTGGACCGAAGCAGGAGGTCACGTCCTTGGCCTCGCGCCGTCGGCGGCCGCGTCCGCCGCGCTGCGAGACCAGATCCAGGTCAGCACCGACACCCTCGCCAAACTGACCCACTCTATCGCGACCGGTGTCCTGCCCCAGTGGGCAGCACGGATCGGACCGGATTGCCTGGTCATCATCGACGAGGCCGGCATGGCCGACACCCTCTCCCTCGACACCGCCGTCCAATACATCATCGGTCAGGGCGGCAGCGTCCGGCTGATCGGCGACGACCAGCAACTGGCCGCGATCGGCGCCGGTGGCGTGCTGCGCGACATCCAAACCACCCACGGGGCGAACCGGCTCACCGAGATGGTCCGGTTCGCCGACCCGGCCGAAGCAGCCGCCTCCCTGGCCCTGCGTGATGGCAGAACCGAGGCGCTCGGCTTCTACCTGGACCACCACCGGGTGCACGTCGGTGACCTGGCTACCCTGACCGAGGACGTCTTCACCTCCTGGCGGGCCGACCGCGGCAACGGGCTCGACTCGATCATGCTGGCCCCCACTCGCGACCTGGTCAGCGAGCTCAACCAGCGCGCCCGCGCGCACCGGCTCGCCGGCGCCACCGACCGCGCCGAGGGCTTGCCCACGGCGGTGTTGGCGGACGGCAACCAGGCCAGCATGGGCGACCTGGTCATCACCCGCGCCAACGATCGCCGGCTGCGCACTACGACCAGCGACTGGGTCAAGAACGGCGACCGCTGGACCGTCCTGGCCCTCACCAACAACGGCGGGCTGCGAGTCCAGCACACCCGGCACGGCCACACCGTCACCCTCCCCGCCGGTTACGTGACCGAGTCCGTCGAGCTGGGCTACGCCACCACCGTCCACGCTGCCCAAGGCGTGTCGGTCGACACCATGCACGGCCTGGCCACCGGCGACCAGTCGCGCCAGCAGCTCTACACCATGCTCACCCGCGGCAAGCACGCCAACCACGTGTACCTGCAAGTCGCCGGCGACGGCGACCCGCACAGCGTCATCCGGCCGGAGATGAACCATCCACAGACCCCGACCGACCTGCTGGAGAACATCCTCGCCCGCGACGATGCCCCCCGATCGGCCACCACCCTGCTGCGCGAACAGGACGACCCGGCCACCCTCCTGGGCCATGCCACCCAGCGGTACCACGACGCGCTCTGTGTCGCGGCCGAAGACCTCCTCGGGCGCGCGAAAGTCGCGGCCCTGGACCGGCAGGCAGACCACGTCGTGCCCGGACTGACCGAGCAACCCGCCTGGCCCGCGCTGCGCGCCCACCTGCTGCTCGTCGCAGCCCAAGGCGTCGACCCGGTCGAGCACCTGGCCGCGGCCGCC
>NZ_VOHR01000372.1 GCF_009192725.1 Segeticoccus rhizosphaerae | reverse complement strand
TGCTGTCGGCGTGCGGCGTGAGCGGTCAGGCGCCGGCGAGCGACGAGACCGGAGGCACGGGAGGCACGGGGGCCACCGGTGGCACGGGCGGCACGGGTGGCGCGACGGCCGGTGAGGACGCGGTCACGAAGTACTGGTCCGGCAAGAAGAAGACCGGAAAGCTCACCTGGGCCAACTGGCCGCTCTACCTCGACACCGCCGAAGGCAACAAGGGCAAGCACCCCTCGCTCGAGCTGTTCGAGAAGCGGACCGGCATCAAGGTGGCCTATCGCGAGGACATCCAGGACAACCCCTCCTTCTTCGCCAAGATCCGTCCGACCCTCGCCGCGGGGCAGAGCACCGGCTACGACATCGCGGTGATCTCCGACGGGCAGGTCCTCAGCCGGATGATCCAGCTCGGCTACCTGGTGCCTCTCGACCACGACCGGCTGCCCAACTTCGCCAAGTACGCGGGCGCGAAGTACAAGGACCCGACCTACGACCCGGGCAACACCTACACCATTCCCTACCAGGCGGGTTTCAGCGGACTCGCCTACAACCCCGCCAAGACGAGGCGCAAGATCACCAGTTTCGACGATCTGCTGGATCCCGCCTTCAAGGGCAAGATCGGCATGTTCGGTGACGCCGAGGAGCTCGGCAACGCCGCCATGTTCGCGCTCGGCATCGACGCGAAGACCTCGACCGAGGACGACTGGAAGAAGGCCGCCGAGTGGCTGGAGAAGGTCAAGCCCAACGTCCGCAAGTTCTATGAGCAGGACTACGTCGAGGCGCTGGCCAACGGGGACATCTGGGTGTGCCAGGCATGGTCGGGCGACATCTTCCAGAGCAACCTGTCCGGGACCAAGCTGGAGTTCGTGATCCCGAAGGAGGGCGCCCTGCTGTGGACCGACAACTTCCTGATCCTCAAGTATGCCGAGAACCCGGTCGACGCCCTGATGCTGATGGACTTCTACTACGAGCCCAAGGTCGCCGCCATGGTGGCCGAGTGGGTCAACTACATCACCCCTGTGCCCTCGGCCAAGGACATCGTGCTCGCCGACGCGAAGAAGTCGAAGGGCGATGACGCGACATACCTGCGCGACCTCGCCAAGAGCTACGCGGTCTTCCCCAGCGACAAGACCTATGGCCAGGTGTCCACCGGGCGCACGCTGAAGCTGGACGAGATCGACGCGTTCAACGCGGTCTTCGATCCGATCTTCCAGTCCTGACCTGTGGAGAGCGCCTGATGGAGACACCGGCCACCCAACACGCCCCGGGAGCGGCGAGGCCCTCCGCCTCGAGACCGTCCGCGGCGATCGAGCTGGCCGGGGTGGGCAAGACCTACGCCGCGCGACGAGGTGAAGGCTTCCGCGCGGTCGAGCGACTCGACCTGACCATCGAGTCGGGAGAGTTCTTCTCACTGTTGGGGCCGTCCGGCTGCGGCAAGACGACGACGCTTCGGATGATCGCCGGGTTCGAGGAGCCGACCGAGGGCGCCGTCCTGCTCTACGGCCGCGACGTCACGGACACCCCGCCGAACAAGCGGGACGTCAACATGGTGTTCCAGAGCTACGCGCTGTTTCCCCACATGGACATCTTCGCCAACGTCGCGTTCGGCCTGCGCCGGCACAAGGTCCCGAAGCCCGAGATCGCCGAACGTGTCCGGGAGACCCTGGAGCTGGTGGAGCTCACCGGCATGGAACAGCGCCGACCCTCGCAGATGTCCGGTGGCCAGCGGCAGCGCGTGGCGCTGGCCCGAGCGCTGGTCAACCGCCCCCGGGCGCTGCTGCTCGACGAACCCCTGGGCGCCCTCGACCTCAAGCTGCGCCAGTCGATGCAGATCGAGCTCAAGCGGATCCAGCAGGAGGTGGGCATCACCTTCGTCTACGTGACCCATGACCAGGGCGAGGCCCTGACCATGTCAGACCGGGTCGCCGTGATGAACGCCGGCCGGATCGAGCAGCTCGGGACGCCACGCGAGATCTATGAACAGCCGGCGACCCGCTTCACGGCCGGCTTCATCGGCACCTCCAACATCCTCACCGGCCGGGTCGCCAGGATGGTGGATGGTATGGCGTTGCTCGACTTCGGCGCGGACGGACGCGTCCTGGTCGCGGCGCCGGACGCGTCACCGGGAGATGCGCTCGAGCTCACCGTGCGGCCCGAGAAGATCGAGCTGGCGGCCCGGGCACCGGACCAGGGCTGCTCGTTGAGGGGGACCATCAAGGCGGTCGTCTACCAAGGGACGTCCACCAGCTACACCGTGACCACCGCCACCGGAGCCGACGTGGTGGTCTTCCTGCAGAACGCCGCGAGCTCCGAGAGCGCCGCGGCGCAGGGGCAGGCCGTCTGGCTGACCTGGCGGGTCGAGCACTCCTACGCGTTGACCGGCGAACCGCACCACGCGGCACCGGTGTCGAGGCCCTGATGGGGCGCCGGCTGAGGGCGACGCTCACGCCATACGCGTTGATCCTGCCCGGTGGCCTCTGGATCGCGATCTTCTTCGTCGTCCCCATCGTGGCGATGTTGAGCATCTCGACCATGAGCGGGAACCTGATCAGCGGCTTCTCGCAGACTTTCGACGTGGGCAACTACGCCGACATGCTGTCCGCCTACCACTCGCAGTTCTTCAGGTCGGTTGTCTACGGTGTCATCACGACGGTCGCCACGATCATCATCAGCTACCCGATGGCCTACTGGATCTCGTTCCACGGCGGCAACCGCAAGGCGGTCTACCTCTTCCTGCTGCTCCTGCCGTTCTTCGTGACCTTCGTGCTGCGCACGCTCGCGTGGAAGTTCCTCCTGTCCGACGACGGCCTCCTGCTCGGGCCGTTGCGCGACCTGGGCCTGTTGCCAGGCGACTTCCACGTGCTCGCAACAAGTTTCGCGGTGATCGCGAGCCTGACCTACTACTCGGTGCCCTTCATGGTGCTGCCGATCTACGTCGGGCTGGAGCGGATCAACCGCGAGGTGCTGGAAGCGTCGAGCGACCTGTTCGCCAGCAAGACGCAGACGTTCCTGCGGGTGGTGCTGCCGCTGTCGATCCCGGGGGTCTTCGCCGGCGTGCTGCTGACCTTCGTGCCGGTGACCTCCGACTACATCAGCGCCTCCATCCTCGGCGGCACCGGCCAGGTGATGATCGGCAACATCATCCAGACTCTCTACATCTCCAACAGCCAGTATCCCCAGGCTGCTGCGCTCTCGTTCGTGCTCATGGCGGCCCTGCTGATCGGCATCTTCGCCTACGCCAAGGCGCTCGGCACCGAGGACGTCATGGAGGTGAGCGCCGGATGACCGCCGCGACGGCCGAGCGCACGCGCGGCGAGGACCCGGCCGCCGAGCCGCGTCCGAGTCGCAGGCCCCGGGGCAAGGGCCGCCTCCTACGCG
>NZ_VOHR01000371.1 GCF_009192725.1 Segeticoccus rhizosphaerae | reverse complement strand
CGCCTTCGGACCGCAGGTCGCAGACACGCTCCGCGGCACCCCGCAGCCCGGGCCGGCCGCACCTGCCTCGCAGTCGGCCGCACGCTCGGCGGCGCCCACCCCCCACGTGTCGTCCGCGCCGTTGCCGAACCCCACCACCGGGTCGTCGACGAGCTCCCCCTCGGGATCCCAGTCCTCGACGGCCTCGGCGTCGCCGGAGGCCGGCACGTTCGTCGCGGGCTCCTTGTCCAACTCGGGCAACAAGCGTCTCTACCTGCTCGGCAACAGCCAGTGCGGCGACAGCCGATGCCCGGTGCTGCAGACCTCGTCGGACAACGGCAGGACCTGGGAGGTCGTGCACACCTTCTCCGCCCAGGACACTGACCTGACCCAGGTGCGCTTCGCCAACCCGGAGGTGGGCTGGGCCTACGGCACCTCGTCGATCCGGATGACCCGCGACGGCGGCCGCACCTGGCACGGTTACCCCTTCCCGGGCGATGCCGTCCTCGACCTGGAGTCCAACGGCAAGGTCGTCATCGTCACCTCCAGCAGCCAGTGCGCGTCCGGCACCTGCTCCGGCGTCCTGCGGGTCTCTGTCACGCCCATCGGGGGAGCGGCAGCGACGCAGACGGCGCAGTTCCATGGCGGTCTGCAGCGAGCCGACATCGCCACCAGCAGGGAGCACACGGTCATCGATCCGCGCTGGCCCACCACGGCCAGCCGGGTCGGCGGCCCGTGGACCCTGGCGGGCGCGGACCTCGTCGGCACCGGGCCGGTCAGCAACATCACGACCAGCTGCATCGCGACCGGCAAGGGCCTGCTCACGGTCGGCTCCAACGACCCGGGACGACTGGTCTCGCTGTGCCCGGTCGGCGGGACCGGCACCTTCGAGGTGCACAGCAGTGACGACGGCGGCTCCACCTGGACCCGGCAGGGCAACGGCCTGTCACTGCCCGGCAGCGGCCCGGTCTCGCTCGCCGCCGCCAGCAAGTCGCACCTGCTCGCGATGCGGGGCGACACCCTGCTGGTCAGCACCGACGCCGGTGCCAGCTGGCACACTCCGGCCGGCCCGCCGCCGACGCCGAGGCAGGGCTGGGCCTGGATCGGTGCACCAGGCGGCACCCAGCTCTACGCGATCGCCCACGACCAGGGCGGCTACTGGGTGAGCAACGACTGGGGCGAGCACTGGACCGAGGTGACTCCCGGCTCCTGACCGTCCACGTCATACCCGCCCAAGGCCCTGCTCTCGTGCGGATCACTGTTGCGGCCAGAGGGCGCTGGTCGCGGGGATGGCAACAACGATCCGAGGCGCGGCCCGGGCGCCCGGGGACGGCATACTGGCCGGATGACCGACGCACGTGAGCTGCCCGAGGGCTACCCCTCCGAGTGGGAGGCCGACGTCGTCCTCCGCGACGGGTCCGTGGCCCACGTGCGACCGATCACGCCGTCCGACGCCGACGCCATCCAGGCCTTCCACGCCCGCCAGTCCGCCGAATCGGTCTACCTGCGCTTCTTCGCGCCGATCAAGCGGATCAGCGACCGTGACCTGGAGCGGTTCACCCACGTCGACTACGTCGCCCGGGTCGCCCTCATCACCACCGTCGGCGAGGAGATCATCGGCATCGCCCGCTACGACCGGCTCGAAGGAGCCTCGGGACCCACGGCGGAGGTCGCCTTCAACATCGCCGACAGCTACCAGGGCCGCGGGGTGGGGTCGGTGCTGCTCGAGCACCTCGCGACCATCGGCAGCGACCACGGCGTCCGCCGGTTCGTGGCCGACGTGCTACCCCAGAACCGCAGGATGATCGGGGTCTTCGAGGACGCCGGCTTCGAGGTCACCCACCAGTTCGACGACGGCGTCATCGCGGTGTCCTTCGACATCGAGCCGACGGCCCGCAGCCAGGCGGTCATGCTCTCGCGCGAGCACCGGGCCGAGTCGGTCAGCGTGCGCGCGGTCCTGCACCCGAGCTCGGTAGCGGTGGTGGGGGCCAGCCGGCGCACCAACTCGATCGGGCACCGGTTGCTCCAGAACGTCGTGGAGGGCGGCTTCACCGGCACGGTCCACCCGGTCAACCCGGAGGCGAGCGAGGTGCTGGGCCGCAGGGCGGTTGCCCGGGTGTCCGACATCGGGGAGCCGGTGGACCTCGCGGTCATCGCCGTGCCGGCGCCGGCGGTCGTCGACGTGGTCCGCGACTGCGCCCGCGCCGGGGTGAAGGCGGTGCTGGTCGCCTCTGCGGGTTTTGCCGAGACAGGGCCTGACGGCGCGGCACTGCAGGACGCGTTGCTGCGGACGGCGCGCACCAGCGGCATGCGCGTCGTCGGGCCGAACTCGTTCGGCATCATCAACGCCGATCCCGACGTTCGCCTGAACGCCTCCTTGGCGCCTGCGATCCCGGCGCCGGGGACCCTGGGCCTGTTCTCCCAGAGCGGCGCCCTCGGGATCGCCGTCCTCGAGTCGGCGAGCCGGCGTGGCCTCGGCATCTCGGCTTTCGTCTCCGCGGGCAACCGGGTGGACATCTCGGGCAACGACATCATGCAGTACTGGATCGACGACGACGGCACCGACGTGGTCGGCCTCTACCTCGAGTCGATGGGCAACCCCCGCAAGTTCTCCCGCATCGCCCGCCACCTCGCTGCCGGGAAGCCGGTCATCGTGATCAAGTCGGGGATCTCGGCATACGGTGTGCCGCCCGGACACCGGGTGCGGCTCACGCGCGCCCGGCCGGGGGCGTTCGACGCGATGCTCCGGCAGTCCGGTGTGATCCGGGTCGAGAACGTCCACCAGCTGCTCGACGTCGGTCAGTTGCTCCTGCACCAGCCGTTGCCGGGGGGACCCCGCGTCGCCATCGTCGGCAACTCGGACGCCCTCGGTGCGCTGACCGCGGACTCCTGCCTCAGCTGGGGACTGGAGGTGGCCCACGGACCCGTCTCCATCCCGTCCGGTGGGTCGGCGGAGGAGTTCCGTGCGGCGTTGGCCACGGCGTTCGACGACCCGGAGGTCGACAGCGTGATCGCGTGCTTCGTCCCGCCGCTGATGACCGCCGACGAGGAGGTCGCGTCGGCACTGGCCGAGGAGGCCGCGAAGCACGACAAGCCCTGTGTCGCCACGTTTCTCGGTATGCGGGGAGTGACCGAGGCCTTGTCGGCGGCATCCCCCGACCCACGAGGGCGAGGGTCGGTGGTGCCGGCCTACACGATGCCCGAGGACGGGGTGCGGGCCCTGGTGGCCGCCACGCGGTACGGCGAGTGGCGGGTCCGCGACCACGGGCAGCGGGTCTCACCCGACGGCATCGACCGGGCACGCGCGCGGGCGCTGGTGCACGAGGTGCTCGCCGGGTCGCCGGACGGCCGGCAGCTGCGCCCGGACGAGGTCACCGAGCTGCTCGCGGCCTACGGTGTCGCG
>NZ_VOHR01000370.1 GCF_009192725.1 Segeticoccus rhizosphaerae | reverse complement strand
CATGCGACCCGGGGCGGCGACGGGACTGCCCGGCCTCGCCCTGGCCGGAGCATGGACCGCCACCGGTTGGCCGGCGACGATGGAGGGGGCCGTGCGCAGCGGCCACACCGCGGTGGCTCACCTGCTGAGGAACCCCGTCCGGTCGGGCGGTGCGCGCGTGCAGGAGGTGGTCGCATGACCGTGTCGACGACGACCACCCTCACCAGCGGCCGCGCCCTCGTGCACCCCGCCCTGCAGGATGCCGTGAGCCGGCTGGACGACCACACGCGCCGGGTCGCCGGCTACCACCTGGGATGGCTGGACCAGGGAGGCCGCCCGGTGGATGGCCCCGAGGGCAAGGCATTGCGCCCCGTCCTCGCGCTGCTGTCGGCCCAGGCGGCCGGGGCGTCGGTCGAGGTCGGCCTGCCCGGCGCGGTCGCGGTCGAGCTCGTCCACAACTTCTCGTTGCTGCACGACGACGTCATGGACGGCGACGCGGAGCGTCGGCACCGCCGGACGGTCTGGTCGGTGTGGGGGGAGTCCACCGCGATCCTCGCCGGTGACGCGCTGCTCTCGCTGGCCCACGAGGTCATCCTGGAGAGCCCCTCCCCGCAGGCGGCACAAGCCAGCAGGCTGCTCGCGACGGCCACCCGGGAGCTGGTCCGCGGACAGGTCGAGGACCTCGCCTTCGAGACACGCAGCAGGGTCACGGTGTCGGAGTGCATCGACATGGCGGCCGGCAAGACCGGTGCGCTCCTTGCAGCCAGTGCTGCGATCGGGGCAGTGCTGGCAGCGGCGGAGGAGCCCGTGATCGAGGCGTTGTCCACGTATGGCGGGCAGCTCGGCATCGCCTTCCAGCTCGTCGACGACCTGCTCGGCATCTGGGGCCACCCCGTGACCACGGGCAAGCCGGTGCACTCCGACCTGCGCTCGCGCAAGAAGACACTGCCGATCGCCTACGCCACGGAGCACGGCGGTGCCGTCGGTCGAGAGCTCCTGGCCTGGCTGGCCGAGCCCCAGCGGTCGGACGACGAGGCCCGGCTGTCGCAGGGCGCCGAGCTGGTCGAGCGCGGCGGTGGGCGAGCGTGGGCCCAGCAGGAGGCCGAACGACGGCTGGCCTTGGCGCTGAAGGCGATCCAGGCGGTCGACCTGCCGGACCAGGTCACGGACGAGCTGATCAGCCTCGGCAACTTCGTGGTGGGGAGGGATGCCTGATGACCACCGTCGGAGAGCGTCGCCTGCGCACCGGCTCCGTGCCTGCTGCGCCGCGCACGTCGGTCGTGGTCCCCAGCGTCGCACGGCGGGCCCTGGACGCCGCGGTGGCGCACCTGCGGGGCCTGCAGGACGAGCAGGGCTGGTGGAAGGGCGAGCTGGAGACGAACGTCACGATGGACGCCGAGGACCTCCTGTTGCGGGAGTTCCTCGGGGTCCGCACCGACTCGGAGACGCAGGCGGCGGCCCGTTGGATCCGGCGGCAGCAACGGGCCGACGGCACGTGGGCCAACTTCTACGGCGGCCCGCCCGACCTGTCCACGACGGTCGAGGCATGGGTCGCGCTGCGGCTGGCGGGAGACCAGCCGGATGCCGCGCACATGGCTCGCGCCGCGGCATACGTGCTGCAGCACGGAGGAGTCGAGCAGACCCGGGTCTTCACCCGGATCTGGCTGGCGCTCTTCGGGCTCTGGTCCTGGGACGAGCTGCCCACGCTCCCCCCGGAGATGATCTTCCTCCCCTCGTGGGCGCCCCTGAACATCTATGACTGGGCGTGCTGGGCGCGGCAGACGATCGTGCCCCTTTCCGTGGTCTGCACCCTCCGTCCGGCACGCCCACTCGGCTTCGGCATCGATGAGCTGCGGACCGGTGGCCCGAGGCCGGCGCGCTCGCCGATCCACAGCACGGCCGGGCTGTTCGAGCGCCTCGACGGCGCCCTCCACTGGTATGCCCGTCACCCCCTGCGTGCGGTCCGGCGCCGCGCCGTGCGGCGGGCGCAGGAGTGGATCCTCGAGCGGCAGGAGGAGGACGGTAGCTGGGGCGGCATCCAACCGCCTTGGGTCTACTCGCTGCTCGCCCTGAACCTGCTCGGGCTCGAGGTCGACCATCCGGCCATGCAAGCCGGCTTGCGCGGGCTCGACGGCTTCCTCATCGTGGAGGATGGCCCCGACGGGCCGGTGCGTCGCCTCGAGGCGTGCCAGTCACCGGTGTGGGACACCGCGCTCGCGATGACCGCGCTGCTGGATGCCGGGGTTGCCGCTGACGACGAGGCGCTGACCCGCGCCACGGACTGGATGCTCGGTGAGCAGATCGACGCCGGCGGCGACTGGCAGGTGCGCCGCCCAAACCTCGAATCGGGTGGCTGGGCCTTCGAGTTCGCCAACGACGGCTATCCCGACACCGACGACACCGCCGAGATCGTCCTGGCGCTCGCACGGGTCCGGCACACCGACCCGGTGCGGCTCGAGTCCTCGATCCAGCGAGGCGTGAGGTGGACCCGCGGCATGCAGTCGCGCGACGGTGGCTGGGGGGCCTTCGACGCGGACAACACCAGCACGCTGGCGCTCGCGCTGCCGTTCTGCGACTTCGGCGCGATCATCGACCCACCGTCGGCCGACGTGACCGCCCACGTGGTGGAGATGCTGGCTGCGGTGGGGGACCAGGACAGTGAGGACTGCCGCCGTGGGGTGGCCTGGCTGCTGAACGCCCAGGAGCCCGACGGCTCGTGGTTCGGCCGGTGGGGCGCCAACTACGTCTACGGCACCGGCGCCGTCGTGCCCGCCCTGGTCGCGGCAGGGTTGCCCGCCGATGCTCCCGAGATCGGCCGGGCCGTGCGCTGGTTGGAGGACCACCAGAACGACGACGGCGGCTGGGGCGAGGACCTGCGGTCCTATGACGACCCGGCCGGCTGGGCGGGACGCGGCGAATCGACTCCCTCGCAGACGGCGTGGGCTCTGCTGGCCCTCCTGGCTGCCGGCCGCGAAGGCAGGAGCGTCGAGCGTGGCATCGGCTGGCTGGTCCAGCGCCAGCGCCCGGACGGCACGTGGGACGAGGACCTCTACACCGCCACCGGCTTCCCGGGTGACTTCTACATCAACTACCACCTCTACCGCCTGGTCTTCCCGATCTGGGCGCTGGGCCGCTACGTCCGGAGGAGGGAGACATGAGTCACCCCGCGAAGTTCTCCGCTGCGCTCCGATACTTCCCGGGGGCCCCGGACATGAGTCACCCCACGAAGTTCTCCGCTGCGCTCCGATACTCCCCGGGGGCCACGACGTGACCTACCGCGTGTGCACGCCGCTGCGTTCCGAGCAGGCCGCCCTCGGTCGACGGCTCGACGCCACCGTCGTCCGCACCGGACGCGGCCCGAAGGGCCGGCTGCCGGACGGGCGGGACGTGCCGACCCTCGTGGCCGGTC